>CAZRUN010000015.1:0-449 GCA_964603415.1 uncultured Candidatus Saccharibacteria bacterium | reverse complement strand
CTGCTGTTAAGAAGCGTACTGATACGCACAAGATGGCTGAATCTAACAAAGCATTTGCTCACTTTGCTTGGTAACTTTATTAACCACAACTTTTTAATCTAATTAATATGGAACAACGAGACTATCCTCTAGAGAAAGTACGTAACTTTGGTATCATTGCGCACATTGATGCTGGTAAAACAACTACGTCAGAACGTGTGTTGTACTACACTGGTGTGTCACATAAGATCGGTGAAGTTCACAATGGTGAGACAACAACTGACTGGATGGAACAAGAAAAGGAGCGTGGTATTACTATTACCTCAGCTGCGGTGACTTGTTTTTGGAATCCAACATATGCTGGAACTGACAAAACTAAAAAAGTCCGTTTCAATATTATCGATACTCCTGGACACATCGACTTTACTGTAGAGGTTAAGCGATCTCTTCGTGTACTTGATGGTGCTGTT
>CAZRUN010000014.1:18919-21525 GCA_964603415.1 uncultured Candidatus Saccharibacteria bacterium | reverse complement strand
ACAAGCAAGGTGTGTATGATACCACTCGAATTAACCGGCTTAAGAGGGAAGCTGAAGATGTTGTTGCACGTTGGATTGAAACACGATTACCGACTATCGAATCAAATCGTATGAGTGAGCGATCTGTGCCATATCATGATACTGCTTTCCCTCACTTATCTTTTTATGGAAAAATTGACTTAACTGAGATATTGCCAGATGGAACATTACGGGTGACTGATTTTAAAACAGGAAGTGTTAAAACAAAGAGTGAGATTGAGAAACAGAGTGACGATGGGCGTCTTAGTAATTACATGCGTCAATTGGCTATGTATTCATATTTAATTCATGGTGTAAAAAAAACTGATCGCGTGAGTCAATCACAACTTGAATTTCTTGAAGCGAAGAAGGGGGATAAGAATATGATCTACAGTGCTCGGATTACAGACGAAGAGATTGATCTCCTTGTTCGTGATATAGCAGAGTATGATACGTCACTCAAAACAGGAGAGTGGGTTAACAGACCCTGTGGTTTTAAATCGTATGGTACAAATAGCGAATGTCCTGATTGCGCGCGTGCACAGAAAGTATATCTCGCCTCTTAACCAATATGCATCATTTGTTTCTGAGATTTTTTGGGACCATTATCTCCATAAGCAACAAATATGCCAGCAGTAAGGCAGACAATAAGACTTAATCCCAATAGTAGTTTTAGATTTTTTTCACTCATACCTCTAGTCTATCATATAGAGTGTGCTATACTATAGTCATGTCAAATAAAGCATTAACATTTCTTATAATTCTTCTTTTGCTTCTCTGTGCGGCAACGTTCGGAGCTTTCTATCTTAAAATTCATCCAGAAATGGCTTTGTCTCAGAAAATCTTTGGAACCACAGTTGTAACTGTGGCTGATGAAAATGTTGCTATTAATCCTGTTCCAACAGGAGAAACTCCTACTACTCCAATTGATAATACTGTGCCAGCTGCGCCAGTTACAGAGAATCCTACTGTTCCATCAAATGATGATCCTGTCGTAAAACAAGAAAGCGATCCAAAAGATGTTGTTATTACTGATACGCCTCCAACAAAACCAGTTGAAGAGCCAAAAACTCCAGAAGAGAAACCTGTTGTTAGTGTTAAAATAACTCAGACACTCAAAAAGGGTAGTAAGGGTCCAGAAGTAATAATACTCCAAGAATTCTTGATTGAAGGTGAGTACCTTACCGGCAAGGCCGATGGTTCATTTGGTCCAATGACAGAAACTGCTGTTAAGAAATTCCAAACAGAATATAAATTGACTGCTGATGGTATTGTTGGTGGTAACACACGCACCACAATTAACGAAATTCTGGCATCTAACTAAATTTGAGAAAAAGCCTAAAAAAGGGTAGTATGGAGACATGTTACCCGGCACTCTTCATCCATTAACCCTCCTTCAGGAGGAGTCGTACCAAGTCTTTCAGGACTTGGGTTTTGAGGTCGCTACGGGACCAGAACTTGAGACTGGGTGGTATTGTTTTGATTCTCTCAACTTCCCGAAAGATCATCCTGCTCGAGATATGCAAGATGCGTTTTGGATAAAGGACAAATCAGAAACGGTTATGCGTACTCATACGACTACTGTGACTGTGCGTGCTCTAGAGCAAGCACAAAAAGAGAATAGAGTACCCAATGCCTTTATTTCAATTGGTAAAGTCTTTCGCAATGAATCAACTGACGCAACACATGAAATGCAGTTCTTTCAGATCGATGGTTGTATGGTTGGTGAGAATATAAACATTTCGCACATGAAAGGAGTACTTGTTGAATTCTATAAAAAAGTTTTAGGAGAAAATACAGAAATTGAATTTCGTCCAAGCTTCTTCCCATTTACGGAACCATCAGTTGAAGTACACGCCAAATTTAATGGCAAGTGGCTTGAAATGATGGGAGGGGGAATGCTACATCCGAATGTTCTAAGAAATGCTGGATTTGATCCTGAAAAAGTCCAAGGATTCGCATTTGGTGGTGGACTTGATCGTATTGCTATGATTCGTTGGAATATTCCGGATGTGAGGTTGTTTTACCAGGGGGATCTTAGATTAAATCAGTTTTAGATATGCGTATGTTTGAATTTTTTAAGAAAAATAAAAAAGGGGATGCAAACCAAGAGACTGACCATTCTATACTTACTACACAAACAGAATCAGTAAAAGAAGTGAGACAGCCAAAAACGTTAGCTGACATAGAGAATGCAAATCAAGAGATCGCATCTCTCAAAAAGGAGAGAATTAAGAAGAAAGAGGAATATTCTTTGATCTAATAAATAAGTGCCGGTGTCCGAGAATTCAAAGAAGAAACAAGACCATTTAAAAGAACAGAAACGTTTAAGGATATTACTGGTCCCATTGAGAAAGAACTGGCTGATATTAGTCAAAGACTAGAAGAAGTACGGGAAGATTTTGACCTTACTCCACAGTATGTTGAGATTCTTAAAAACCGAATTGAAAAAGTTGATAGTTATATAGAACATATCAGAAGTAAGACAGCACCGGAATACGGGGCAGTGCTTGGTACAATAACTAGTTTCTGGGGAGAAGAAGACCATATTAGAAAAAGTATGGGTGGAACACAATTCGGCCATTTTC
>CAZRUN010000014.1:15263-18832 GCA_964603415.1 uncultured Candidatus Saccharibacteria bacterium | reverse complement strand
ACAATGCTTTGCGTGACAAAGGTGCTGACCTACCAGAAGTCTCTTCGTTTTTAGAAGATGTTAAGGGATTTAATGGAAATAGTCATGAAGACGAACTTGTTGGTAAGATAATAGCTTTCAAAAAAGAAATAGAAAAAGTCAGAGATCAAAAAAATGTTTATAAGACTCCGGCAGAAAAAAAAGAGGCTGATGAACAAATATACCGCGGAATAACACTCATTGATGATATTACGAAGGTGCTAAATCAGGTTAAAAATAAAGAAGGTAAATTTGCGAGCCAAAAAGGACTCTTTTAATGTGTAGTATAAGATGTATATGAAAAAATGGAAAAAAATTCTTATTGTAATATTCAGTCTTTGGCTTTTGGTGTATAAACCATTTGTTTTGTTTAACCATCCCGATGATCCTAACAATGCTCTGTCATGGGCCCAATTCGGAGTAGGTCTTTTTATAGTCATAATGATAATAGTCTTCTTCTCTCAGAAGAAAAAACAAAAATATGAAAATTAGTTATAACTGGCTCAAATGGTATATACCAGACGCTCCCGATGCACAAAAACTGCACGATGTTTTGACGTATCATCTAACAGAGGTTGAAGGTATGGAGACATTGTCTGATGGGGATGTCATTCTTGATATTAATATTCTTCCAAACCGCGCCCACGATCTGTTGTCTCACAGCGGCGTAGCTCGCGAACTATCCGGGCAACTTGGAATCCCATTTACTGACCCAACAAAGACGTATACTGATATTCTCGCAAAAAAAGAAATACAAAAAACAAATTTAACTGTTGAGATTAAAAATGAATCTGCTCGCAGATATTCCGCACGCATCATTCGTAATATAAAAGTTGGACCAAGTCCAGAGTGGGTGGTGAAGCATCTTGAAAGTGTTGGACAAAGAAGTATTAACAATATCGTTGATGCGACAAATCTTGTCATGCTCAATTGTGGTCAACCGACTCACGCATTTGATCTTAGAAAATTTCCTAACCAACAGATTATTGTTACAGAGGCGCAGGAAGGAGAAAAGCTTGAGCTTGTTGGGCGAGAAAAGATTGTAGCAACGCTTAAAGATACTGATATTGTCATTGCAAATATAGAGGGAGAGAGTTTAGCTTTGGGGGGCGTTAAGGGCGGAGCTAATTCTGGAATCGAAGATACGACAACTGACATCGTGATTGAGGTTGCAAACTTCAATCCATCGAGTGTCCGCAAGACTGCTCGCCGAATTGGAGCATTGTCTGATGCAGCAAAGAGATTTGAGAATGATTTGTCTCCGGAGCTATGTGATTTTGGGATGCTTGAGTTAACAGCCTTACTCATTGAGACAAATCCGGATGCTGTTATCGAAGACATTGTTGATGTGTACCCACATAAACAAGAGGAGAGGAGTATCTCTTTTACTACAGACTTTGTGAATAAAAAAGTAGGGGGCACTATAACAACTGATGAAGTAGTGCAAATACTCAAAATTAATATTTTTTCATACAAAAATTATAATGGATCATTTGAAGTTGTTGTACCAAGCTTAAGACTTTATCTAGAAAACCCAATAGACATGGTAGAAGAAATTGGACGAATTTATGGTTATGATAAAGTAACACCGGTAATTCCAAAGATAGATTTTTCGCCGAAAGAGAATAGTGTATATGAGAAGATGAAGAGTGTCCGCAGTGATTTACTGGAAAAAGGATACTGTGAAGTTATGACCTATTCTTTCACTAATACTGGTGATGTTGAAGTCTTGGCTTCAGCCTCTGATAAGAATTTTCTCCGAACTAATCTACTTGATGGACTCAAGAAAAGTTACGAGCTTAACCGTTTGAATGCGCCACTCTTGGGACAAAATGAAGTTAAGATATTTGAGATTGGAACCGTCTTTTTGTATGGTGTAGAAGAAATACATGTTGCATATGTGGACAAAAAAGAATCAAAAGAATTAACTCTTGATCAATATAGTTCTTCTGGGTCTTCTCCTTTGGTTATTGACCCAAAGACGAACATATTTACCTCTTGGAGTAGTTATCCATTTATTACCCGTGATATCTCTGTATGGCTCCCTGTTGATATGCAAGCCTCAGTGCTTAGTGATATCTATGCAGCAGCGCCGCTTCTTGCTCGAGAGCCTCAGCTTGTGGATACATTTACCAAAGAGGGTAGAGTCTCGTACGCCTACAGGCTTGTCTTTCAGGCCAAAGATCGGACATTAACTGATACTGAGGTGGTTACCATTATGGAATCCATCACTCAGAATATACTCGACATTGAAGGTGCAGAAATACGGTAGATTTCGGCAATAACACCCTAGAAATAGGGTGTTATTCTGTACCCCCATATGCTATACTAGGCCTATATATGGCAGCAAAAGACACATCCAAAAAATCATACGGAGCAGATGAGATTTCCGTTCTCGAAGGACTCGAACCGGTACGCCGCCGGCCCGGAATGTATATCGGTTCTACCGGTCTTGAAGGTCTCCACCATTTGGTTTGGGAGATTTTTGATAACTCACGTGACGAGGCGATGGCTGGAGAATGTACCAACATTGAAGTTGTATTGCTACCTGGTAATAGAATCCGTGTAGCCGACAATGGTCGCGGTATTCCAGTAGGTATTCATTCTAAGACAAAAGTCTCTGCACTTGAGACAGTCATGACAACGCTTCATGCGGGAGGTAAGTTTGGAGGAGATGAATCTGGATACAAGGTGTCTGGAGGTTTGCATGGCGTGGGAGCATCAGTTGTGAACGCATTGTCTGTGTATACTAAAGCAGAAGTACATCGTGATGGTGGAAAATACGTGCAAGAATATTCAAAGGGTATAAAAAAAGCAGATGTAAAAAAAGTTGAGTCTTCAAAGTTGCGCGGAACTATTTTTACCTTTGAACCAGATGAAGAAATATTTAAGGATCGTGAATTTAATCTAAATACCATTGTTAACCATTTTCGTCAGCAGGCGTATTTAGTGCGTGGGCTACGTATTGCGACTATTGATGCGCGTCAGATGGGTGATGCGGTCTTAACTAAGAAGAAAACTGATCCTGATAGTGTCTTTTGGTTTAAAGAGCTTGCTCTTGAATTACCAAGTCATACTTTTTATTTCGAAGGTGGACTTGTTTCTTTGGTTGAGCATTATACTGAATTCCAAAAAGCGATTCATCCAAGTATCTTCCGTGTAGAGAAAGATCATGAAAATGTTGGTGTTGAAGTTGTCTTCCGTTATGTTGATGATGTTACAACTCGTATTGTTGCGTTTGCAAACAATATTGCTAACCCTGAATATGGAACACATATCACTGGATTCAAAATGGCACTTACTCGTGTTATTAACTCATACGCTAAAAAGGCTGGACTTGCTAAGGAAGCTGACGGCGGATTTAGTGGAGACGACGTTCTTGAAGGTCTTGTGGCTGTGGTTTCTATTAAAATGCCAGAGATTCAGTTCGAGGGTCAGACTAAGGGTAAACTTGGCTCTACAGAAGCTCAGGGGGCCGTTAACACCGTATTTGGAGATGCACTAACTAGTTTCTTTGAAGAGAATCCTGATGAGGCTAAATCTATCATTAA
>CAZRUN010000014.1:14112-15253 GCA_964603415.1 uncultured Candidatus Saccharibacteria bacterium | reverse complement strand
CGCTTGCTATGCGCTCTCGCAAGGCTGCGAAAGCTGCAAAGGATTCAGTGCTTCGTAAGGGTGCTCTCGAAGGCATGACACTTCCAGGTAAGCTGGCTGACTGTTCAACTAAGAGTGCTGAAGAATCTGAACTCTTCATTGTGGAGGGAGACTCTGCGGGCGGTACTGCTAAAATGGGACGTGATCGTCGCACTCAAGCTATTTTGCCACTTCGCGGAAAGATCTTAAACATTGAGCGCGCACGTCTCGATCGCATGCTCGGTAGTGAACAGATTAAAAACCTCGTTGTTGCTATGGGTGCAGCTATTGGAGATACGTTTGATATTTCAAAATTACGTTATCATAAAATTATCATTGCAACCGATGCGGACGTTGATGGTGCACATATCCGTACACTTATTTTAACTCTATTCTACCGCTACTTCCGTCCGCTCATTGATGGAGGATTTATCTATATCGCACAACCACCATTGTTTAAGATTAAGAAAGGGAAGGAGGTTATGTACGCTTATTCTGATGAAGAACGTGATGCGCTAACTGGTAGTGATCCTGCCGCGGTAATCATCATTGAAGACGAGCAAGAGCAGATTGAAGGTGAAGAGGAGACAAAAGAACAAGCAGAAAAGAAAGCTAAGAAGATTCACATTCAGCGTTACAAGGGTCTCGGAGAAATGAACTCAGAAGAACTTTGGGAAACAACTATGGATCCAGCTGCTCGTATTTTAAAGCAAGTACATGTGGATGACGCAGAAGAAGCAGATCGTATATTTGATATGCTGATGGGATCAGAAGTTGCACCACGTAAGTCATTTATTCAGACTAATGCTAAATACGCTAA
The DNA here is from genome assembly GCA_964603415.1 of uncultured Candidatus Saccharibacteria bacterium. Classification (GTDB taxonomy): domain Bacteria; phylum Patescibacteriota; class Minisyncoccia; order Phycocordibacterales; family UBA9973; genus 2-01-FULL-33-17. The sequence goes on along the minus strand of CAZRUN010000014.1, from coordinate 14,415 downwards.
TCTAGATATCTAGTGTATATGCAGATACATACACTTCACATTGGTACTTGGTTTCAAAGAACGACGCTCCATCTATCGGAGCTTTGGAAACTGATTGATATCAATGGTCCGACTGATTTTTTCGTTAGTGGGGATCTTACTTCGTTACGAAAAAATCTTGATCTTAAATCGAGTGAACGAATTACTCTTGAATTTGAATATATTGTTTTTGAAACCAACAGTGGTATTTCAGGCAAGATCTACGAAGATGGTCTTATGATCGTTTCAACAAACGAGGTTTCTGACGTTGAGGCTACAAAAGAT
>CAZRUN010000014.1:6839-14102 GCA_964603415.1 uncultured Candidatus Saccharibacteria bacterium | reverse complement strand
TATTATCGAAAGGTGTCACATATCTGTTTAGCAAAGGAGCACCAATTCCAAAAGAGCTAGCCAGCGTTCCGACAGTTTTGCCGTATATGTTTGTTGTATCTGATGGTGGAGAATCTGATATTAATGAACTCTTTTTCTCTAAAGAGAGGTTACATAGTGTTGTAAAAGGGAAGGAAACTTCTATATATAAAGGATCATCAATAATGGTTGTTGAGAACCCTAAGAGTATTAAACAAGCTACGACTATCGTTGAAGCACAGATCTTTTTTAGAGAATTTAAAATGCAGCTTGAGAGATATTTGGCTATACATAGAATCCTATGGGAAAAGATTAAAGTCATACTTGAATCAGAGAAAATCAAAGGTACTGATATTGAACCGCTTCGTACGGAGCTACAAGGGTATCAGGGGACGATCAATTTGATCGAAGCGCGTATTAATCAAATGCCTAGTTATGTTAAAACAAGGCAGAAACTCACTGTTGTTGAGGGGGATGATGATCTGGTTCCGGTAACATCTTTGCGTTTTGAAGATTTACTTGATACGCATGATTATATTAAGAGCCTGTGGGCAATGACGAAGAACTATCTCCAGTCAGCCCTTGATATGCTTGGATCGCTTCAGGCTGAGAGTACAAAAACAACAATCTCATCACTTCAGCTTGTTACTACTATTGGAGTTATCTCTGGACTCATTGCGTATTTGGGTAAAAGTGAATTACCACCATTTACCTCTTTTGGAATCTTCTATCTGATAGGACTTCTTATCTTAACGTGGATCATTAATTCCATCATTGCCTATATCTTCAAGAGACGAATGTATACAGTGAGAAGACGTGGTCATGTAAAAATATAATAAAAGAGAGAGCGTTATGCTCTCTCTTTTATTATTTCAAATTCTTTTTGAGTAGTTCCTTGAGACTCTTTATCTGAGCTTCTTTTTCTTTTGTTAACTGCATCCAGAACTTCTTAACTTCAGTATTCTTAATAGCATCTTTTGCATAATCTTTCTTAATACGCCAGAGTGACTTTTGTTCTTGTGTGAGCTGGTGCATTAAATTGTACAGTGTATTATCCATATTAGTTTAGTGTTTTATTTTTAATCTCGTCCTGGAGTTTTTCCATAAACATATCTATTGTAACATCTTCCAATTTCTCTGTCCGTGCTTCAATAGTTAGCTTACCTGACTCCATTTCCTTGTCTCCAATGACGATGACATAAGGGACCTTGTGAGCTTTGGCACTGTTAATTCTTTTACCTAGTGAATCATCGCTATTACTAATTTCAGCTCGGATGTTTCTCTCTCTCAAGGCGTCTAACATCTTATTTGCATATTCGCCGTGCTGTTCATTTCGGACCGGAACGATTGTAACTTGCACAGGGGACAGCCATACAGGAAATACTCCGGCAAAATGCTCAATTATTACACCCATAAATCGCTCTAATGATCCTGAGATAGCGCGGTGGATAACGACAGGTCTTTCTTTAACGCCTTCTTTATTAGTAAACTCTAATTCAAATCGTTCAGGTAAATTAAAATCACACTGAATAGTTGCTAATTGCCATTCACGCCCAATTGCATCTTTAAACATAAAGTCGAGTTTTGGGCCATAAAAAGCAGCTTCACCAGGAACACGTTTGTAGTTTAAATTATTTTCTTTAGCTGCTTGGTCTAATGCATTTTCGGCTATTTCCCATGCAGCATCTTCTCCAAGATATTTTGTTTTATCTTCGCCTCGCACAGATAATGATACCCAGTATGAATCCATCATTCCTATAGTTGTATAAAATTCACGAATGATAGAAACAATGGTACTAACTTCTTGTCCGATTTGATCTACTCTACAAAACAAATGTCCATCATCTTGTGTGATAGCACGGACTCGAGTCAGCCCACCTAGTTGTCCGGATTTTTCATCGCGATACACTGTTGCGGGTTCAAAATATCGTACCGGCATGTCTCGGTAGGAAAATTGATTGTCGGCAAAAATTTGCATATGGTGCGGACAGTTCATTGGTTTCATTATAAAAGCATCTTCTTTGCCTTGTACTCGAAACAACTCGTCACCAAATTTTGCGGCGTGTCCGGATTTTTCATATAAATCAACTTTGGCAATATGAGGTGTCCAAACACGACTATAGCCTTTGTTTTTATGCAGGTTCCAAAGATAATCTTCAATTTCTTTGCGGATGACCATTCCTTTGGGTTGCATTAATGGTAACCCTGGTCCAATAAGAGATGAGATAGTGTAGAGCTTCATCTGGGGTCCTAATATTTTATGATCTCTTTTTTTTGCTTCTTCTTGTTGGTGGATATATGCATCAAGATCAGTTTTGTTTTCGAATGCTAGTCCATAGATACGAGTAAGCATTTTATTTTTTTCGTTACCGCGCCAATATGCACCAGCAACACGATCGAGTTTGAAAGAGTCTATTGGAATATCTGCTGCTGGATTGTTTACGTGTCCACCTTTACATAAGTCTACAAAACCACCGCATGTATAGAATGTAAGTGTTTTAGTTTCTAAGCTGAATTCTTGGATAAGTTCGGTTTTGTATGTATTCCAAGAAAACTCCTTCAGTGCTTCATCCATAGTAACTTCACGGCGCTCAAAAGAAGTCCACTCCTTTAAGAGTTCAACCATCGTTGCTTGGATTTTAGGGAGGTCATCCTCACTTAATTTTGTATCACCCATGTCAAAGTCTTGGTAAAAACCATTATCAACTGATGGTCCAATTGCATTTTGAGCATGAGGGTAGAGCGTGCTGACTGCCGCTGCCGTTAAATGGGCTAAGGTATGACGCATCCCATGAAGTTTCTCTTGATTTTCCATAAAGTCATAGTATCACAAAATAATCCTTAATTCCATATAGGAAATTTGCAAAATTCCCTTATTTTTGCTATAAGTAGTACATGGTTATTCGAATGAGACATACAAAAGCGCACACGGGGAACCGTCGTTCGCATCATGCTTTGAAGGCTATCGCAACTGTTACCGATAAGGAAACAGGATCAGTACATCTTCGTCACCGTGTTGACATGAAAACAGGTCAATACAATGGTAAGAAGGTTATTGATGTAGTCAAAAAAGTAGAAAAAAAGATTGCTAAAAAGCGCGCTAGTAAATAGCTCCACTTAGTAATCGTTCTTTTTTAATTTCATCATTTTTGTTTTATGGCAAATCGGCATTTATCTCGTTCCATTGTCCTTCAATCTTTATTTGAATGGGATTTTCGGTCTCTCTTGATTGAGGAAGTGCCTACTATTGTAAATCGCAATATCGTTGAATTCGCACCAGGGCATCCTGATGCGGCTTTTGCGCGTGAGCTCTCAAAACTAATATTGTCCAAGCGTTCAATTCTTGACGATGTTATCGTTAAAGCAGCTCCAGAGTGGCCGATTGAAAAGATTGGTATCATTGATCGTAATATCTTGCGTATTGGACTCACTGAACTTCTCTTTGGTGACCGTGAACATGTACCGCCAAAAGTTGCTATCAACGAAGCTATTGAACTTGCGAAATCGTTTGGCTCAGACATGTCTCCTAAATTCGTTAACGGAGTCTTGGGTGCTGTCTATAAAGAAATGGGTGAACCGGGCAAACTTGAGACAGGGAAGAATCCTCATCGTGTTGAGAAGCGAAATCAAACACCAATCGTTGTTGATCCTGATACGCTGCCGATTGAGAAAAAGGCTGGAGCTGTTATCTACTCAGTATTCAATGATGTTATCTATTTTGCTCTTGTGCACGATATATTCGGTTTCTGGACTTTGTCTAAGGGAGGTATTGATGATATGAAAGACGAGCGCCTAGGGGCAGCACGCGAGATCAAGGAAGAGCTCGGCATCGATGTTGTCATCGAAGATGAGCTTGGCCGCAATGAATATATTGCATCACATCCAGTTAAAGGAAAGATTAAAAAACAAGCCGTCTATTTCCTTGCACGTAGTGAATTAGTTGATTTACATCTTGAGAAGACTGGTGGACTTGATTGAGCGCAATGGTTCCCATTGGCTAACATTCCAAACCTGAACTTGTACGAAAACATTATTCCTCTTTTGAGTAAGGCTACAGAACTTGTGACTGATACAAAGAGAAACGCTAGTAGCAAAAAGTTAAGTAATTAATCATGATAGATTTTACACAATTCGAAAAATCAATTAATGTACAATTTAAAAATAAGGATATCCTGACGCAAGCTTTTATTCATCGTTCATATTTGAATGAGAATTCAAAGTTAGGACTCGGGCACAATGAGCGCCTTGAGTTTCTTGGTGATGCGGTGATTGAACTTATCGTAACTGATTTTTTATACAAAACATATCCTGATAGAGCAGAGGGAGAGCTCACTGCCTACCGTAGTGCGCTTGTAAATGCAAATATTATTGGAAATGTTGCCTTAGATCTTAAGATGAATGAGTATCTTCTGTTGTCAAAAGGTGAGACGCGCGATATTGGTAAAGCGCGTACGTATATCTTAGCTAATACATTTGAAGCAGTTGTTGGTGCACTGTATGAGGACCAGGGCTATGATGTTGCAAAGATATTCATTGAAGAAAATCTGTGTATTCACATTGGTGAAATTGTACAAAAGAAACTCTGGCGAGATGCAAAAAGTCTGATTCAGGAAAAATCTCAAGAACATATGTCTGTTACTCCAGTATACAAAGTCTTGAGCGAGTCAGGTCCAGATCATGATAAGCATTTTACCGTCGGTATCTTTTTGGGTGATGATCGTATTGCTGAGGGTAAAGGTCATTCCAAACAGGAAGCCGAGCAGAGCGCTGCACGAGTAGCTCTTGAGAAAAAGAAGTGGCTTGATTAATTAAACAGTATGTTAAAAGCAATCGAAATTTCAGGGTTTAAATCTTTTGGTAAAAAGGCTGTTATTTCGATTGATTCTCCGATCACTGGTATTGTTGGACCAAATGGTTCGGGTAAATCAAATGTTGTTGAGGCTATTCGTTTTGTACTAGGTGAACAATCAATGAAATCTCTTCGTGGAAAGGGAACATCTGATTTATTGTTCAAGGGTTCTAAATCAAGTTCTGCTTCTGGTAAACTCAAAGTTGCTATCTCTTTTGATAATTCAAAACGACGTCTTTCTCTTGCGAGTGATGTTGGTAAGAATGTCTCTATTGATTTTGATACTGTTACTGTAGCTCGCGAATTCTATGCTGATGGTCATAGTGTCTACAGTATTCAAGGAAGTGAAGTTCGCTTGAAAGATGTGACCGATCTTCTGTCGTCTGTTCATATTGGATCGAGCGGTCACCATATCATTTCACAAGGTGAAGCTGATCGATTGCTTTCTGCTACAGCTAAAGAGCGTCGCAGTATGATCGATGATGCATTGGGTCTACGCGTCTATGAGATTCGTATTCGCGATGCAATGCGTAAACATGAAAAATCGAAGATAAATATAGGAGAGACTGAATCTGCTCGCCGCGAACTCGCTCCGCATCTTAACTTCCTGCGTCGCCAAGTTGAAAAACTCAATGAAGCTGAAGAAGCTCGCCGTGAACTGTCTCGCCGGTACTATCACTACGAAAAAAGTTCTGAAGCAATATTGTCAGCACGTGAAGAATCTATCAATACAGAACTTTTTCGAGTTGAGAACGAGCTTAGATCATATCGAGATGTTGAAAATACTGTTCCTGTTCAAAATACCGATGAGATTCAAAGTATTAAATCTGTACTGGATAAAATTAGCGGAGAGAAGTCTGCTCTTCTTCGTGGGCGCGAAACACTTGAGCGTCAATTAGGGAGAACAGAAGGACTCATTGATGCACTCGGTAAACCACAGCGGAGCGCTCCGCAGCGGGACGAACATATAACACTACCAAAGAAACAGTTTGTAGAATTTTGTGAAGAAATCACCAGTGAGATTGATGCCGCTCTTGAAACTAGTAGTGGTGATTTTGCTGCTATATCACAATCCCTGCGCGCACTTGGCGAGAAAGTTAAGACATTTTTAACTAACTGGCGTGGTAAAAAAGAGGAGCCTCAAGTAATTGAAGATACGAGCGAAGAACTTAAAGAGGCTCTGCTGCTGCAGCAAAGCTTACAGACTGAGATAGATGCAAATACTAAATCGGTACATCTTTTAAGTGAAGATGAGAAACTGCAATTGAAAGCTTTGGCTGAAAAAGAAGCAGAGCTTCGCTCTAGTGAAGCAGAGCAATATAAAGCTCGTGTTGAGAAGACTCGACTTTTGGGTGAAAAATCAAAGATAGAACTTGATCGTGAACATATTTTACGTGACAGGATGATGATGGAAGAAGAAAAGAAAATCTTCGAACCGTTTTTGGTTATATCTCTTGATGGTGCTGAATCTGGTCCATTGCTTGGTAAGGATACACTTATAACCGAACGTCGTGCTCTTGATCGGTTACGTTTGAAACTCGAAGAAGTTGGTGGGGGATCAGGTGGTGATATTGTTAAAGAGTATGAAGACACAAAGACTCGTGACGAATATCTACGTAAAGAACTTATTGATCTAAACGAAAGTATTGAATCATTGCTTAAACTCATTAATGAGCTTCGTGATACCGTACGAGCTGAATTTAATAAAGGAATTGATAAGATAAATATACGATTTAGTGAGTTCTTCAAACTTATGTTTGGTGGCGGAAATGCGTTTCTGTCTCTTGTTGCTGAACTTAAGAAGAATACTGATACTGAAGAAGAGGAAGATGAAGAAGAATCGTTACTTCCAAAATTTGAGAGAGGAGTAAATATTCACGTTGATCTACCAAACAAGAAAGTAAAAGAGTTAACGATGCTCTCTGGAGGAGAACGATCTCTCGTTTCCATTGCGCTTCTCTTTGCTATCTCTCAAGTTAATCCGCCGCCATTCTTAGTCTTGGATGAGACAGACGCAGCGCTTGATGAGGCAAATTCACGCCGTTATGGAGATATGCTTGAGAAGCTCTCGTCTCACACGCAGCTTATTGTCGTGACGCATAACAGAGAGACCATGTCTCGGGCTGGGACTCTCTATGGGGTTACTATGGGCTCTGATGCGGTATCGAAGCTACTCTCTATTGAGTTTACTGAAGCGGCTAAAATTGCGAAATAAAAAAACGGACCGTTTAAAAGCGGTCCGCTATGTTTTAATGTGTGACTATTTTAATACTCCGACTGTTGTACGGAGATTTTTTTGGGTAAAAGCAGTTCCACCAGGGCTCGCTCCTGGGTCACAAAGTAAATAATTATGACCATTGTGGCGAAAAATGTTCATGCCTTTTTCTAAAGGGTAG
>CAZRUN010000014.1:2173-6829 GCA_964603415.1 uncultured Candidatus Saccharibacteria bacterium | reverse complement strand
TACCACCACAGACATGTGCAACTGTATCATTAACAGCTCCATAAAGGAGTATGATTTCTGCTCCAATAAATTTTTTGGCTAAATAACAAAATAGCACTCCTCTATCTTCACAATCCTCATTGTCCTCGTAAAACGATTGCTCTACAAAATTAAATTTTTCATGCGGATCTCTTTCATAAGTAAAGACACCGTCAACGAGTTTCAATAAAAAATCAACTTTTTCAGGATACGTTTTGCCTTCTAGCCATCCAGGAATTTTATCGTTCAGTCTTTGTTGTGCTTCGTCACTGAGCTTTAACTCTACGAGGTGATTCCCGACGAATCTCATTGGTATATCGTTTAAGTACTTTACCAAGTTTCTGTTGTAAGCCAGTACAATTTCGTAGTCTTGACCATCAACGTTGAATGATCTTCTTTTTTTCTGAATTCTTTTACCTAATAAAGGTTGCTTATGATTCTCAAATTTTAAATCATTCTTTGTTTTCTCAGGAAAAAATTCAAACCCCAGTTCGTTGATGTTAGCGTATACTCCTGAATCTAATCTTGTTTCATTCCAATACATAAGATCTTTAAAATTGAAAAAAGGATAAAATTCCAGAAATCTACTGTTGCTTTTTTGAACGATAAAAGTATCGCTTGATTGAAAGAAACAAGCAATTTTCTTTTGATTGGTATATATTGTCGCATCAAGATTTTTGCTACGTAATCCATACCACAGAACAACTTCTCTGAAGTTTTTTGACTGATCTTGAAATACCTCCTTAGCGAATTTCTTTAAGAGTAACCTGTATCCAAAATCATCAAGTTTCATTGAGTCAGATTGTCTGATCAACATTTCTATTGTCTGATCAAACTTGTTGCTTTTTAAATCAGTAATCAAGTTACTAATATCATCATACAAACTATCTGATTTAGGATCAATGATCGGATCTATCACAATCAGATCTTCGTCAATTTTAACGATAACTTGTCTCCCGTAAAAGGCAAAATAATATGCTTCGCCAAACCAGGGAATTTCAGTTCTGATGGTGGTGAGATCGTCTCCCACAAGTTCTTCTTCGTTAGTTCTTGAACACGAAGCAGATAGTAATAAGAAGGGTAGTACCCAAAGTAGTATTTTTTTATTAAGGTTCATATTTTTATAATCATTTTTTTTATAATATCATATAAATATAAAAAGTCAAATAACAATAAAAAAGCCCTTTTCGTATTATTGAAAAGGGCTTGTCATTTAATGACGGTTAAGTTATTTTACATTTTTGATTCAAGTTCTTCTATGAGAGGAATGATATCAAAATAGTTGATCACATATTCGTATGCTTGAAATGAGTACCTCATCTTTAATTTGTAAGGATAATCATCACCCCAATCTTTCAATACATATTCAGTGCTTTTTTTTCTCATACCAGGAGTTTTCTTAAGCCATACTACATTGTCTTCTACAGTTACCGATGGATCTTCTTTGCATATTATTAAAAATATCTTCATGAAAATCCGATTCAATTCTTCAGGGAGATCATTCTCGTTGAACGACTTCTTGAATTTAAGAATAGTCTGTTTTGACTTTGCAATAAACTTAGCAAACTCCTGGGTCTGTTGAATAGGAATAATACTCGGTGCATCAATTCCATCCCTGAATTTTGTGTAGTAGTTAATCGTAGACATAACATCTTTGACTTTTACTACTTCAGTTTTCACACCAACTAGTAGAGGCAGAAGGGACCTAAGCTTGTTTATGGCTTGTTCCACTGCTCCAATAGTTTAAAGATTATCTCTTACCTCAAAAGTTAATTCCGCGTTTTAAAACAATTTTCTCCAAAACTGCATCATTTTATCGTGTTGTTTTTCATGCTTTTGGTTATCAGCATGATACAAAATCACAATTTTAATACGAGTATCTTCGGGGATAGAGAATCCGCTACTGTCTAGTTGCTTTTTTGCTTGTTCAAAAGTTAAGTCCTCCTTGTAGAAATTCCAAAACTGGGAATTTTCTATCATATCCGAAGCAATAACCAAAATCTTTTGGCTACCTTTTGATTTTTGCAAATGTTCCATTGCCATACAAAGTGGTTTGTATATACTACTGTTATCTGTTGCCTTTTCTACAGGCCCCAAGAATACTTTTCGCATACTTTCAAATTCTTTGGTGAATGGTATGAGTGCATCATCACGCAGTACAGGTGTTGGGTCATCCGGAATGGAAACCTCGATGGTTTTGTTAGCGTTTAAACTAACATCGTTTATTTGTTGCCAAGTAACACTACCACCATCGTTCATCAATTTCAGCATGCTTTTGGTTGGAATCAATCCTTCACGAGAAGCTATTTTTTCCGTGTTGTCCACTAAGATGTAAACATCTGTCGTTTTCAAGGGAGTAGAATTACAAGAAAATAAAATTACGGATAATCCGCAAACAGCGATAATAAAGTTCAATGTCTTTTTCATGTTTTTATCCATTAATAAAGGTTGAAAAATCATTATTCATTTTCTGCAATCTCTCTTCTGTTTCGGTGCTGGAAACTTTTTTGGCTTCAGCTAAACAAAGTTTAGCGTCAGCTTTTAGTTTTAACCATTCCCCATCAAAATCCAGATCCTTAGCTTTTCCAATAAAAAGATTTCTCCTTTTTTCGAGATTGATCAATGCTTCTTCGAATTTTTGTTCAAAGCCATCGAACTCAACAAGGTTCTTCGCGGCAGTTGCATTAGCGTTGTTAACTGAATTTGCCTTTGCGGCAATTCCATTTTTAATCGCGTCTTGTTCTGCTTTAATAATTGAAGCCAAGTCGTCTGCATACTTTCTTTGTAAATCCTTATTCTTTTGAATAAGTTTATCGAACTCAGATTCTAAAGATTTTAATCTCTTTAGTTCTGATTTAAAAGTGTGCTCACTCTCAGGATTTTTAGCCTTGGAAGTGTATCCTTTAGACGCAAGAACTCCAGCCCAAAAGATACCATTAGTGATAATCAATTGGATAAGGAAAGAAAAAATCATTTCCCCAACAGAATCATCATGTTTTTGCATCATACGTAAACACGTTGTTGCAATAAACAATAAAGTTGCTACCCAAATCGCAGTGCGGTATGAATTTCTGTAGTCTGCATCTTTTGGGTTACAGATGGATCTTTTTAAGTTCTTACCGGCATAGTGTGATAACCATGCTGTCAATAAACCAAAAGATATAGCTGTAACTTGCGTTGCGGTTGACCCCATGCGGAACCATTGGAATGAAACATAATTAAAATTAATTTCACCACCCGAAACAGCAAACATTGCTGCAATGAGTCCAATTAAAGCCCAATAGTTTGGCTTACGGTTGTAGATCTTTGTTCCGTACAATGCCATACTGGCCGTTTCCAGCTCGTGTTTTAACTTTGTGATTTCATCTGAAAGTGAAGTTAACGTTGCTTTAAGGTCAAACTGATCTTTTGACAATTGCTCTCCTAGAGCTTCTTTGGTTTGTGGTGCCACTGGGGCGCCTTTTGATTTGAAGTTGAACATGATTTGTGAGTTTTTTGTTTTTTTGTTTGATTTGTGTTGTTTCTATATATAAAGATATATAAAACTCAACACAAACCCGACAAATGACAAAATTTAACCGTCATTTTTCAAGGAACAGGGGACTCGAACTCTTGGGTATATAATAGCATATTAGTAGACAAAAGTCAAGCTCTGTATTGGTGTCTATTCGTGGTATATAGTCTTTATATATAAGCTTATTTTACCAATATTCTTCTAAATTAAGCTATATATACATAAAATAGAAAATCGCCAGAAATATCCTTTTATTGACATATATCTCTATAAATTTGTATAATTTGACATATGAAAAACATTGAAGAATTTATCGATCGTATTATCGCTGAGAAAGGGTTTGATACTAAAGAACCAGAAGTACTAGCTCAGATAAAAGCTGACCTTATGAGCCGCTTTGAAGATTGCGTGAATGCTATGATCGTAACTAACTTGCCGGAAGATCTGCTTGAAGAGTTTAGTAAGATTCTTGATGACGAAGATGAAGAAAAGACAAATGCATTTTTGATGGCTAACATTCCTGATGTTGAAGAAAAATTAGCAGCCGAGATGCTTGAATTCAAGAGCATGTATCTAGGATAAATTACGATGGAGAAAAAAATAGATGCTCCGGGTGTTCCTAATCCCGATGTGAAAGTTCCAGTCTTTAAGGCTGGTATTATTGATGTTCAAGCATTGGTTGAAGCTCAAGCGCAAGATATCGGTGAGGCACGGATGACCGAGTCAAAAGAAGATAAATCTAAAAATTGGCTAAGTCGAAATGCGACTCGAATTTGGAAGCACAACTTAGCACAAGAATACTATCGTCATAAAGAAATATCTAAGGTCCGAGAAAAGATTCTTCGGACTGGTAATTTGTATGATGATGAAAAAGAGTTTGGTGCGGATGGTGATAGTAAGAAGCATCATGACGAAGCTATGGGAGCCGTTATTGCTAAATTCACTAGTGAATATGCTGATGAGGTTTTAAGAAAAGAAGAGAAAGGGGAAAAAATAACACTCATTATGATGATTATTTTATTATGATTTAAAAAATAATATATAACGTTATATATAAATGTAATTAACGGTAAGAATACAACAATGTAATTTTATTTATACTAAAAAATTTTTATCTTATTTTT
>CAZRUN010000014.1:0-2163 GCA_964603415.1 uncultured Candidatus Saccharibacteria bacterium | reverse complement strand
AATAGATGGAGATAAAGAAGTGAATGGTCAAATCAAGGATTTAATTCAACAATATGCTTCTTCTGGTATGTCAGATGAAGTTTTTAATCAAAAGAAGAAAGATATTATTTTTAAGTATGATCCAGAATATGCCAAAGAAAATAATATCTATGCAGACAACTTGTTCGATATTGCTAAAGAGGTAAAAGACGCATATTCTCATGAGAATGGAATGAAAGAAATGGACTTTGAAGTCCAGCTTACGCTCGGTAAGGCGCGAGAAGCGTTAGATACTGAAGCAAAGAAAACAACATTTGATAATGTGCTTAAAAAACTAGGTACTACTATGCTCGGACAAGCATTTGTGCCAACAACTCAGGCTGTTGTTGTTGCTGCAGCTTATGCTGCAGGTAAGAGAGCTGCCATTAATCTTACTAAAACCGCTGCAAAATGGGTGGGCTTTGGGGCCGGTATGCTTGTTGGTGCAGGTATCGAAGCCGCTAAAGAACGTGCTCGACTTAATCGTGATCGTGCTCAGCATATTCGTGAGAGTGCCAAGGGTATGCAATTTACCGAAAAGGATATGATTCGCCGGGAAGAAATGGAAAAGAATCGCTATAAAACAAAAAATGCAGCAGAAATAATCGGTAATCTTGATACTGCTCTTGCGAGTGTTAAAAGTGGTAGTGTGACTGACGATGATTTTCGAAATATCATGACTAATCTTTCTGATCTTGAAGCTCGTGTTCGTATAGGAGGAGAGAAGAAAATAGATCTTATTGGATATGATAGTTTTAATCGAGTGGAGAAAGATCGTGCTGCTCTCTTAATAAAGGCTGCTGAGCTTAAAGTCGCCCTTCGTAATTCTGGTGATTCAAGATTTTCATCTTTTGATACAAAACTAGGGGGACTCGTTGATCGTAATCAAGTAGAGCTTCTTGAAGAAAAATCAACAAAAGATGAAGTATTCCGGAGGTTAAAAAATCGTAAGGCTGGATTAAAATTTGGACAAACATTGCTTGTCGGTAGTGCATTTAGTTTCATTGGTCAAGAAGTAACATCATTCTTTACAAAAGAAGACGGTCTCATCGAAGGCGCTGCAAAAAGTATCCGTAATCACTACTCTGAACAGCATCCTGCTGGTGCTGATATGGCTAAATCTGCAACACCTCTTGACGGGCTGCGTCGCTGGATGTTCAAAGACGGTCCTCGCGTGCCAGGTACGGGAGTTCCTGGTGTCCCTGGGGCTAGTCATGAAGTTACGTATACAGCAGACGAATATCTACAAAAACATCCTGAATTATCTACACGTATCCATCGAGAAACATGGATGGGTAATGATACTGAAATGTATGAAGATCCAAATCATCCAGGACATCGTTTGGGATCAGACTTGAATGAGCTACGTACTCATTGGGGCGGAGAGAATGGAACTGGTATTGATGCAAAAGGAAACTATGTCTTAAACGTATCACATATGACTAATGATGGATCGTTCCAAAACGGTTTGTCTGTTGAGGCGCATAACAAAATGGCAAACGGTGAACTTAAAATGCTCCTCTCTGCTACTAAAGGTGATCAGTTTAATCCTATCATCGTTGATATTGATGCAAATGGTAATGCGATCGTTGATCCAGACAGTCCAGCAGGTCAGATGTTCTTTAAAACGGATGCTAACGGACACGCTGTCTTCACTGGTCGCTTTGCTGAAATTGCCGACGAAGTCGGTACAGCAGCTGACGGCGGAAAGAATGAAATCATATTGGGTACTCTTGAAGGAACTGATGAATTAGGTAGCGTTACTGAAACAATCAAAGATGCTCCTATTCCAGGAGCGCCAGCAGTATTACTTGATACTGAGATTGAGCCGCCATTGCCGATTCCAACCGCTCCTCGTCGTCCACTCGAGCGTGGTGAGTACAAGAAAGATGATACTAAAAATAAACAAGGTCTATCTGGTACAAAAGACATTAAAGCAAATCCAGGTATTGATGGAGCGGTTGATCAAACTAAGAATGGACCCAAAAATCCTGATGGGACAGTAGTTGATTCAATCTACAAACCAGATGCAGGATTTTCTGCGACTACTATTCCGGAGCGTCAAAAGATTTATGACGAAGTCTCAAGATTAACAAAAGAAGGTAAGTCTATACCAGCTGATCTTTTGGCGCGATACCGATCAGC
>CAZRUN010000013.1:11303-21644 GCA_964603415.1 uncultured Candidatus Saccharibacteria bacterium | reverse complement strand
TGAATCAGGATTTTGTTGGAAAAAAGTTCGGATTTTGTTCAGGAGACACAGCAAAAAATTCTAGGTAATTTTTTGCTGCCAGAAGTATCCAATGGGATTGGATACGGCTAGGATTCGAAAAGCTTTTCGTTGTGTATGAGAAACTGGTTTTGAATACACCGAAAAGGTATACTGTTCTCGTAGAGAAAGATCCTAGTCTGGCAGCAACTTTGAGCAGAGTTCGGAGTCCAAGGTATATCTATTTTAAATCTCATCCATGGGTAAACACCGAAGAAAAAAGAAGCAATACGTTCCCCATAGCCCGAAGCAGATTACCTCGGCAGGTGTGACGTATCTGTCTAAACGTGTCGGTGTAATCAAACTCGACGGTCTGCCGCCGTTGATGGGCTTTGCTACAAAAAATACTCCAGCAGGGAAAGAGGAGTTGGTACCTATTCTTGTTCGTGCGTACCTGACATCCGATGAGCGCGAATTCCATATGTATATGGAGCAAGTAAGCAACATCGTTATCGAGAAAGCGAAGGAGGTCGGTGTGATCCTTTCCGTCGACGCAATTGTGGATTTAATGCTGGTTATACACCAAGACGGCACCGGTGAGCTTCATTTAGATGGAGCAGGCAGAGCGATTGAGATACTTACAAAACGTAGTGTCCAAGCCGGAGAAGTCGTTTACGGAGGAGACATTGGGGATATTCGCAGAATGAAATATCACGCCGTAACCCTTAACCCTTCGGATAAAATTGTCGCCTGTTTCAAGGTCGGATGGAAGTTTGGTATGTTCTTCGATCTCAGTGGCGAATTGGATATCGATCGAATGGAACGCGATTTAGCAACGCTCTATAAACGGCTTCGCTACCAAGCAATGTATGAGGCACTTGCGGATGAAGCAACGGTTGAACGCATGACCAAGGCAGGATGGTTCCCATTCATTGAAGTGATCGGTGGTGATTTTGACCCACTTATTAAGGCGTATCGAGAGGAATTTGATATCGATAACAAAGAGAAGGAACTTGTAGCTAGGTTCACATTTGAACGTATAGATAGGATCGCGGAGCGTTGGTGGCGAAATCCAGCACTTACTAAACATAAGACCGTGCTACAAGCCGGATTGGATGCGTTCAAGAACGGCGATCCTGTTTCTGCAATAAAGAACATTTGGCCGAGAAAGGATCGACAGCAGAAACGAAAGTGTTACTTCAACATGCAGTTGATAAGGGAATAAAGAAGGCCGACGGTGAGGCATCATTGTTCTTCCCCTCGGACTTCCTCGAATACCTTCTGAAAGTGGCTTACCCTAACTTTGATCCTAATGCGCCGGAAGCCGCAGGTGCTTCGCGTCATACGGTTGGGCATGGCCGTGCGGCGGGCGAGACATATACGCTCCCTCGTGCGCTTCAAGTGATACTTACGCTCGATCAGATCGCCTTTTATTTTTAGTTTACAGCCTGTCCGAGGAGCATCGAAGTGGTAAACTAAAAAGTTTCAAAAAAGCTTTATGGGGTCTCACTGAGAAAAATACGAGACCGAGGAGGCCAGCAGTTTAGTGAGAATGACCAAGATGCCCATTATTAGTTTATTTATTGAATATATAAGAATGGAAAACATGAACATGGAAAAACCAAAGAGAAGCTGGATTGAAGCACACGCTGACGGAACACCTCAAGAAGCAGAGTTTGAATTTCTTAAGAAGCAGTGGGATGATGCTTTCGATGTCGTTGCTGAATCTGCATCAGATGATCGATTTAATGAGATTAATGAGTTAACCCAAAACACAGAGGACTCTCAAGTTCTAGAGCGTTATTTGACTGAGCACGATCAAGAACTGACTACTGAAGAGAAGAATTTCATCCGAGCTTCAATTTCGTTGAAGAATTTTCGCGCAGAACACAATATTTAATCGTGTCCGATGAGGTTAATAAACTTAAGCTAACTCAAAGATAATTAATTAATAAAAAAAATCCCTCGCACTTTTAAAGTTGCAAGGGATTATTAATTACTTAAATCAATTAGATTGAACTAGCAGGTGTGAACATAGACAGGGTTTTATCATAAACTTCTGAAATAAACTCTTCGGTCGTTAACCACGTTTCTCTGTTTGGTTTTGCACCATGTACCAGCATTGCAATGTCTCTTGTAAACTTACCTGATTCAACTGTTGATATAACAGATTCTTCAAGTACTTTACAAAAGTTCCCTAAATCATAATTTTCGTCTAACTTTGCTCTGTGGCTTAAGCCACCAGTCCAGGCAAAAATTGATGCAATTGGGTTTGTGCTAATGTCGTTAGGTAGCCCTTCATTCTGAATTTGTTGCCAACGTCTGTAATGGGCGGTAACTGTTCCATGAGCAGCTTCTGCCTCAACAATTGAACCATCAGGAGTAAGAAGTATGCTTTTCATTAAACCTAAACTACCATAACCTTGGGCAGCCGCATCACTTTGTACGTCACCATCATAGTTTTTACAAGCCCATACAAATCCACCAGAGTTTTTTAGTGCAATTGCTACCATGTTGTCTATCAATTCATGGCGATAGGTGATACCAACTTCTTTAAATTTGGTAAGAAATTCTTTTTCGTAAACTTCCTGGAAAATATTTTTAAATCTTCCGTCGTAGGTTTTCAGAATAGTGTTTTTAGTACTCAAATAAAGCGGCATTTTTTTACTCAAAGCCATGTTAAAGCAACTTCTTGCAAAGCCATAAATACTTTCATCAGTATTATGCATCGCCATAGCCACACCATCACCCTTGAAGTCCTTAACTAGAACTTCTACAGGATCTCCGTTTTCTGGAGTAAAAATCATTTTTACTGTACCGTTACCTTTTATGTTAAGCTCTACTGCGTTGTATTGGTCACCATATGCATGGCGTCCGATAATAAAAGGCGTGTCCCAGCTTCGTACCAATCGTGGCACGTTACCGATAACAATTGGCTCCCTAAAAACTGTGCCATCCAAAATGTTTCGAATGGTGCCATTAGGTGATTTCCACATTTTCTTCAGACTGAATTCTTTTACTCTTGCTTCATCTGGTGTGATGGTGGCACATTTGATACCTACGCCATAATGAGCAATTGCATTAGCGGCTTCTACTGTAATTTGATCATCAGTAGCATCTCTGTTTTGAATAGAAAGATCAAAATATTTGATATCTAAATCTAAAAAAGGAAGAATGAGTTTGTTTTTGATGAGTTGCCACATTATATGTGCCATCTCATCACCATCTAACTCTACAATGGGGTTTGTTACTTTGAGTTTGTTCAAAATCTTTACATTTTAGATTGCTTATTTACCGGGCAATAAGCGTTAAAAAAAGGAACATCAATACCCAGTTATTGATGATTTAAATTCATTTTGATATTACATTAATTATTTATAATGTCAAATATAACGTAACATCCCATTATTTTTAAATTTCTACGTATAGGGTATACTAGCTTTATATGAAAGTATACGTTGTTAGACACGGAGTTACACAAATGAATAGACTGGGTAACATCAATGGACATCTTGATGATGTCTTGCTGCCAGAAGGCGAGGATCAAGCCCGGGCTGCGACCCTCCTTGTTCCTGATACTTTCAAACGCATCTATGCATCTTCGCTTACACGGGCAAGAAGAACAGCGGAGATAATTAACGAGCGTTTCAATGTACCCATTAGTTTTCATGATGAACTGAGAGAAGTTAATTTTGGGGATTTGAATGGAACACCGTTTTTGGATGAATATAAAAAAAGACACAAGGCTCAGGATTATGACTGGCGTCCATCTGGAGAATGTTTCGATCAGGTGAAAGAACGAGTTTTGAGTATTCTAGAAAAAATTAATAATGAGAATAACGATGGCGAAGCATTGATTGTTGCTCATGGTGGTATCGTGAGACTGATGCACTTGCTTGAATGTGGTGAACCAATGGGGGAGATTGAAAATGCTTCCATGTATGAGTTCGATTTGGATAAGATTCTAATGATTCCGGAGTTATTTTAGAAACTATGGACCTTAAAGAAACATACAACAAAATAGCTAACGATTGGGTGGCTGATCACAATACTGACACCTGGTGGCAAGAGGGTGCTGAATATTTTCTTTCACTCATTCCTAAAGAATCAACAATTCTTGATGTTGGTTGTGCTGGTGGTACAAAAACTACATTTATTACCGACAGGGGATACAAGGTAACAGGAATTGATTTTTCAGAAGAGATGATTACCATTGCTCGGCAGCAATATTCAAATAGTACATTTGAAGTTCTTGATATGTATAATCTTGATTCAATGAGTCAAACATTCGACGGGGTATTTGTTCAGGCTTCATTGCTACATATTCCAAAAGATCGGGTAATGGAGGTTCTAACGAAAATGAAAGATAGACTGAATGATGGTGGTCTCTTGTATGTTGCTGTGAAAGGTATGCGCGGAGATGTGGAAGAAGAGATAAAAACAGAAAACGATTATGGTTACGACTATCAACGTTTCTTTAGTTACTTTAGCCTCGAAGAACTCAAAAGGTATTTTACAGATCTCGGTCTTGAAATTGTTTGGGAAGGGAATAAGACTTCCCTTGATACTAGATGGCTCCAGATAATAGGACGGAAAAAAGAATAAGTCATGTAATAGTACATTCGGTCTTACTTCTTTAATACAGGGGCCATCTGTTGTTGAAATAGAAAAATTAATATCTTAATTTTTATTAGAAACATATGAAAACATACAAAAATATACATGACTATATAAAAAGTGTTCCCGCTGATCTGTTACCTAAGGTAAAAGAGATGTATCTTCTTGTTAAGAAACTCATTCCCAAAGGGGGGGAGTGTATTAACTATGGTATGCCAACTATTCAGATTAATGGGAAAAATGTTATTCATTTTGCTGCCATGAGGGGTCATTTAGGTTTTTATCCAGCACCTTCTGGAGTTAGGGCTTTTGAAAATGAACTCAGTGCACATGGTATTAGTTTTTCAAAAGGATGTATTAGATTCTCTTATGCAAAACCTCTTCCTGTCTCACTGATTACAAAGATAATCAAATTTCGTTTGCAGGAAGAAAAAAATAAATAAAATATACGTTTAATTAAAAATACTTATCAACAGGAATATTATTTAGGTTGTGTGTACTATGGTACACTATACGTATATTTCTTTTTGAGAATGATTATTATTAATTAAATATATAATGAAACAAAAAAATATAGGATTAGTTTTTGCGTTTTCTATTTTCTTGTTCTGCTTAGCTACTGTTAATACAGTACATGCAGCTGCTTTGTATACTGCGGTTCCGGTGAGTGATAGTGGTGCTGATAATACATTAGCAGATGGTAATACTGCTCGAAAGGTTGCAGTAGCTCCAGATGGTACTATCTATGTTGTGTATCATAGTGCTACAAACGGAGTACGAGTTGCTCGTAGTATTGACCGCGGTCAGACGTTTCAAGCAAGTATTCAGCTTGATACTGCCAATGGTGACCCAGAAGTGACAGTCGACCAGAACAATGTCGTGTATGTTGCCTGGATTTCCGGTGGAGGTATAGGTGGTCCTGGTACTGAGGTAAAACTTTCTCGTAGTACTAACAAAGGAGTGACATTCTCTACTCCGACCACAGTTGGAACTACTCCTGGGGCTGGTACGGTTCATATGGCGGTATCTAGTCCATATGTATATATTATTTCTCGTCTAGGTACTACTCTTTTTGTAAACAGTAATAGTGGTGTTGGTGCATTTACTGCAACTACTGTTGATTCGTCTGTTCGGGCATATTCTGATGTTCATGTTGATCCTTTAACAGGGGTTGTATATGTTCAAGATGATGATCCAAATGTTCTGTATTTTACAAGTACTGATCATGGGCAGACATTTAGTGCTGCGCAAAATCCAGGATATGATGTATGGTATTCAACTACGGCTTCATCGTTTAATGCTACTGATAAATTTCTATACATCAATGGTGGACCACTTGATCCTTTTAACCAGGCTGCATCATTAAGAATAAATCTTAATAATAACTCAATTACAAGTACACCTTTTACTGATACTGATACTTCTAGTAGTCGATCACTTGCTGCTGATGAGCTTGGTAATGTAATTAGTGGGTTTGTTACTGGCGCAGATGTAAAATATGAAATCAGTACAGATAAAGGTGTGTCAGTAGGAACAGCAGTTGTTGTAGGGGCAGGGGAATACATTAGTCTTGCTATTAATCCAATCTACGGAGATATTATTGCAACGTACTCATCGGGTGGTTCAGTATATGTGTCTGTGTATCAAAATGAACTATCACGCGGATCAGCAACAGGTAATGTTTCTGCTACTCTTCAGGCTAGTGCCGCTTCAGTTGTTGCGGGTACAACCATCTCTGCTACTGGGACTATTACTAACATCGGACATTCTCCAGCAATAAATACTGTTGCAGTATTTACAATACCATCTGGGCAGGGTTCTCTTACTACAGATTCATCTGATTGTGTTGGTTCTGGAAGTACAATTACGTGTACGTATACATCGTTACCGGTTGCGGGAAGTCGATCTATTTCATTGAGTGTACATACATCAGATAGTTTTTCTGGTACTAGTGCTGTGAGTGCGAGCGTAAGCTCAACCACAACAGATACTGATACATCTAATAATACTGGAAGTGCTCCAATTAATACATTCTTTAACGGTACTGTTATGTTTATTGGGGCGACAAATCAGCCTGATCTATCAAAAGTTTCTTTCACTATTAATAATGATGCTCCTACTACCGCAAGTCCGTCTGTAGCATTACATATTACAACTGGTGAAGATATACGATTTATGGCTCTTTCAAACGCTAAAGATTTTTATGGTGCTGGTATAGAAACACTCTCATCTTCACCATCATGGACACTTTGTTCTTCTTGTGAGTCTGGTAAAACATATACAGTGTATCTTATGCTCTATACAGAGCATGGTCAGTCTACTACTCTATCAAAAAGTATCGTGTATAACCCAGGCGTAAAAAATACTAATCCTAAAAAAGTTACATTTGTATCAACATTGAAACTTGGTAGTAATAGTCAAGAGGTATTGAGTCTTCAGAAATATTTGAATGCGAATGGTTTTGTTATAGCGAAGAGTGGGGTAGGGTCTCCAGGTAAGGAAACAACTACCTTTGGTCCAGCAACTAAGAATGCTGTTATGAAGTTACAATTAGCTAATGCTAAAACTATTCTTGCTCCAGCATACCTTACAGCTCCAAATGGAATTGTTGGGCCTGCTACTCGTGCATACCTCAATAGTCAGAACATATAGCACATAGGATAACTACTTGGCTCTGTAGATTGCGAGGGGTAAATGGTGATATACTATAATATATGAAGAAAATATATTATATTTTAGGGCTCGTAACCCTCATTCCCTCAATTGCATCTGCTCATGTAAAGTGGTTTGTCGACACTCAAGAGATTTTAGAAAAAAATCATGCCATAAGTCCGTTTTATTCTTGGGGGAGTAAAGAAGTATTAACATGGTCACTCATTGTTCTTGTTACTGTTTTTATCTTTAGTCGTATCGACAAAGTAGCGAAATCTCCTAAAAGACTATTATCTTTTGGTCTTACACATGAAAAAGGTATAAATCGTATAGCGCAAGTTATATTAGGGTTGTTTTTGGTGCTCGTGAGTTTACTATGGCAAGTTGTATTAACCCCAGATGTTCCTATTGTTGGAACAATGACTGTGGTGATAGGTTCGCTGCAGGCGCTCATTGGTCTATTATTTATCTTTAATATTAAACCTAGAATAGCTGCGTTTATATTAGGTATATTTTGCCTAGCTTTGATACCTATGGTTGGTTTCGTTGCTTTCTTGGAAAATATGATTCTCTTTTCTTTAGCTGTCTATTTCTTTATTGTGAATTCAGAAGAGAGTTCAAAAGTATTCAGACTCAATAAGCATGCGATAGAAATAGTACGTATTGGTACAGGAATCTCTCTCATTGTACTGGCGTTTACTGAAAAATTACTATACCCAGAACTGAGTTTAAGTTTCCTAGAAGTCCATCATTGGAATTTCATGCAATCGATCTTTCCTTGGTTTTCTAACAACCTGTTTGTGCTCAGTACTGGTTTTGCTGAAATGATCTTCGGGATACTGTTTATTCTTGGATATATTACAAGAGTAACAACTGTGCTCATTGCTGTATTCTTTGGTATTTCTGTTACAACAATGCTGCTTCAGTTTGGTAAATGGGAGGTGGAAGACTTAGTTGTGTATGTTGCAGCCATACTCTTTATCTTTTATGGACATGGTAGAACTAAGTTTTTCCATTTTATTAAATCAAAAGATATTTCATAGCTGTATTGTGTATAAGTAGGGGGATATTAGATTAATTAGATTACGAAAATAACATGAAAGGATATATTGCAAACATAGAAAAAATTTCACTTGAAAATACCTACTTTAGAGAAGTCTTATATACAGCACATAACAGTCAACTTGTTGTTATGAGCCTAAAACCAGGTGAAGAGATTGGTGAAGAAGTGCATCAGCTTGATCAATTTATTCGGTGTGAAAGGGGACAAGGAATAGCCATTCTTGATGGTGCTGAAAGTGTTATTAGCGATGGATATGTTGTTATTGTTCCCTCAGGAGCAAAACATAATATTGTGAATACCTCTAAAGCAGAGTCATTACAATTGTATACATTGTATTCTCCAGCTAATCATAAGGAGGGAACAGTACATAAAACAAAAGCTGATGCAGAGCTTGATGAAGGGGAACACTTTGATGGTGTGACTACTGAATAATTAATTACGTATAATTCTATGATCTATAATATACATCCCATAGTTGTCCATTTTCCAATAGCACTTCTTTTTGTATACTCTCTTATAAAGATACTTCCATGTCAAAAATGGTTTCCAGCTGTTTCGTGGAAACATATTGAGAGGACGTTACTTGTGATTGGAGTGCTTGGAGCATTTGTCGCAAGTTCTACTGGTGAAATTGCAGAGCACTTAGTGCGTCCTGACGGGCAGCTTGTTGAGATGCATGCATTCTTTGCATCACTCGCTACATGGCTCTATGGACTTATCGTACTTGGAGAAATTCTGTATTTCATAACTCCGTTTATTGCCTCAAAACTATCTAGTGCGCCGCTCAATACACTACTTGCATATATTCAAAATATCCTTCAGAACCGGATTGTTTCCAGTATCCTTGCAGGTCTTGGTCTGATTGCTATTTCAGTTACCGGATTACTTGGCGGTGTTATGGTGTATGGCGTATCTGCTGATCCAATTACTGGAGTGGTGTTACGTGTACTAGGTATAGGGTATTAGGTGTATGTATTACGCTACTTTCTTGGTATACTAAGAGTAGTTATTATTTGCTAATCTATTACGTGTATGAAAAAAGAATATAGCGCTGCACTTGTTATTTGTCTGTGTCTTGGTGTATTTAGTATGCTCCTATGGTACAAGCCTTTGCAGAATCGTCTTTCAACAGAGGAGCCAATTTTGTGCGCGCAAGATGCCAAACTTTGTTCCGATGGTACGTATGTTTCTCGGTCTGGTCCTTCATGTGTATTTACCGCATGTCCTGAAATTGCTTCATGGCAAACAAGTACTGATGTTTCAACAGGGATTTCATTTAAATATCCTGAGCAGCTTTCTACTACCTATATCCATACTACTGATTGGCCGCCACAGATAGATGTATCAACTGCTGAATTTACATGTGCTGAAGCTGGTAAGGAAACAATGCAGGGCGGGAGGACTGAGAGAAAGATGATTAACGGTCATGACTACTGTAGTACCGTGCTTAGCGAAGGCGCTGCTGGTAGTACATATACTCAATATACGTATGCAACAAAAAAGGGGGACAAGACTGTTATCGCTACGTTCGGTGTAAGAAGTGTACAGTGTGGTAATTATGATGATCCACAAAAGAGTGCGTGCGAGACTGAACGAACTATGTTTTCTATAGATTCGATTGCTGATGAGATTATGGGTACTGTTACTTTTAAGTAGCTATTTTGATATAAAATATATTTATGTCAATGTATCGTATGCCCATAGTGGGTCATGCTATAATCGACATATGAAGAATATATTTTTAAAAATAGAAGAACGAGCACGAACATATTTTGAGCAATTTCCATTTATCCATGCTTTTTTGGCAGGTGTAGGGGTTATTCTCTTTTGGCGAGGGGTCTGGGAAATTGCTGATATTAATCATCTTGATCCAGTTGTTTCTGTTGTTCTTGGTGTTGTTCTTTTGACTGGTATTGGACTCTTTATCCATACGTTTATCGGTAATGCAATTATTATTAAAAACGTTAAGAGAGAAATTGATATAGAAAAAGAACAAACAAAAGAAGTTGATC
>CAZRUN010000013.1:0-11293 GCA_964603415.1 uncultured Candidatus Saccharibacteria bacterium | reverse complement strand
CATTTGTATATCAAAATTAATGAACTGCATGATAAAATTGATCACGTAGAGAAACATTTACAGTAATATATGGAAGCTTTAAAAATTGCACATTTTCTTAAGGTTATCGGTGGATTGAAAGATTTGGAGCGTTTTCGAGGACAGTTTTTCTGGAAAGAATATCCACAGCGTGATCGATACGAGTCGGTTGCTGATCACACATGGCGTATGTCCATGCTTCTTGTTGTCGTTGAAGGATATCTTTCTCATCCTATTGATATGCTTAAAGCGTTAAAAATGCTTCTTATTCATGATCTTCCTGAAATCATAGCAGGAGATCTTAGTCCACTAGGAAGCGATGGTACTGGAAATGATTCTCATTTATATAATACAGAATTAGCAGAAGAGAAGTATAAAAATGAGAATATAGCTGCTCAAAAAATCTTTGGTGAACTTCCTGATACACAAGGTACTGAATTATATGAACTATGGCTCGAATACGAAAGACAAGATTGTTTCGAGGCAAAAGTAATCAAAGCAATCGATAAAATTGAAGGTAAATTCCAAGCAGCGGAATATTTAAAAGGTCACATGTTTGAAAAGCATCTCGATTTTAGTGTTAAATACGGAGTAAATACTTTTGATATAGATCCTTTTCTTTATGAATTAGGAATGCTGTCAAATGAAGAATTAAAAAAAGATTATAAGGAATTTAAGAAATAATTATGAAACTTATTACACTAAATACTTGGGGCGGTAGAATTCATGCACCACTTATGGAATTCTTGTTACAGAATAAAGATGCTGATATTTTTTGCTTGCAAGAGATATATCATAATGCAACAGAAGATGATCTAGGAGAAGGGTTTAAAGAAGACTCTATACAACTTCATTCCGACATAGGATCTGTGCTTATTGACCATGTTGGATATTTTAGGCCAAGTATTAATGGATATGGTCTTTCAATTTTTATCAAAAAAGATATTACTATCAACAAAGAAGGAGATATTTTAATCTATGAAGTCCCTGATTATGTGGGAGGAGCTAATCATCCAAGAAATTTGCAGTATATGGAAATAGAAAAAGATGGCAGTGTTATTACCATTGCTAATGTCCATGGTCTTTGGAATGGGCAAGGGAAGACCGATACTGAACATAGATTAGAACAGTCACGAAGAATTAAAGCATATATGGATTCAATCACTGGAAAGAAAATTCTCTGCGGTGATTTTAACTTACGTCCTGATACAGAGAGTGTTAGTATCTTAGAAGATGGAATGCGTAATCTCATAAAAGAATATGCTATAACTTCAACTCGAACAAGTCTTTATACAAAATCTGAAAAGTTCGCTGATTATATCTTTGTTTCCCCTGAAATGACTGTCCTTGATTTCAAAGTATTACCTGATGAGGTTTCTGATCACTCGCCACTCTTTATTGAATTTACATAATATATCTATGAAAACCGCGATCATACTCCATGGGATGCCTACTCGAGAAGAGTTGAGGATAGTAGCCGACCTGCATCTTCAAATTGTCATTGGATTCCGTGGATACAGAGACAACTAGTGCTTAACGATGTACTGGCTCAAACCCCTGAAATGCCTGAGGCCTATAATCCAAGCTATGAGGCATGGAAAGAACTGTTTGAACGTTTTCCTTTAAATGAAGAAACTATGCTCATTGGCCATAGCTGCGGAGCTGGCTTTATTATCCGCTACTTGAGTGAGAATAGCGTACGTGTCGGAAAAGTTGTTCTAGTGGCTCCCTGGCTTGATTTAGAGCATTTTCTAGATACAGGTATGTTTGATTTTGAGGTTAATCCGGACATTGTAAGTAGGACTCAGGGGATTACTATCTTTAGCTCAAGCGATGATATGGCAGAGGTTCAAGACAGCATTGCTTTACTTAAAGAGAGGGTAGAAGATATTAAGATTGTTGAGTTTGGTGGTATGGGACATTTCTGTTATGAAGATATGCATACCGATGTGTTTCCTGAATTATTACGAGAATGTTTAGAATAAGATACATATGGAAAAACCTTTAGGATCACGTCCAGACGAAGAACTACCACCACCACATTCTCCTGAAAAAGATATTGATACAACTCTTACTACTCTTTTGCGTACGAAAGGTATTGATAACGAGGAAACAGAGAATGCTTTCCATGTATGGGAAGAATTTTATGGACTAGAGAAAATAGAACAAGATAATGATATCGATGCATATATTAAACTTTTTATAAAAAAAGCCGAGCTTTTTGCTGAGGCTGGATTTACTAACGAAGCCTTGGATATATTAGAAAATATCTTAATAATGTCCAAGGCTAATGATGATCTTGATCGTGATATTATTGAAACTCATATAGACAATCTTAGTAGATAAATTACAATGGTTCTCACTCCTAAAGACATACTCGAATTTCAAACGTTTCTTCGGCAGTGGCACAGGAAGAATAATCGTACATATTTACCATGGCGAGTCGATCATTCTCCGTATGCTGTATTGGTGTCAGAAATAATGCTGCAGCAAACACAAGTTGATCGTGTTATTCCTAAGTTTATTGCATGGATGCATCGGTTTCCAAGCATTGAAATTCTTGCGGCATCTTCATTGTCTGATGTGCTGCATATGTGGCAAGGGTTAGGGTATAATCGTCGAGCAAAATTTTTACATACTGCTGCATGTGAAATCGTCACTCGGTATGGCGGCGTTATCCCGCATAATACATCTGAGCTCTTAACGCTCTCAGGTATTGGTCAATATACTTCCTCAGCTATTCGCATTTTTGGATATAACAAAAGAGACGTGTGTATTGAGACAAATATACGAGCAGTCTATATTCATCATTTTTTTAATAATCGCAATGATGTATCTGATGCTGAGATTCTTTCGCTTGTGGAGCAAACAGTACCTACATCTAATATGAGGTCCTGGTACGGAGCGCTTATGGATT
Source organism: uncultured Candidatus Saccharibacteria bacterium (assembly GCA_964603415.1). Lineage (GTDB taxonomy): Bacteria > Patescibacteriota > Minisyncoccia > Phycocordibacterales > UBA9973 > 2-01-FULL-33-17. The sequence goes on along the minus strand of CAZRUN010000013.1, from coordinate 8,358 downwards.
ATGGAACATATTTAAAAAAGACATTGCCTAATCCGAGTCGTAAGAGTAAACATCATACAGTGCAATCCGTATTCAAAGGATCGGTCCGCGAAATGCGCGGAATGATACTTCGCCTTATTACTGAGCGCCCCCATCGTCTCGTGCTACTGAAAAAAAACTGTGCTTTGGATGACGAGGAGCGTTTCCAGAAAGCCTTTGATGGGCTTGTAAAAGAGGGGTTAATCAAGCTTCATAAGAATACAGTGTCTATAGTATAATAGATCATATGGATAAGAAAACATTTTTAATTTCACTTGGTGGGGGTTTTCTGGGCTCCTTAATTATGCTTGGGGGTGTAGCTACTCTTGTATTCTTTAAGCCGGAGATTTCAGATCGTTTCTTGGTGCAACATAATCCATTAGTGCCAGTAGAAGAGAAAACTCTCGACACACTCTTTGCTACAATGACGGATGTTGCAGTACCTGACACAGCTACTAAGGCAACTGTTTCTGAGAAATTGACGGTGACTGATGTTGTAAAGAAAGCGAATCCTGCGGTTGTTTCTATTATCATTACGCAAGAAGTTCCAAAGTATGAAGTTATTGCAAACAATACTACGGATCCTCTTAATTTCTTTCAACAATTTACCGCCCCTATCTTGAAACAAAATGGTACAGAAAAAAAGACCATCGGTGGAGGGTCAGGTTTTTTAATCTCTGCTGATGGATATATCATCACCAACAAGCATGTTATGTCTGTAGAAAAAGCTGAATATACAGTACAGCTTTCAAATGGAAAAAAATACCCAGCACAAGTCATTGCACGCGATGCTGTACTTGATATTGGAGTACTTCGTATCTCAGGATCTAGTTTCCCATACTTAACACTTGGTGATTCAGATACACTTGAGATTGGTGAGCAAGTTGTTGCTATCGGAAACGCATTAGCTGAGTTTCAGAACTCTGTTTCTCAAGGTATTGTGTCAGGACTTGATAGGACACTTGTTGCAAGTAACGGAGCTGGTATGCTTGAGAATTTAGATAAGGTTATTCAAACTGATGCAGCAATTAATCCAGGCAACTCTGGTGGGCCACTTCTGAATATGCACGGAGAGGTTATTGGTGTGAATGTCGCCATGGCACAAGGATCTCAAAGTATTGGTTTTGCATTACCAATTAATACGGTACGTCCAATTGTTAAATCTATCCTAAAAGATGGAAAAATTGTTCGTCCATATATCGGTATTCGTTTTCTACAGATAACACCACAACTGCAAAAACAGTTACACTTAGGTTCCGATTATGGTATTTTAGTTCGCCCTGGTCAGAATATAGATGATGTTGCTGTGACTCCTGGTTCACCAGCCCAAAAAGCTGGGATACAAGAGAATGATATTATCTTGTCTTTGAACGGGAAGAAGTTGACCTCGGACGAGAATTTTGCTTTTTTGCTGCGCGGGAAAGCGGTTGGCGAGAAGGTTGTGCTTTTGGTTTTGTCAGGGGGAGTGGAGAAACAGGTTTCTGTTTTACTTGAACCGGCGCCATAGCCATAGTTTCTTTTACCGGTACGTATAAAGAAGCAAGGAGCGCCTTCTTTTCTTGATCGTTCAGGTGCCTGTATTCACCAGGTTCTAATGTTCCAAGTTCAACGTTCATGATACGAATACGCTGCAAATCCATAACATCATAGTGCAGGGCTTCACACATACGTCTGATCTGACGCTTTTTTCCTTCAGTGAGGGTTATTTTAAATCTATTTGGAGATACTCGTTCTGTGTGTGCTTTCTTTGTTACAGAACCATCCATACGGATACCACTTTCCATGCGGGTGAGGAATACATCGTTAAACGGTTTATCAACTGTAACAACATACTCTTTTTCATGTTTAAAACGAGGAGAGAGTAGTTTGTCTGTAACACGACCATCGTTAGTCATGAGAATAAGACCATGTGAATCTTTGTCGAGTCTACCAACAGGGAAGACGCGGATACTTTTACCATCCTTGTCTTTAAAACTAGTCACGCTCAATATATCCTTACCACCTTTCTCGTCGTTGTTAGTTAAAATGCCGATACTTTTATTGTATGCAATATATACCAGCGCTTGTTCTCTCACTCCTTTGACACCACGAATTTCAACACTGTCTTTTCCGGTGACTTCTTGTCCAAGTGTTGCGCGTTTACCGTTAACGTAGACGCTGCCTTTAGCTATGAGATCATCAGCTCCTCTACGAGTTGAGAGGCCTTTATCTTTGAGATATTTATTTATGCGCATATATTTTTTTCTTATGAGTAGTAATGATGCCGATAATGAGGATGACGCCGATAACGTAGAATATTGCAGATAGTGATCCGATGAGGAGTACAATAATACCAATACATGAAGCAATGAAGTATCCTACCGGTTGCATATCACGCATGATACCAAGAAGTTCTGTTTCTTCCTCTCGGATACTACGGAAGAATATTCCTTCCCCAGCTGTTTCTAGAATGACAGCACCAATACGTGAAATGACGAGGATAATTCCCCAGACAAGTAGTGATTTTGTATGAATGAGTGGAAACATGAATGTGGTAATACTCATAATAATGAGACCATACCGTGCAGCACGTCTACCTGAACTTCCTTTGTCTAAACTCTTACCAATTGGATATCCTAAGAGGACAAACGGCAAGAGCATGATCGTAAAGAGAATACCGAGTGACCTACTATCAATACCTTGTACATCAAGTAGGTAGATTGGTACAAACGCAACCATGAGTGCATAGAAGATTTGCAGAAGGAGTATCGATGTTAATGGTTTTAGAATATCTGGCCTCTTAACAATTACTTTTATTGAGTTTATCAATGATATTGGGATATATGATTTATCTTTAAACGTTTTTGTCGCAATATACAGAAATATTCCAGTGACAGCAAGAAGTATAAATGATATTTTGTATGGTGCTTGAATACCTGCACGTACGGTGATAACAGCAGCAAGCATTGGTCCGAGCATGCGGCCAATATGCTGCAATGCTACAACAATTCCGCGAGCTTGAGCGGAACTTTGTTTTAGCGTGTTGTGTTCAAAGAATACGTCAAAACTAAACGAGATGAGTATCTGAGATGCAAAGAACAAGATAAACGAAACTGCGACAAGGAAGCCATTACTTAATAAACTAATGCCGGCCAGTGAAAGTAGGGATAGTATAATAGCAATACCAACACTCTTTCTGTTTCCAAGAAGGGTAATGATGCGTGGTGTTGCCCATGTGGATAATACTAACGATAGGGCTGCTGATATTCCATATACGATACCAATACTCTCTCGTCCTGTAACGATCTCGATAACCTTTGAGTTTGAATATACGGTAAAACCAATACCCCATGAAAAGAAGAAATAAGCGACGTAGAGTATTTTTGTGTAGATACTATTTAGATTCATCTGGGTATTGTGTATTACTTATAATGCAATGACTACTGGTATAACAAGAGGGCGTTTTGCTGTTTTCTGGAAGAGGATACGTGAGATCTGTTCTCCAAGAGACTCTTTGATTGCTTCAACTGCATTATCTGTAAGAGCAGTTGTACCATTCTCAATAGTCTTTTTGATGATAATACGAACCTCACGAAGCAGCTCCTGGTTTTCTTTTAGGTATACGAAGCCACGTGAGATAATATCAGGAGACTTTACTAACTTACGTGTTCGTGCGTTGACTGATGCAATAAGGACAAACATACCATCTTGAGCAAGCATCTGACGGTCACGAATGACAACATCGTTCATATCACCAACAGAGTGTCCATCAACCATCATCATTGATGATGGCGCCTTTTCTTTACGAAGAACCATCTTTGTTCCACCCTCAATGATTTCAATAATTGAGCCATTATCTGGAACAATTATATTTTCTTTCGGCATACCAAGTTCGTGTGCAAGCTCTGCATGCATTTTGAGACGATAGTGGTTACCGTGGACAGGGATAAAGAACTTTGGATGTGTTTTTCTATGTAGCCATTTGATCTCTTCACGGTTACCGTGTCCGGTTGCGTGAATAGTTGTTTCACTTGTTCGGTAACTGATAACACCAACGCCGCTACGCGCTAGGTTGTCACGTAGTTTCTCAATAGCCATTTCGTTTCCTGGAATGATACTCGCAGACATGACGATTGTATCGCCCGGTTCTATCTTAAAGTTCTTATTTGTTTTATTTGCCGCTCTTGAAAGTGCAGAGAATTCTTCTCCTTGTCCTCCAGTTGAAAGAATAATCACACGATCTTTTGGATAGTTGTTTGCTTCTTCAATTGAAATAATCGTTCCTTTTTTAGGACTCATGAGTCCTGCTTGGATCGCAACCTCCATGTTTGTCTTGATAGATCTACCTTCAAAGACAACTTTCTTGTTTAGATCTTCTGCGATTTTGATCACAGCCATAAGACGAGTGATGTGTGACCCGAAGAGTGCAATGATAAGTCTTGATTTAACGGACTTAATGATTTTTTCTAAACCATCATGTACATATTTTTCTGGAGTAGAGAAACCTTCGTTTTCAATATTAGTTGAGTCAGTCATCAGCAAAAGAACATTTTCTTTATCAAAGAATGCATACTCTGCTTCCTCTTCTTCTGTTGCTTTTCCGTGTTCTTGATCAAGTTTGTAGTCTCCTGGAGTTACTATGACACCATACGGTGTTTCGATAACAATACCCATAGAGTCTGGAACAGTGTGTGTTACTCCGAAGAATCTCACACGAATCTTTCCGCAGGTGATAACACTATCTTTTTCAACTACTTGGAAGTTAAGAGGAGGTAGTTGAGGAAAATCAGCCTGACGCTTCTTCATGAGAAGAACAGAGAGGTTTCGAGAATATATTGGAATTTGAGATCCAATACGATTCATAACAATTGGAATACCACCGATATGGTCAAGGTGTCCATGGGTAACAATCATCGCGCGAATACGATCTTTTCGTTCTTCGAGGTATGTTGTATTTGGAATGATATAGTCGACTCCTGGTGTTTCTTCGATCTTGAATTGCATACCAGCGTCAATCACAATGATATCTTCGCCAATTTCAATAGCAGTCATGTTCTTACCAATCTCTTCAACACCACCAAGTGGGATGATACGAATATCTCCTTCTTTTGGGTTAGTAATGGTTAGCTTACTTTTTGATGTAAATTTTTCAACCAATGACGGTGCTGAAAGGGAACGAGGAATAGGTCCGCCTTTAGAGCGGTTAAACTTTGAGAATTGGTAACTTGTACCAAGAGGTTTCTTTGATCCATTGGCTGGATGTGGAGAAAAAGTTCGTGGTGCTTTTGGGTGAGCACTCGGTGTTCGGTGTACACGACTTGGAGGGGTGATAGTCACACGACGCTTTGTAGGACTTGCTCCGTGTGTTCCTGCTGCTGCAGGAGTATTCTTTTGTGGGGGAGTGTTTCTGTGTAGTGGGGTCATGAGTATGTGTTAGGTTATAAATTGTCTGAATGAATAGACTCTTGTGTTTTGTAGAGGAAAGGAAGAACTCGTTCTGTTTCCATGTACCAATGTTTAATATTAATAAATCTATCGCTTGTTGTGTGAATAGATGAGGTCATTGTAAATAGAGGTTTTTCTCTATGAACATAGACATATGCAGGTGAATATACAAATACGGCAGGTACGTCAGTGTAAAATGAATCCATAAATTTTTTCCATAATACCAATCGTGTATCCGAATCTGTTTCTTTCTGGAGTTCTTCAAGAACACTATCAACTCGGGAATTTGTATATCCAGAAATATTGAGTCCTGGGTGTTCACGTTGTGATGAGTGCCAGAATGCGTATACTTGTGATTCTCTTGAGACCTGAATACCATAATATAAAGCTTCATAATCTCGAGTACGAATTTTTTCTTCGAGAGTAGTACTATCAAATGATGCAACTGTAGCGAGGATACCATTCTCTTTTAAGAGTGATGCAATTTGTTCAGCGCCATTTCGAAGTTCTGGGGTATCAGAGGTTGTGATTGTGAATGTGAATTGTTCAGTATTACTCTCAGCCTTTTTTCCTCCTGGTTTAATGGTACTAATTGTTTTTTCCCAAATACCATCTTCTCCTTGTTCCCAGCCAGATTTCTCCATTGTTTTTTTAATATCAATTGGTTCGTATGAATAGTGCAGCTGCTCACTGAGTGTTGTTGGCAATGGTGCATCGATTGCGTTACCAAAACCACCAAGAACTGTTTCAATGATTACTTGTTTATTTATACTACTCGCAATTACTTCTGTTGTGTGTGGCTGCTGAAGAATACCTGGTTTTTTTGTGTTGAAAAATATACCGTAGAGGCGAGGGAATGATGCGAGGGTTACAGTGTATCCGCGATCCTCAAAATCTTTAGCATTCTTTGCTGTTACACTACCAAGGTGGTCAATATCTCCGCTACTTAGAGCGTCAACCGCAGCACTTTCGTTTTCGTAGAAATTAAAAACTATCTTTTTAATGTAACCATTATCGTTACTATTTTTTGCTCGTTCCAGCTTTATACTCTTTGGAAGATTGTTTTTGGTTGTTACTTTTTTAATTTTATATGGACCAGCACCAACGGCATCAATGTTTTCTTTTGCTTGGGCGAATGTATCACTTCCATACTTACCATATATATGTTTTGGAATGATACCAACGGTTGCAATATCGAGGAAGTCTGAAAATGGTTGCTTGAGAGTCAGGACTACTGTTTTCTCATCAGTCGCAGTTGCAGTCACTCCTTGCCATTCAATACTACGTGGGCTTTTTTCGAGAGGGTCTTTAATCCGATCAATGGTGTATATAACATCCTCTGCTGTTACATTGGTTCCATCATGGAACTCAGCGTCCTCTTTGATGGTGAATGTGTAAATGAGTCCACTGCTGTCGACTTCGTATGAGTCTGCAAGGTCGCCGGTATAGCTACCGTCAGGTAGGCGGTGTAGGAGTCCGGCATGCACAAGTGCAGTTAGGTCTTTGTCGACATTACTGAGGGCTAATACAGGATTAATGAATCGGGGATTACCCACAACTCCTTCAACCCATTCGCCGCCCTGGATTGGGCGCTCTAGTAGTACAGTATCTCTAGCTTTAATAATAAGGCTACCTCCTGCGATAACCATGATTACTAAAGAGGTAATGAATATATTCTTTTGAGTTTTAGTGAGAGAGTGGAATAGAATACGAACTCCATGTTCTAGATCGTGCCATTTTTTAGTAAGCCTGGAGAGCTTCTTTGATTTCATAGAATACGATTATATATAAAGTGAATATGTAAAATAGACCGTATGAACGGGTCTGTGCATTACACGCATTTATTGAGAACGCGAAAAGAGTGTCTTTATTGAGTCTTTAGTACAAGTGAAAGTACTATGAGTCCAGCAAACACAATTCCGAGGATTATCGTCAGAATAAAGAGGAATTTTTCAAATCCACGACGAGTTCTATGAAGGGAGCTATCAGCTCCACCAAATGCGCTTCCAAGGGAGGCGTCGGACTGCTGCAGCAGTGTTACCACAACTATAAGAATTGCAATTCCGAGTATTGCCCAGGGCAGAGTAACGCGAACGAGTTCCATACAAGATCTATAGTAGCATAGGCATACTCTTTATGCAAATAAAGATATACCCATCGAGTTCTAGACATAGTACCAGTGAGATGTGGTATACTATGTTTAGTTACTCATTATATGTATTAGATAGTATATGAAGAATAAAATACTCACTTCGTTTTTCGCTCTCGCTCTTCTTGTGTCTGGCACTGCGTTTGCCGCACAAAGTTATTATATTCCTGAGGACGATCAGGATCCTAGTGTCGAAAATGTTACTTGTGAAGAAATTGGTATGGGAACAACACTTCTCAAGAAAGGTAGCAAGGGGACTTCAGTCATTGTGCTGCAAGACGTTATGATTAACGCTGGGTATTATGAGGCTGAAGTGTCAAACGGTGTCTTTGATACTACTACCCTCGCTGCAGTTAAAATCATGCAAGCAGAACTTGGCGTTAAGACTGACGGTGCTGTTGGTCCATTAACCAAGGCTGCAATGCGAGATTTGTGCGTTGATTTCGTTAGGGGATCATAGGTGAAGCGGTCAAGTAATTTCCCCCACTTCTAGGACTGGGGGAAATTACTTGACTTTTTTTTCGCCATGAGTATACTAGTTTCTAGTGACTTGATGGTGTCCTACATAAGGGCATTTTCATTTAGTCTCTACCGAAGCGACCTTTGACAATTTTCATACAGAATACATTAATTCAAGTGCAATTTAAGTTTATTTATTAAACGAAACAACAAAGCAAATTTTATTTGACTTTCTTTTGTTTCGTTCTAGGAACACTCGCTTTATGCGAGATGTTTTCAAAAGAGTTTGATCCTAGCTCAGGATGAAC
>CAZRUN010000012.1:21583-22104 GCA_964603415.1 uncultured Candidatus Saccharibacteria bacterium | reverse complement strand
CGTGTGCTTATTAACAATGCTGTTAAGGGTGGAATTGATAGACTCCGTGGACTCAAAGAGAATGTTATTGTTGGACGTCTTATTCCAGCAGGAACTGGTTTCCGAGAGATCAGTGATGAAATTATTATCGACGAAGAGACTGGAGAAGTTCTTTAAGAAAGCATATGAATGGTGGTCATGTAGAAGAAATTAAATCAAGACTACCAATAGATGAAGTTATTGGTGGATACGTGACTCTCGAGCACGCAGGTAAATACCTGCGTGCTCGTTGTCCGTTCCATTCTGAAAAATCAGCTTCTTTCTATGTGTCGCCTGATCGCGGTACTTACTATTGTTTTGGTTGTGGTGAAAAAGGAGATATCTTTTCGTTCATTGAACGCTATGAAGGACTCGATTTTCGCGGAGCACTCAATCTACTTGCTGATCGGGCTGGTGTAACACTCGCACCGGTTACAAAAGAATCACAAACAAGAAAAGATGAGTTATATCCAAAACTCAGAATATCAATCATTATTACAAGT
>CAZRUN010000012.1:18613-21573 GCA_964603415.1 uncultured Candidatus Saccharibacteria bacterium | reverse complement strand
AAAGAATCTTAGTCAGAATTCTGCTGCACAGAAATATCTTACTGATCGCGATCTTCATGATGATACAATTAAGCAATTTAGGATTGGGTATAGTGTGCCTGAGTGGTCTAGTTTAACTAATCATTTGAAGAAACTAGGATATACTGATGATATTATCTTAGCATCAGGTTTAGGAATTAAAAGCGAAAAAGGTGTGTATGACCGTTTCCGTGGACGTATTATGTTTCCGGTGGAAGATTCTGCTGGCCGCACTATCGGGTACAGTGCTCGAATACTTCCAGAATTAGATGATGGTAAGTCTGGAAAATATGTTAACTCACCAGACACTGAGCTGTACCATAAATCAACAGTTCTCTATGGTTTCTCAAAAGCTAAACAGTATATTAGAAAACATGATTTTTCTATTCTCGTTGAAGGACAGTTTGATGTTGTCCTATCACATCAATTCGGATTTCCAAATACTGTTGCTGTATCAGGAACTGCATTTTCTGCAGAAACAGAAAATCAGAGTGGAGTACCAACACATCTCGGACTTCTTTCTAAGTTATCTAAAAATATGATCCTTGCGCTTGATAACGATGAAGCAGGAGAGAAGGCTGGAATACGAACCCTCTCTGCGGCTCTGCCGCTCGGTATATCGCTTAAGATGCTTGAGGCTACTGAGGGAGTAAAAGATCCGGCCGATATTCTTTCCGGGGATGGAGGTGTAGATACATGGAAAGACATGCTTCGTCGTGCTCTTCATCCAATCGAAGCCCTCTCGCAAAGAATCATTAAGAAATATTCAATTAGGGCCGACCAGGTATTACAAGTAAAGACTACTATACTGCCGCTCATTGCCATACTCCCCAGTGCTCTTGATAAACATGAAGCAGCCCGGATAGTAGAGAAATATTTCTCAATTCCAATACATTCTATTTTGGAAGATGTGTCATCTTTAGAATCAAAAACGGAAACAAAACAAAGAGAAGTATTACCTGAGGTTGGTACGCCAGAAACCTTCACTGTTCGAGAAAGATTCTGGGGTGTATATTACGCCAGTGAGATTCCCGGAAGCGTTGCTTCTACGTATCGTGACATGCTCCATGATTGGGTACAAAAGACTATCCCTGAAGCTGAACGAACACGAGATGAAACAGAAACGAAGACCCAGCGAGATCTGTTATCCATGCATGCTGATATTCAATTAGGCCGTAATACCTCTCCAGAGCTCTTTCTTGAAGATATTAAGCTCCAGTATGAAGAATCCATTTTTCGTGGTATATTAAGCAAAGTTAAGGAAGAACTTCTGCTCAATGAGAATGATTCCGCACTGATATCTCGTCAACGAGAAATCCAAAAAACTATAGAAGAAATAAAAGAAAAACGTCGCCGTATATAAGCATATGAAGAAGACACAAAAAGTATCCCCTAAAAAGACCGTAAAGAAAGTTGTTAAAAAACCGACTCCTAAAACGAAGCCGGCTGTTAAAGCTGTTGTAAAGAAGGCTACTACTAAAAAGATCGTCAAAAAGGTGGTTAAGAAAGTGGTTGCTAAAAAGCCAGTAGCAAAGAAGCCAGTTCCTAAGGCTGTTGTAAAGAAAGTAAGCAAACCTACACCAACGAGTAAAAATGCATCTCTCATCGAAATAAAGAAGAACGCACTCCTAGAGAAGGGAAAGAAGCGTGGATTCATTACGTATGATGAAATCTTAAAAGAGTTTCCAGATATTGAACACAACATACCGCTTCTTGAAGATTTATATGATTTGTTTCAATCAATTCATATTGACGTATTAGAGGGAGGTAACTTACTTGATCTTGATACTGATGCGTTAAAGGCGAACGATAAAGTTCTTCGTGATGTTCCAAGTTCTCAGTACGATTCAATTCAAATGTATCTTCGTGAGATCGGACAATACGCGCTTGTATCTGCTGCGGATGAACGTGATCTTGCTCGACGTATTGCTCTTGGTGAAATTGAAGCAAAAAATATTCTTGCTCGAGCAAACCTACGTCTTGTTGTTTCTATTGCAAAAAAATACGTAGGACGTAGTGCAGACCTATCACTCCTTGATCTTATCCAAGAAGGGAACCTTGGACTCTTTAAAGCTGTTGAGAAATTTGATTGGACAAAGGGGTATAAATTTTCAACTTATGCAACATGGTGGATTCGTCAATCAATTACCCGTGCACTTGCTGACCAATCTCGCACTATCCGTATTCCTGTGCACATGGTTGAAACCATTTCTAAATATAAACAAGTTGTTCGTCGTTTAGGGCAAGACCTTGGACGTGAGCCTATGCCAGAAGAAATCGCTACCGAGATGGGTATCGAAGTCGACAAGGTGCATATGATTCAACAAATTAACCAAGAAACTGTCTCACTTGAACAGCCGATTGGGGATGACGAAGACAAGTCAGCTCGAGGTGATTTTATTGCTGATGACAAGATTCTTCGCCCAGACCAAGAATCATCTCGTCGTATTCTGCAAGATCAGGTTAGGGAAGTGTTGAGTGAACTGTCTCCAAAAGAGCGCCGTATCTTAGAGCTCCGCTTTGGACTTCTTGATGGTGTGCAGCATACGCTCGAAGAGGTAGGACAAGAGTTCCAAGTGACTCGTGAGCGTATCCGTCAGATTGAAGCAAAGGTTCATGAGAAACTTCGTTCTCATCATAAGATATTACGTCTACGTAACTATTTTGATTAAATAATAAAAAATACCGATCTTAGATCGGTATTTTTTATTATTTAATTTTACTTAAGCATCTTCTCAAGTACTTCAGCAAGAAGACTTGGGTCAGCACCGACATGAATCGCTTCACCGGTCTTTAGATTGATTACAGTAACATCTGGAGTACCTTGTGCGCCTGACAGACTCGCATCTGTAAGATGCGCATCTATCTTACTATCGTATCTACCCTCAGCCTGACATGTTTTGAATGCGTCAGTATCAGCACCAGCTTGCGTTGCAAGTAGA
>CAZRUN010000012.1:16379-18603 GCA_964603415.1 uncultured Candidatus Saccharibacteria bacterium | reverse complement strand
TCCATTTATTCTGATATCTATTGGTTAAATGAATGAATGTCAATGTATTCCAAGTTCCTGAAGCAGTAGATTACAACCACGCCATTCAGCGGCATCAATTCTTCCTGAGATGTCAAAGCTACCATCTGCATGTTTGATACCCAGATCTTCTGTCTGTATGAATGCGCAACTGTCTATATTTGCCACATCGCGGACACAAATGATACCTGGCTTGTTCAACTTTTCATCAGTTAATGGATCACCTTCAACAGTAAATATACCATCAATAAATTTCCAGAATCCATCATTTCCTGCTAGCTCAGCTACACATTCTGATGCATGTGCTGATATTCGTGCTCGAGGATGAATTGATTCAAGAGGGAAGTGACGATATACCCACACAACATCGTCTCCATACACTTCGCTCATTTGCCCGAGTATTGGATGTATTTGTTTACAATATGGACACTGCAGGTCAGAGAACTCAACAACAGCAACTTTTGCTTTATCAAGATTTCCGCGGACATGATCACTACTTGTAACAGGTTCCATTATTTTTTCAGTACTACCAGGTTCTTGAACTTTTATTTTTCCATTACCACCAAGCTGTATACCTCCGCGGCCAGATACCAAGACTGCTAGTGCAATCATTACACCGGCTAGTAGGATTGCTACTGGCATTGATAATTTTTTGGATTCAGCTGGAGCTTTGTCTACTACTGGAGCAGTATTATGTTCGATATTGTTTTCCATATACTTCATATTGTATCACGAGGATGAATTAGGCGTCCATTCCAAAAAAGTCCTTTTTGTGCTATAGTGTAAGTATATATGGATAGCGCGCGAGAAATACTTTTCTACGCTTTTTCATTTGTATCTCTTTATGTACAAGTGTTTTTTCTAGTTGTTTTCTTGGAAAAAAGAAAAGATCTTCTTGTGCGAACTGAGAAGATTGAACTCCCTGAGTATCCAGGGGTTACAATTACTATTCCGGCGTATAACGAGTCGCATAACGTTGAAAAAACAGTTGAATCGCTCCTTGCTTTAGACTATCCAAAGGATAAGCTTTTTATCAATATTGTCGATGATGGTTCAACTGATGATACATGGCAGATCATGCAGCAGTATGCTGGCCATCCTCAGATTCAGATATTTACCAAAAAGAATGGAGGTAAATATACCGCAAACAATCTCGGGCTTGAACATTCAAATACTCCGTTTGTTGGATGTCTTGATTCTGATTCAATGGTTCATCCGGAAGCGTTGAAACGTATCATGACGTATTTCTTTTCTCCTGATGTGATGGCTGTTGCTCCAACTATTGTAACGCATGATCCAAAAACAATTGTGCAAAGGGCACAAGCGGTTGAATATGATTTTTCAATTTTCACTAAAAAAATGCTCTCGTTCGTTGATGCTATTCATGTAACCCCAGGTCCATTTTCAATATTTAGAAAAGAAGTTTTTGAAAAGATTGGACCGTATCGTCACGCGTATTTAACTGAAGATCAAGAAATCGCACTTCGTATGAAAGAGAATCATATGAAGATCGAACACGCACCTGATGCATATGTGTATACCATTGCACCCCCAACGGTTAGGGGATTATATCGGCAGCGTCTTCGCTGGATATATGGTTTTCTTAAGAATACTATCGATTATCGTCATTTATTATTCCGTCGTCAGTATGGGAATATCGGATTTATTACACTACCGAGTGGTGTTGTTTCAATCCTATCTGTTGTTTTTTTGTTTTCTTTTACGGTCTATAATATTGTTAGTTTCTTCTATCAGAAATATCTCGCATATTCAGCTACCGGGCTTGTGTTCCATGCGAATAAGTCTATAGACCTATTCTTTGTACCGACCAATGCTGTTTTGTTTTTAACCATCCTTGTCTATATTGCTGTGTTTAACTCACTCTTTATTGGGCAAAAGATTAAAACAGGCCGTATTAAGCTATCATTTAATATTATCCTCTTCTTCTTTGTATACAGTATTGTAGCGCCGTTTTGGCTCATGAAAGCGATATACAACGCACTTCGTGGCTATGAAGCTAGTTGGACTCAAGAGCGTGACGCGCGGGGAATTTAATGATAATGTAAGAATATATGGAAACAAAAGATATAAAACGATACATAGTAGTCTTTGTCATCACACTGGCACTCTTTGTGACAACACTCGGGCTCTCTTCATTTTTATCCAATAGGAAGCTTGAGAATATTAAGACGATACAAGATAGCGT
>CAZRUN010000012.1:11077-16369 GCA_964603415.1 uncultured Candidatus Saccharibacteria bacterium | reverse complement strand
TATTATGTCCTCTGAGACCCAGTTTCAGCTTCTCCAAGAGCTATCCTGTAAGGATGTGGCAGCTAATACATTGTCTGATACTTTGAATGAGCTTGCAGAGAAGATTTCATACAGTGAGACAAATATTCGTCATACTGATGAGATTACTGAACTCAAGCGTTACTACTCTCTCCTTGAGATCAAAGACTATCTCTTAATGCAGAAGATTAAAGCTAAGTGTGGTAGTAGTATTGTCCCTGTCTTCTACTTCTACACTACTGCTGAGAAGTGTAGCGAGTGTATTAAACAGTCTGCTGTACTTACTGAACTACGCCGCGATTATCCTGAACTCCGTATCTATTCCTTTGATTATAATCTTGATCTCTCAGCGCTCCAGTCATTGATTAAGATCTTTAAAGTTGAAGATACAAAACTACCAGCATTGGTTATGAATGACAAATTATATACTGGATTTATGGACCGGGAAGAGATTGAGAAAACAGTTCCTGAGATAGTGAAAATGCGAGAGAAAAGATTGAAGGATGAGGCGGCTGCAGTTTTATTGAAAGCAAAGCAGGCAAAAGAATCCCAAGACTAATATATAAAACCCCTCACATAGTGTGAGGGGTTTTATATCGTCTTTTTTCTCCAAGCTCTACCTTTTCCCTTATTTAAACTTTTGTAGTTAATCGTTAAAGCATGACAGTTTGGGCAGAGTATTCTAAGGTTGGATTCTTCATTATTGTTCGAATTTCCATCGATGTGGTCGATTTCAAGGGGAGGGTGTCCAGTAGTGGGATGTTTTTTATCCCACCCGCATGCAGAACATTTTTCTTTAAATTTTTCAAAAAAATATCTCTTTAAGTATCGGGAAATATTTACTGTCTGTATTGATTCAGAAGTCTTATTAGTTCTCCAATTATTAATATAAGTTTTATACTGCCACTCGTGTTGGCATTTATTAGAACAGTATTTAAGCTGATGTCTTTTTGTAATTTGTTCCTTACAAGATAAACAAGTTTTATCTAACATGTATTTATTATACCATAGCTTGGCTAAGATTTGCTATTCTCAGCTAAACTAAAGACTTGAAAAAATCTAACGAAAATGCTACTATATTTATAGCTTAATAGGTTATCGTTTAATTTATTAGACATCAACCTGTTAAGCTCTGCCGCTTTAGCTCAGTTGGTAGAGCAACACTTTTGTAAAGTGAAGGTCCTCAGTTCGAATCTGAGAAGCGGCTCCATAATAAAAAACCTCTATTAGATAGAGGTTTTTTATTTAATCTACTCGTTTATCTATTGTTTCTTCAAGTTCTGCCAAATCCTGCTTAACACGCGTTATTTTCTGCTTAGTCTCATTTACTGTCTTGTAGACAAATGACTTTACTTGCGGCGGAACTGGTGGGATTTTTAATTTTTTGATAGCTTTCGCAATTTTGGGATTGTTTCGGTGGTGAGTAAAATTTTTAATCTTTTTTGAGATGATGTAATAGGCTTTGAGTCCCTGAACAATAAAGAATTGAATTATGTGTTTTATGATATAGAGGAGTAATATACCAATATCACGTAGTGTGATTGCTGGCTCGAGTTCTCCTTCATACGCACGAAGATTCTTTATTTCAACTTCTCCTCGTATTGCTCTTTTCCATTGAAAATACAGAATGCCAATCACTACGAGTAGTGATAAGACAAAGATCAATGTGAAAATAAGAGCCATATGAGATATAGTATATCACTTTTAACCTAGGAATGCTGTTTTGTATTCCAGAAGTTTTGCATTTTTTGATGCAAGTAATTTTTCAATAGTTAATTCAGGGTTCTTAATGAATGATTGATTCATTAATGTCATTTCCTTGAAATATGCATCTAGTTTTCCAGCAAGAATCTTTGCTTTCATTTCTTCAGGTTTGTCGAGTGCTGCAATCTCTTCTTGAAAGACACTGTTAGCTGCAACTTGCGCTGCTTCATCGATCTCAGTACTTGTTGTGTAGAGAGGCTTCATAGCTGCAATGTGCATAGCCATATCGCGAGCGAGTTCCGGTGTTCCTCCTTCGAGTGATACAACAACACCACTCTTACCACTGTGAATATATGCACCAAGTACATCACCTTGTACTTCTTCGATTTTACCAATTCGGATATTTTCTCCTACTTTCTGAATAACTGGACCAATGAGACCATCAGCTTCAGCTTGCATAGCTTCTATACCACGTTCTTTGACGATTGTTGCAAGGTCTTGGCCGAGCTTAACGAAGTCATCGTTCTTGGCTACGAAGTCTGTCTCACAGAGGATTGTGAAGAGTACCATTTTTCCTGTTAGTTCTACTGCGATAACACTACCGTCAGATGTTTCGCGGTCAGCTTTCTTTGCAGCTGCTTCGCTACTTTTCTTTGAAAGAATAACGCGAGCCTTCTCCATATCACCATTTGCTTCTTCAAGTGCTTTTCTGCACTGCATAACTGATACGCCACTTTCATCACGAAGAGCCTTAACTTGGTCAATTGATATTGTAGACATATTAAAAACTAAAATGAACTGATAAAGAGAACTATGCGCGTCCGTTTGCGTACGCTTCTGCAAGTGTTTCCATTACGAGATTGATTGATGCCTTTGAGGTATCATTCATAACGATAGGGAAGTCAATTTTTGTTAGATCACAGTCAGTGTTAGCAATAGCGATGACAGGAATCTGCATTTTGCGAGCCTCAGTAACTGCAATTTCTTCTTTGCCTGGGTCAACGACGATCATAAGGTCTGGAACTTTTTTCATATCAACGATACCACCGAAATTGCGTTCCATTTTATCCATTTCACGGTCAAGAAGTAGACGTTCCTTCTTTGTATATTTTTCAAGAAGACCTTGAGACTTTTCGTCTCGAAGTGTTGTTAGGCGACCAGTTCGCTTTCTGATTTCTGAGAAGTTTGTGATGATACCACCAACCCAGCGGTGTGTTACATACAAACCTGGCATTTTTGTTGCCGCGTTTTTGATAGCATCAACTGCTTCAGTCTTAGTACCAACAAGAATGACAATTTTGCCACCTGCTGCCATACCACGAAGAACCTCCTTGGCTGCATCAACCTGGACGGCTGTTTCTTCAAGATTGATAAGATCGGCCTTGTTTTTCGTTGCAATAACGAATGATTTTGCAGACGGGTGTCTGCGAGTTTTGGTGAACCCATAGTGGGCACCAGCTTCAAGCAATGCTTGAACAAATGGTTTTGTTTCCATGTATATTAAAATTAACTAATCTCGTCCGTTTCTGCTCGCAACGGTGGCAGATAAGCCACAAAAGCAACAAAAAATAGAGCACAGCTCTAGATTCACGGACTCGTATAAAGTACCACAAAACGCGTTGTTTTGCAATGAAAAATTCTCAGCTACCACCCAAAACACTGGTTCGGAGATATTTGGATATATCTATTGATTTTTTGTTATATTGTGTTATTATGTAAATAAATTAAAAATAAAAATGAAAACAAAAATTGTAATTTTAAAAACATTGTCGTGGTTACTTTTTATTATATTTTGCATTGTTTGTATATATGACATTGTAACTATTGACCGCGGGCATTTTGATAGAATGCGTATGATCAATTTTCGAGCTTTTGAAGGAGTTCTATTTCTTGTTAACATTGTCCTTTTAGGAATACAAATTAACTTTGAAAAAATAAAAGAAATTACCGTAATCATATCCTTATGGATCATTATTTTTCTGTCGTTTATAGGTTCTCTTGTTTGGGAAACTCAAAACACGGATGAAATTAATTTTCAAAACCCAAATAGGCTCATGGAGATGGTTCACATTGGATCATTCTGTTTATTCATTTTTTTGAAAGTATATATTTCTTTTAAAAAAATAAAGTTTAAAACAATTTTAAAAAATGTATGAAAACAAAAATAATAATTATCGTAATTCTGGCACTTGTAATTTTTGCCGGATGTAAAAAAGAAAAAATTGTATTGAAACATTATCAAGTCGGTGTAATCGTTTCTGTAAAAGATCGTAAGCTTGGATTTGATACTCAGTACGAAGTATTTTATGTTCCTGGAATGTTTTACCGAGGTGTAGCAACTACAGAATATGACAATAAAAATGTTGTATCGTATTTAGCATCAGGGGTTACATTAGACCTTGTACCTGGAGATTCAGTAAGAATGATTTCTGATCCGAGTGTCTCACGTAAAAATCGATCTTACTCTGAGATTTCAGAGGAAAGAGGGAAAAAGTAAGTTGCATAATTTTGATAGGCAGGTTTTTACAAAACCTGCCATTTTTTTATGCATTTTTTCAGAATTAGGGAGGCTTTGAATTTAAGCTTTTTTAAGGTAGAGTAGGGGTATATATGAAGCAATCTCATTTATTTACCAAAACTCGTAAAGATGCTCCAGCTGACGAAGTCAGTAAGAACGCACAGCTTTTAATTAAAGCCGGTTATGTCCATAAAGAAATGGCCGGTGTTTACAGTATGTTGCCTTTAGGCGTACGAGTTATACATAAAATTTCACAAATCATTCGTGAAGAAATGAATATGATTGGAGGATTAGAAACACAATCTTCTGCTCTGCAATCAAAAGATGCTTGGGAAAAAACAGGACGATTTAGTGATGATGTCGTGGATAATTGGTTTAAGACTAATTTAAAATCTGGTGGTGAAATTGGTTTAGCTTTTACTCATGAAGAACCAACAACTGCAATGATGAAAAATTTCATTCATTCTTATAAAGATTTACCAGTGTACTCATATGATATCCGTAGTGTGTTTCGTAATGAAATGCGTGCAAAATCTGGAGTAATTCGCGGACGTGAATTTTTTTGGAAAGCATTGTATTCATTTTCTAAAGACAAAATTGAGCATGATAATTTTTATGAAAAAATAACACAAAGTTATAAAAATATTTTTAATCGTGTTGGGCTTGGGAATTCAACATATTTTACTTTTGCTTCAGGTGGAACATTTTCAAAATATTCTCATGAATTTCAAACTGTTTGCGATGCAGGTGAAGATATTATTTATGTTAATAAAGAAAAGGGTATTGCTATAAATAAAGAAGTCTATAATGACGAAGTTCTGAGTGATCTTGGTGTTACTAAAGATGAATTAACGGAAGAAAAAGCAGTAGAGGTAGGTAATATTTTTTCACTCGGATATAAATTTTCAGAACCACTTGATTTAACATATACCGATAATGATGGAACTCAGAAAAGTGTATTCATGGGTTCGTACGGTATCGGTATTTCAAGACTTATGGGTGTTATTGCTGAAATGTTTTCTGACGACAAAGGTCTTATTTGGCCTAAAACT
>CAZRUN010000012.1:8534-11067 GCA_964603415.1 uncultured Candidatus Saccharibacteria bacterium | reverse complement strand
CCATTTAATGTACACCTTGTTTTAATTGGTGAAGATGAAGATCTTAAAAAGAATGCTGAAAAAATATATACCGATTTAGATACAAAAGGAGTCGAGGTTTTGTTCGATGATAGAGTGGGACTATCCGCTGGGGAAAAATTTTCTGATGCTGATTTGTTAGGAATACCAGTACGTATTGTTGTGTCTAAGAGGAGCTTGGAGAATGGTGGAGTAGAGATTAAAAATCGTAATGGAGATATGGCTGAAATAGTAAGTATAGATAAAATTTTTAATTATGTTCAATAAACTCTACAAAGCATTTTCAAACGATATCGGTATTGACCTCGGAACGGCAAATACTCTGGTGTATTTACGCGGGCAGGGAATTGTCATCAATGAACCAAGTGTTGTTGTTGTGAATACAAAGACAGGTCAGATTGTAGCTGTTGGAGCTGCTGCTAAACAAATGCTTGGTCGTACTCCTGCTCATATTCGTGCTGTACAGCCTGTTGTTGACGGCGTCATCTCTGATTTTGAAGTAACAGAAGAAATGCTCTCATATCTCATTCAAAAAACCGAACGTATCTCAAAGAAATTCTTCCGGCCACGCGTCGTCGTTGGTGTGCCGACTGCAATTACAAACGTTGAAACGCGCGCTGTCTATGATGCTGCAATGTCTGGCGGGGCACGTGAAGTCTATATTGTTGAAGAACCAATGGCTGCTGCCATTGGTGTACGTCTACCGGTTAAAGATGCTGTCGGTTCAGTGATTGTTGATATTGGTGGCGGTACAACAGATATCGCTGTTATTGCTCTTGGTGGTATTGTGCGCTCAAAGAATCTACGTGTTGCTGGAGACAAGCTTAATGACGATATTGTTACATTCATGCGTGATGAATTTAAATTGCTTGTTGGCGTAAAGACAGCTGAGTCAGTTAAGCTTGCTCTTGGTAGTGCTCTTCCTGGTGAAGCTATGGAATGTCCTATTCGTGGCCGTGATCTTGTAACAGGATTACCTCGTGAAATTATCGTTAATGATACAGATATTCGTGCTGCTATTATTGGCTCACTTATTTCAATTGTTGAAGCTACAAAAGAAGTGTTAGAAAATACTCCCCCAGAACTGTTATCTGATGTTATTCATCGCGGTATTGTTTTGTCTGGTGGCGGTGCGCTTATTCGTGGCTTTGATAGACTACTTGCTAGTGCGGTTAAGATTCCTGTGTATGTTGCTGATGATCCATTGACTGCGGTAGCGCGCGGTACAGGTATCATACTTGATGATGTTGATTATTATAAAGAAGTCTTAGTTTCTCCAGAAAATGGCTTACCTCCAAGATAACACCTATTTTGGTTCATCACGCAGAAACAAAACACATCCAATACGGTATGTTGTTTTAGTACTTTTAATAATTGGTTTCTTCTTTTTATTTCGTCAGATCCTCAACTCTTTTTCATATAGTATCACTGTTCCATTACTTGATGCGGGCACTATGGCCGAGCGCGGAGCATATTCTGCTGTTCATTCTAAATCAGAATTATTGCGACATATTGAATCTCTTGAATCTGAGAATGCAGAATTACATACTAAGCTAATCGACTATTCTCTCATTGAAAACGAGAACAGTGGTTTTAAGAATAGCGCTGCTGCAAATCTTACTGGAACCATTGCCACAGTTATTGCACGTCCGAGTAAAACTGCCTATGATACACTCCTCATTAAAACAGATTTTCCTGTTACCGTAGGTATGCATGCGCATACGCTCTCAGGTGTACCACTTGGTACTGTTACGAATGTATCTGAATCTGGTAGTACAGTGAGTCTATACTCAACACCGGGAAATGAAATTGATGCCGATATCATCCTAAGTGACGCGATGGATAGTATTACAACAAAGCTTCGTGGACGTGGAGGTGGTGCATTTGAAGCCATTACGTCAAAAGATGTGGTTATTCCAATTGGTGCACTTGTGTCTAAACCAAGTGTCTCTGGAAAACCATTTGCAGAAGTCGTAAAGATAGCAGTGCGCGATGATACAAAAGATCAGCTTGTGTATTTTCGTTCGGTCGTTAATTTTCAACACGTGCGCTATATTGTGCTGACACCATAATGTCTCATTTTACATTTCACATAGAAAAAGAATTATCATCTGGTGGTCGCGTTGGCTACTATGATACGCCTCATGGTCGGATATTAACTCCGGCATTTGTTGCTGTTGGTACCAAAGCTACAGTAAAATCTATGACCCCAGAAATGATTATGAGTACTGGTATTCAAGTTGTACTTGCTAATACCTATCATTTGTTCCTTGAGCCAGGTGACGAGATTGTAAAACAAGCTGGAGGTTTTCCGAAATGGATGAACTGGCATGGTCCAACCATGACAGACTCCGGAGGATTTCAAGTTTTTTCGCTTGGTGCTGCATATGGTAAAGGAATTTCGAAAGTAACGAAAGGAGATGATGCATTACAACTCGAATCAGGTAGATCAGGGGACGCCATTATTCCATTGGCGAAAGTTGGTTCTGAGGGTGTCTCATTTCGCTCTCACATC
>CAZRUN010000012.1:3551-8524 GCA_964603415.1 uncultured Candidatus Saccharibacteria bacterium | reverse complement strand
TGGAGATTCAAAAGAATCTTGGAGCTGATATTATTTTTGCATTTGATGAATGTACGTCGCCAACAGAAACATACGAGTATCAAAAAGAATCTCTCGCGAGAACTCATTCTTGGGCCCAGGAATCATTGAACGTACATACAGAGCTTGATCCGAGCGGGGAGCAGGCACTCTTTGGTGTTGTGCAAGGTGCTCAGTTTGAAGACTTGCGTAAGCTCTCATCCGAAACACTTGCTGCAATGCGTGCGCCGAACGGGCGCGGTTTTGAAGGTTTCGGTATTGGCGGATCATTTTCAAAAGATGATATGACAACAGCAGTTAACTGGGTTACAAAGAATCTGCCAAGAGATCTGCCGCGACATCTTTTGGGAATTGGTGAACCATTAGATTTATTTATGGGGGTAGGGCTGGGAATTGATTTCTTTGACTGTGTTGCGCCTACGCGTATGGCAAGGCATGGCACGCTGTATACACACGACGGTAGACTCAATCTATTTAATGAAAAATGCCGAACACTATTTACTCCTATTGAAGAGCAGTGCTCTTGTTATACGTGTAAGAATTTTACAATCAGCTACGTTGCGCATTTGTTCCGAGCGAAAGAAATGTTAGCGGCAACTCTAGCATCTATTCATAACATCTATTTTATCAATGCTCTGGTTCAGAATATGAGGCAAGCGATATTGGATGATAGGTTTGAAGAATATAAAAAAGACTTTTTAGAAAAGTACTATAAATAAAAATACTTATTCAATTAAAAATTGAATAAGTATTACTATGTGATGTTAGGATACAGCCATTTTTGATAAAACATTCTCATGGAATATTTTACTTAAAATGTTTATCTCTTCTTCGGCACTGTTTGCTTTATGGAATCGTATGGTATCAAGCGTGAATTGATATATTGCTTTGAGTAGTGATTGACCAGTGTTATTTGTTTTTTGTAAAAATAGTTCTAAGTTTGAATCATTAGCAAAAAAAATAGCTCCTTTTTCTGTATAGTGTACCTCATCTTTGCCTTCACGTTGAATATCGGGTTCCTCACTAAAGCTGATTTCGCAAATCAATAAGCGTATGTCTTCTGTTAAAACAATTATACTTGTTGCACCTCCCGTGATTGAGCGGTTATACCAAGCTAAACAGAAAACTTTAATTTTATTTACATTAATTTCTTTCGAAAATTGAATAAGCTCCCATTTAATTGCTTGCCTTAAGTTATTTTGAGAATAGGTAAGAACATTGTCTAGACTATTGAAACTTCTAAATTTTTCTTGAAATGCATCATTTTTTGAAGATTTAAAACTATCCCAAGAATCGTTTCGTGAAAGGATTGTTGGTTTACAATAGGCTAAAAAATCTATAACGATTTCTGCCCAGTCTTTTGGACTCATGTTGTCAGGATTGTGTCTTTTTCGAGGAGTAAAAGATTTTTGTGTTAAAGAATTTTCCATATATATTTTTTGTTACTATACCATAATTTTATATTTAAGCAATATATTACTTTTTTATGTGGTTGTACATAAAATACTCATTA
The DNA here is from genome assembly GCA_964603415.1 of uncultured Candidatus Saccharibacteria bacterium. Taxonomy (GTDB): domain Bacteria; phylum Patescibacteriota; class Minisyncoccia; order Phycocordibacterales; family UBA9973; genus 2-01-FULL-33-17. The sequence continues at coordinate 6,993 of CAZRUN010000012.1, read as the reverse complement.
TGCTAGGCTAAAAGAAAAAATATGATTTCCTTAGAACTAGATATCGAGAATTTTAATCCGACCTTTGATGTCGTGAGTATTTTACTGAAAAAAGAGAATGGCACATTCTTGCTGTTACAACGAGCCGCGAGTAAGCCGCAAGGGTTAACCTGGGGTTCACCGACTGGTAAGGTTGAGCCTAGTGAAAATCGTGAAAGAGCCATAGAGCGAGAGGTTGGTGAAGAGACGGGTATCGATATTGATTTTCGCCTCCTTACATTTCATCATACATTCTATGTGCGCTACGATGACTATGATTTTACGTATCATTTGTACTCGTATCCGGTATCTGATGATATTCATATCATTCTTGAGAATGGCTGTCATATCGCTTGTGGTTGGTATACTCCTTTAGAATCCTTAGAACTTAATTTGATTGAGGATATGGATTTTGTGATTAAGCAACATTTTAATTTACAACATGGAAACAGTACACATTAAAAAAGGATTCTATTATCATTATAAACATGATCCAAAAGGAGAATGGGATAATGGTTTGTATGAGATTCTTAATGTTGGGCATCATACAGAAATTGACGGACTCGATGAGTCGGCGATGGTTGTGTACCGTCCTCTCTTTAAAGAGGCTCCGGTGTATAAGGCAGGGAGACATTGGGATATTAAGCCAGTTTGTATGTTTATACAGCAAGCCATAAAAGATGGGAGAATCGTTGATCGTTATACATTAATTACTGATGTGGAGCTTATCGAGAAATGTAAAAATATTGCTGAAGAATTATATACAGAATAAAATAAAACCAGGAGTATTCCTGGTTTTTTTAATACCCAAAATCCCATTTGACACATATGCTATACTACCTAGGTGAAGACTAATAACCCCTTTATTCTCAAGTCCGATTACAAGCCTGCCGGTGACCAACCGGCGGCTATTTCCGCTCTTACTGAGGGGCTTACAAAGAATTTAACTAAACAGACACTATTGGGTGCTACCGGTACAGGTAAGACATTTACCATGGCTAATATCATTCAAAAGATTGGCAAGCCGACTCTTGTCATTGCACATAACAAGACATTGGCTGCGCAGTTAGCTCAAGAGTTCCGTAGCTTTTTTCCTGATGCAGCAGTCCACTATTTTGTCTCATACTACGACTACTATCAGCCGGAAGCTTATGTCGTCTCAACCGACACGTATATTGAAAAAGATGCTCAGATTAATGAAGAGATTGATCGTCTTCGTCATGCGTCAACACAAGCCCTCCTGACACGAAATGATGTCATCATTGTTGCGTCGGTATCATGCATCTATGGTCTCGGATCTCCCGCGCAGTATGAGAAGACAAACATGCACCTTGCTCCGGGTCTGAAGATCTCTCGCAGTGAAATTATGAAAAGATTAATCACAATGCAGTATGAGCGCACAACTGCTGACTTGTCTTCCGGTACATTCCGCGCACTTGGAAACAAACTCGATATTATGCCAGTCTCAGAGACAGTTTTATATACAATACTGTTTAGTGGAGATGTTATTGAAGACATTCGTGCAACTGATCCTGTGAGTTATGAAGTGATAGAAAAGAAAGACAAAGATCTATTTGTCTTTCCAGCAAAACATTTCATGACCGATAAAGCAGAAGTTGATCGGGCAGTGAAGGATATAAAGAAGGAGCTTGAGGTGCAGCTTAAGAAATTTGAAAAAGAAGAAAAGCCTCTTGAATCTGAGCGTCTGCGCCGAAGAACAACATATGATCTTGCGATGATTAAGGAAGTCGGATATTGCAGCGGTATTGAAAACTACTCCCGTCACTTTGCCGGCAAGGCGGAAGGTGAGCCGCCAGATACACTATTGTCATATTTCCCGCGGGATAAAAAAGGGAATCCAGATTTTACACTGTTCATTGATGAATCTCATGCAACATTGCCGCAAATCCGCGCTATGTATAATGGTGACCAAGCACGTAAGCAAAACTTGGTAGATTTTGGATTTCGATTACCGAGCGCTAAAGATAACAGACCGCTCAGGTATGAAGAGTTTGAAAAGATAACTCCAAATACTATTTATGTCTCAGCAACGCCGAGCGTGTATGAGCGTGAAGAAAGTAAACAAATCGTTGAGCAGATTATCCGTCCGACTGGACTGATTGATCCAATCATTGAGATTAAGCCAGTCATGCCGGGAAAGAATTCAATAGCGATTGATGCGCCGTCTCAAAGTTCAGAGGATTATAAAAAAGAAGCTCTAACATTAGATTTTGAACCATCAACCTATCCTGGTCAAATTCAAGACTTTATCGAGCAAGCAACAAAAGAAATCAGTTCAGGCGGGCGAGTCTTGGCGACAACACTAACGAAACGAATGGCGGAAGACCTCACAACATATCTCAAAGAAAAAGGTTTCAAGACTGAATATGTACACAGTGACGTTGAGACATTGGACCGTATTCAGATCATTACAAAACTACGGCGAGGTGAGATTGATTGTCTGGTTGGGGTGAACTTGCTTCGTGAAGGTCTTGATATGCCAGAAGTATCTTTGATCGGAATATTGGATGCGGATAAGGAAGGATTCCTTCGCAGTGAAGTATCTCTCATTCAAACCATCGGGCGCGCCGCACGTAATGTAAATGGACGTGTGATTTTATATGCTGACCGTATGACTGGTTCAATGGAGCGTGCAATTGGTGAGACGAGTCGGCGCCGAGAGAAGCAGATCGCGTACAACACAAAGCATGGCATTACCCCGCTGACAATTCAAAAAGAGATTAAAGATATTACCGAAGAGATGTCGAAAAACAAATCTGCCGGTGCACATCTTGAACTTGATACTGAAATTTCTCTTATGCTCAAAAAGGCTGGACTCGAGAAGAAGGGGAAGAAACAAACTGACTTACCGACAACACTTCTTAAGAAACTCATTAAACAAAAACAGAGTGCTATGAAAGAAGCGGTGAAGTCTTTGGACTTTGAAACCGCAGCCATTCTGCGAGACGAGATTATCATTCTCGAGCGGAGATTGGAGAAATAAAAAAACGGATCACATGGTGATCCGTTTGGTTTTTTAATTACATTTTTATATCATAGTCTCTTCTTCCTCTTCAATATCCATTTCTACAGCAAACTCATGTGAGTTCAGCATTCGATAATAAATACCCGAAGCGTCAGCTATCAACGTCTCATGATTGCCATCCTGAGCGATTACTCCATCGTCCATGACGATGATGCGATCGCAATTGCGAATCGTTGAGAGTCTGTGAGCGATAACAATAACAGTTTTGTCTTTCAATCCATTTTCAAGAATGGATTGAATTTCCTGTTCCTTTACGTTATCCAGCGATGACGTTGCCTCATCTAAAATAAGAATGGGCGAATCATGAAGTAGAGCTCTGGCAATGGCGACACGCTGGCGTTGACCTCCGGAGAGTTTAACTCCGCGTTCGCCGACCCG
>CAZRUN010000012.1:0-3541 GCA_964603415.1 uncultured Candidatus Saccharibacteria bacterium | reverse complement strand
GTATCGTATTGCTTGTCCAACGTCTCAATGAATTCATGAATGCGGGCTCTTTTGGCCGCAAGGGTCACTTCTTTCATACTGGCTCCTTCTTTACCATACGCTATGTTTTCAAATAGAGTACGGTTGAACATATCAATATTCTGAGCTACGCAGGATACCAGGGATTTTAATCCATCTTGGGTCACATCTTCTGCGATGTTGTAATCTCCAATCTGGATTGTTCCTGATTGAATATCAGCCTCACGAAGGAGTGCTTTGACGAGAGTTGTCTTACCGGCCCCACTTGGGCCAATGACGGCAATCTTTTGTCCAGCTGGAATCTTTAGGGAAAAACCGTCGAGTACATGCGCACCGTTCGGATAGATGAATGATACATCTGTAAAGGTTACGGACGCTTCTTTTGGAAGAAGCTGTGGCGCATCAATTGCTCCTGGTCTATCAAGTATATCCGGTGTTTGTTCGATAATATCAACCATTTCTTTGGCGTCTGCGAATGCTTTTGTGCATCGTTTGATACTTCTACCAAAATCCCATAGACATCCTGACAGTTGTCCGGCGTATGTTGTAACAAGTACAAGTCCACCGATTGTCAGTTGTTTTTGTGATAAGAGATATACTCCACCGGCAATTGATCCAACATGGACAATCGTCGAAAATATACCTTGCACAATATTTTGTCTATTTGAGAAATTCCATGAGTTCATTAAGACCCCATAGTGCTTCATCGTTACGCCGTAGAATCTTTTTTCTTCACGCTTCCTGGATCCAAACATTTTCACTATTGGAATATTTCCAACAGTGTCAGCAAATGCACCGGTTACTTTTGAGTCATGCTTGGCTTCGTCTACATCAAGCCTCATTCGTTTCTTAGAAACAAGAATGATGTTTGTAAAATAGAGAAGTGTCCAGATAATGACACCAACGGCAATCGGGGGACATACGAAGTACATCACTATGATGACCCCAATGATCTGAACAGATACCGCTATATATTGTCCGATGAGTTCATCGAACAAGAGCTCTGCTGAGTGAACAAAACGTTTTTGTTTTGTCACCAGCGATCCAGTAAATGTTCCACTGAAGAAAGCAAGCGAATGCCTCATTAGATGTTCAAGAGCAGTATTACGAAGTATCTTCATGTGTCTGGATTCAAAAGCCGAACACATAAAATCTCCGAAGCGAAAAAAGAACTGCATTCCAACTTGTACTCCGGCAAAAATAAATACCAGAGTCCAAATATGGGAGAAATCTTGTTTCGGCATCGCGTCTACTACCATTTTAAGGAGGTAGGGGCGTAGGATATCTCGTAGTAAAAAACCGACGATATAGGCGCAGATAGTTATAAGCGCGAGGGAACGAATACCTTTTGAGTATTTCCAATAAATAGATAAGACTTTTTTCATTTTTTTAAGTTACAATTTCATATTATCATAGCATAATATAGGTATTATGTCAATTTATGGTTTATCGTGCAGTGCCTATGATATACTAATTGTATGCCTTTCGATACTCATCCTCATCACAAGAATCATATTGTCACTAAAGTTGTGACTTTTATCGTCTTTGTATTATTGGCGGTTGTACTTGTTCTCTTTGCTCGTTCCATAAAAAAAGACACTCTTGTAGAAGAAGCTCCTATTGTTGAAACTCCAAAGGTTGTTGATATGTCGCGAGTAACTGAAGTTCCGCTTGTGAGCACTTCGGAATATGGAACTGTGTCAGGATCATATCCAAAGTTTAGTAATGCATCCAGTGCTTTCAATGATAAGATACGTAATAATATTGTCATTGCGCAAGCTGAGTTTGAAAATCTTGTTAAAGATAACTGGCAAGCGCGCGTCGATACTCAAAGTCCTGGTGATGCACTTCCTAAAAAAGATGATATGTATTTTGATGTTAAAACTGATTATGTTCAGGTGAATGATAACGTTATCAGTATACTGATTCACGTCAGCGCATATACCGGTGGGGCACACGGGTATGAGAATTTGTATTCATATAACTATAACGTGACTTCTAACAAAGAAATCACACTTGCTGATTTTTTTGTCGGCAACGCCGACTATCTGAAGACTGTGGCTGACTTCAGTCAAACAGAGCTCATCTCACAGTTTACAAACAAACTGCACCGAGGGGATTTTAGTAAGGATGCAGAATACAATGAAGTACTCGATACTATAAAAGATATGGTAGACGAGGGAACCATCCCAACGGAAGAAAATTTCTCTGTTTTTACTCATGATCCTGAGTCACTCTTTATCCATTTCCAGCAATACCAAGTTGCCCCATATGTGTACGGTACGCAGGTAGTGAAAATGCCGAGAGCAGTGATATTATAGGCGCCATTTTTGCTTTTTCTCCAAATACTCCATATGTGATATACTCAGCGTCATATGGCTCAAAAAAAGAAGATAGATCATAAGGAATCCATCATTGTCCGAGGGGCACGAACACATAATCTGAAGGGGATTAATGTGGAAATTCCGCGTGGCAAAATGACTGTTATTACCGGCGTATCCGGGTCTGGTAAGTCTTCTTTGGCGTTTGATACCATCTTTGCCGAAGGTCAGCGTCGCTATGTTGAGTCTCTCTCGGCCTATGCTCGTCAATTCTTAGGACAGATGCCAAAACCTGATGTTGATGAAATTTCAGGATTGTCTCCTGCCATTTCCATTGATCAAAAATCTCGCTCGAATAATCCACGCTCGACCGTGGCTACTATCACTGAAATATACGATTATCTTCGTGTTCTGTATGCACGTATCGGTCATCCGCATTGTCCTGATTGTGGTCGCCAGATCAAGAAATTAACAAACGATGAGATTTTGCATTTTGCACTCGATCGAGTTAAGGAGTTTGAGAAAAACAATAAAGGAAAGAAAGAAGTCATGGGTGTGTCTTGGAATGAGACAGAGCTCCAAATATTTGCTCCGGTGGTCCGTGGACGCAAAGGCGAATACTATCAGCTACTTTACGATCTATTGGGTCGCGGATTCGAATATGTTCGTGTTGATGGAGTGATTAAGAAGCTCAGAGAGAAAATTCTTCTATCAAAGAACAACGTCCATAACATTGATGTTCTTGTTGATACTCTTGTAATTCATGAATTCAAAGACCATCCAGAAGATACTCGTACTCGTTTGTATGAAGCCATTGAGCGATCGCTCATCGAGGGTGACGGTCTTGTGACGCTATCTTTTAATGAAGATAATGAATATCTATTGTCTTCAAAATTTGCCTGTCCTGATGATGGCTATTCGTTCCCAGAAGTTGAACCACGTTTGTTCTCTTTCAATTCGCCGTATGGTGCATGTCCGGAATGTAACGGACTGGGGACTGTTCAATTTGGGTTAGATGATCCTTGTTTAGTGTGTAATGGCAAACGTCTTCGAGTTGAGGCATTGCATGTGTTTCTTCAAAATGACAAAAAAGAGAGAAGTAATATCGTGAACTATGCGGATATGTCTATCCGCGCCGCACTTGATTTCATTCAATCCTTAGATCTATCAGAACAAGAATTTGATGTTGCTGAGGTTGTTCT
>CAZRUN010000011.1:16339-22294 GCA_964603415.1 uncultured Candidatus Saccharibacteria bacterium | reverse complement strand
TTGCCACTCCCCCTCAGCCCCCTTATCTATCCCTATCTTTATATTCACCAGGTCCGGGTTAATCGTATACAAGATAATATATGAACACAGAAGTAATGCTATACCTCCAATAGCAGTCCACATATTTAACTTATTCTCCCCTTTCTCCCATGGATTACCACTCACCATATATTGCACACCATTTACAATGATGACAACAACAGCAATGGCTCCAGCCAGAGCTATGGCTATCTTAATGATTAAATTGAAGAATGTAGACAGTCCTCCTGCATCTTGATCCTTTACCTGTGAGATATTACCGATGGGAGTGATGAGGTTGTATGCTGAGGGGGAGAAGTTGATTCCATCTGTACTTACAATGGGAGTTGGTAGTACTTCATCGGCTCGTACAGTACCACTACATAAGGTAATGAATAGTATTGGAAGAAGAAATAAGAACTTTAAGGATTTCATGTTAGAAAACGAGAGACAGTGTTTCTTTTATTTCCTGATAGATACTTCGAGTGTTCTTTGCTTGAACAGAGAGTGTTACTTCTCCTTGCTCTGTCGGTGCATTGAAAGATAGTAGATATGGATTAGTTTGGTTATTTACTCCAAGACCACTGAGTTCCCATGAAATAGTAGGTTTAACACTGGTATTAATACCCATTGGTACCATAAAGACTGAAACAATATTTTGATATCCTAGAACCGTATTTGTGAGTGCTCGTCCAACATTTAGTCCTGTAACAGGGCTGTATTCGTAGAATAAAATGCGTCCTTTTGTAAAAGGGATTTGAATATTTCGACTTGCTCTCTTGTCTAGGCCGACTATTGATACGGTGATAGACTCCTTCTTTTGTATTTCTGTATTAGTAAAATCTATGTATTGCTTTGCTGTTCCTCCTGTATTCGATAGTGCTGATCCATTCCTGTTCCATGTATACGCAGCACCGCCTGATCCCCCGATAACAGCAACACGTAGTGTATTCTCTCTGACAGGCATTCTTTTTCCCATATAAAATGGAGGAGCTTTGCCATTCAATGACTCCCATGCAATATCAAAACTCTCTGGAGTTACACTGATCTGCCTTTCTATTTTCCGGCCATCATTTAGTGTAATTGAGGCGGTGATACTGTCTGTTTTTGTTTCATCATTTGAAATCCGAGTGATAAACTGTGTCTCACCGTAGCCACTTTTGGTATTACCTGAAAGATTCCAAGAAATATATGCCAAGTTAAGGTTGGTTTCGTAACTAACAAGTGTTGCTGTGACACTCTCCCCTGGTTCTGGATCTGCAGGATTAACACTCATTGTTATACTTGGTTCAAGTGTGAATGACTGCGCAAAGACAGCTGATAGTGGTATCGCTGAAAAGAAAAATATGCTTATGTATATAAAAAGAAAACGCCGCATTGTGTATTTAGTATACCACATGCGGCGTTTTGTTCTAGTTAGCGTCCTTCTCTATCTCGTTCTTTTTGAGCTTGAATTGCGAGGACTTGAGCAGGATCAGATGTAATGATTTGTTCTTCGGTATATGACGAAACAATCTTAATCGCAACGTGTTTGAGTCCTGCAAAGAAGATTCCCTCCCCTACATTTGCTTCAAGCAGTGTATATTTTTCAGCATCCGTTAGATTAAATGCATCGCGCAGTACATCAATAGTTGTTGGAGATTGTTTTAGTAGAAGCTGCATTGATGAGTTTGTTAGAATCGGTCTACCATATGGGGATTTTAAGAAGTCTTCAACATCTTGTGTAATTGTTGCAAGACCAAGATAATATTTACGCCCACGCTTAGCAATACTATAGAGGAAACTCGCAGTATCTTCATTTTTCATCATCCACCATGCCTCATCGACAACCATAAGACGCTTTCTAAGGTTTTTCCTGACTTCATTCCAAATGAAATGAGTGACGATATACATAGCAACCGGTTTTAACTCATCTTCCATGTCTCTGATTGAGAACACAACGAACTTGCGGTTGATGTCTACATTACTTGGTTTGTTTAGGAATCCTGACCATGAACCAGTAGTATATTTCTCTAACTTACGAAGAATTGAGTCTGCTCCATCCATACCAGCAAGTACGACAGCCATATCAGATAGTAGTGGAGGTTCAATGTTTGAGAAATCTGAATCAGCGGTAATATCTTTAAGTGCATAGGTCTCAGTAATAGCACGGTCGACTATAGAATCTTCTTCTGCTGTGAGTCCACCAAGCATAACTCTGAAAAGTCCAACAAGATTAATGGTATTCTGGCGTAATACATCAGCTCCTGTCTCCTCTTTTGTTGGGATTGGTAGGTCGAATGGATTAATGTGGTGGTCTGATGAAAGCGAAATATTGAAATATCGTCCACCAACTGCATCAGAAAGATATTCATATTCACGTTCAGGGTCGATAACGATAACATCTGTATCAAACATGAGTGACCGTAATATTTCAAGTTTAGTTGCAAATGATTTACCAGAACCAGACTTTGCAAAAGTAACAGAATTGTAGTTCTCAAGTGAGAATCGATCAAAAATGATGAGTGAGTTATTGTGCTGGTTAATACCATAGAGTATCCCCTTGTTCCCTGTGAGATCGAATGACACAAATGGAAATGTACTCGACAGTGGTTCGGTATTCATTTTTTGGACAACTCGAAGGTCATCACTACCGAGTGGAATACTTGAGAGAAATGCTACATCTTGTTGAAATGTTGCTGGTTTCAAGAATACCATTTGTGAATCAAGCTGACCTTTAATCTCATTCTCCGCCTTGAAGAGTTCTGTTTCATTTTCGGCGTAGATACTAATATAGACACCCACTTCAAACATCTTTTCTTGTGCTTGTTGAAGACCATCGCGGAGACTCTCAAGATCTCGATATGCTGATTCAAGCATCGGATCACGAACCATACCGCGCGATTCTCTCGTTGCTATCTGGCTCTGTACCTCAGCTACCTTCTTTTGGAACTGAGACAATATTTTACCTGTATCTATTGGGTTAATATTGATAGCAATATTAAACACTCTATCGAGGTTAATGATTGGAGTTAGCCAGTTGTCTGTGAGTATACTTGGATATCCGACAACATAGAATGATCTCACTATCATGTCCCCTAGGTTAAGAGCAGTCGGTAATATCTGAAGTGCACTTGGGGCGATAATATCTTGCAACTCTAGTGTTGCTGATGTGTAAATATCTTCAGGACGTACAGATAAAGAGCGTAGATTCATTGAATCGTCCCCATTTTTCTTTTTGTTGAATAATCCAAATAGTGCCATATTATTTCTCTTCTTGTTGTTTAGGAATATATTGTGCTGCATCCCCTGGGTTGAATGTCTTGTAGTACATTTCTACCAAGCCTTCGGTATCAAGAGGTTCTGATCTGACTCCACATCTACCAAGACCTTGCATAACAATACCAAGTCTTTGTTCAAGTTGGTTTCTTTTCTCATTCCAGCTTGATTCCTCCGCAGTTTCTTTTTTCTTGAGTCCTCCCACTCCCCCGAAGATACTCTGGAAGAATCCACCTGTTTCAAGTACTGCTTCGTCATACGGAACAACAACATAGAAATGTTTTGACATAATGTTAACTGTTGCAGTGAGCTCTCGAATGAATTCAATGTATTCGCGAGTTTGGAATTTCAGCAAGGGTTCTTCTATTTTATCAAGTCTACCTTCGAGTGTCATGAGATATGGTCTGATATCAAATGTACGTGATTCAACAATAATTTGTGTTGAGAAATCAAGAGAGTTAAGCATTGATTGGAATTGAGAAATGATTGCCTTTTGTTCATCATTTGAGCGCAGTGTAAAATTAATAGCAGTACAGAGAAGTATTGCTCTCAAAGACCCATCTTTAAGCTCCACGACACCATCGCGGATCTTTTGAATAGGAACAAATGATTGACTTTTAGGTGCTATGATATCCATACTCTTATTTTTCTCTATCCATTACATCTAAACTCCATGCCAAAGCCTCAATCTTACTTCGATCAAACTGTTTCCGTGTAGATATTGGAGCATTTTCTTTTACGTCTTCCTTTGTCATTCTTTCAGCTTTGGTCGGTCTCTGCCACACATACATACGTGTCTTTGTGTAGTGTTGAATAAATGCTTGGAGCATGATTATTGCGGGTCTGCTATTTGGTTTCCAGAATGAAAGACCAACTCCGGCACCAAGAAAGAATGCAATAAAAATGAAACCCCAGGTCCATCCCAAATATGAGTACGCAATATATGCTAAACCACCTCCCCCAGCGAGATAAATGAATTGTTTAAACGTAAGTGGGCCTATGACTTTATCTTCAATGTCCAAAAATCGTGGCATCTGAAATTGCATATGCTTTCAGTATACCACACCAAAAGAAAAAGATTACAGATATATCTGTAATCTTTTTCTTTTATTCTTCTGGTGATTCGCGATATATATCACTACCTGATCGTTTGACTCTTGGCAATGTTACATCAGTTGATGCTCGTGCGCTTACTACTGGGTCGGTATGCTGGTTTGCTTCGAGCTTCTTTTCCCATGACTGTACTAGTGGTTCTGGGATTGTTGGGATAGCTACTGGTTCAGGTTTCGGCGTTTTATTTCGCTCTGTTACCTCTTCATTACTTATGATTCTATTGGGTCTGATCGATTCAATGATTTGTGGAGCCTCTTTTCCTTGATCAAGATCCCTACTTATTCTTTGTCCTAATGTTTGTACTGCAGTTGATTGTAGTCGTGGTGGCAGGGGTACTTCCGATAGTTCAACTGCGTCGTTCCAGATCTGTTCATTTTCATCATCTTCCGCCCAGGCTGCTTCGATAATATTCCAAACAGGACTGAGTATTTTTACACGTATATCTTTATAGAGGGACTGGATCTTTTCTTTGTTTAGTTGTGCTAGATCTTCAATATATGTTTGTTCAAGCTCGATTGGTTTAATTGTTCCCAATAGAAAATTGGTTGTGATTTCTTCCATGATCCCAATATCTTTTATATCTAAACTATGGAGTGTCGCAAGTTCACCCAGAGTAATAACATATTGGTCACTCAGAAGCAGTTCTCGAACAGGTGCGTCAAGAGATGCTATTCTTTCATGAATTGCTGCTATCATTCCCTGTGTTTCATCTTGCGTTACTTGTGTATTGTTTTCGTCCATATATTATATGTGTTTAGTGGTGTCCGCCACCTCCGTGATCACCTGATCCATGACTTCCTCCGCCACCACCTCCTCCGGCTTTACCACCAGGAACATAGGTATCGTGTGGGTGTGGGTGCCAGTCATTTGGGTCATGAGCTACTCCATAGTGTTCATTATCTGGTCTGTATGAGCGAGATAGTCCAACTAGTCCTCCAGTCATTGCTCCGACAGCGATTGCTCCTGCTCCTCCAGTGAATGCGCCAGCGAGTGTTCCCAGGGCAAGTGATGTTAGACGAACGCGGCGATTAAATGCGTCATTAACCTCGTGTGAGTGTTCATCAACACTGGTGATGATGTCTCGCATTTCTCCTTTAATATCGTTGAAATGTCTTCCTTGTGAATGGTCTTGATCAAATGCTCTTTGTTGTTCAGGGGTTAGATTGTCTCCGTATGTTTTTTTATGGAAGATATGTCCTGACTTGTTTCGTATTCTGTGATTGTAGAGATTTTTACGATTCTCTTTTACATTTTTAATTGCTTTCGTTAACTCGTTCATATCTCTATCGAGTCTACGTATCGTCTCTTCATTTGTCTTGAGATTAATTTTTTCTCGATCTAATTCTCCTTGTTTGGTATTCTTGTCTCTAGAAGCATCATCTCTTGAATCTTTTGCTGCTGTTTTTGCTTGAGCTAGTAGTGCTGGGCTCAATGTTCCTCCATTTGCAGTAACTGCTTGGCGGACTGTATCAGGTGCACTCGCAACTACCTTTGCTTCAACTCTACCAATTTGAACATCAATTTCATTTGTGGAACCTGGTGGTATTTTTGCTAAAATATCAAGTC
>CAZRUN010000011.1:15861-16319 GCA_964603415.1 uncultured Candidatus Saccharibacteria bacterium | reverse complement strand
TAGCCAGGAGATCCTCTAATTTTTCCAATTCAGCAAATCGTTCATCTGCATCTTTCTTCGCCTTCTCACTTCTTTTTAGGAGCTCTTCTTTTTCGTTAACAACAGCTCTTTGATCTTTACCATCTGTTTCAAGTTTTGCTTTTTCAGCTTCTCTTGCCCTCTTTCTCTCTTCCAAATCAGTTGCTAGGTTTTTATTCCATTCGAGTGTTTTTAGAAACTCATCACGTTTTTGGTTACGTCTCTCAACAGTTCCCATGTATCCTCCGACTGTCGCTGCTGTCCCAAGTCCTATCATTGATGATCCAAGATTTAAATTCATTCCCGCTTCTTTTGATATTGCATTACCAACACCAGTCTGACGAAGATCGAAACTACCTTGTTGTGTAGCGCGGACAAGACTTGCTCCCTTGCGGGCTGCCCAACCTCCGACCCCAGTTCCTCCAGCAGCCTTATCGAAT
>CAZRUN010000011.1:11096-15843 GCA_964603415.1 uncultured Candidatus Saccharibacteria bacterium | reverse complement strand
GCAAACTTTGTAGCGAGTTTCCCTATTGTGCTTGATCCAGCAAGAGCGGCTCCGCCCATAGCGACGCCAGCAACAGCACCAACACCTTTCATGACATATCCACCTGTCATATCAGCAAGACCGGAGGACATACTCTTAGTAGTTTTTTCGATGAGGAACAAGAATCCAACGATCATCATGAATGGAATAATGAGACTCATCCACCAGTCGATACCATCAACCCCACTACCAAATATATTCTGGAACGGATTGTTTCCAATGAAGAGTGCTAGGATTAAAACTAAGAAAAGAAAGACTGGCGCTTTAAATGCATCACTGAGGAGTCCCCCCATCCATTGTTCAAAGCCAACCATCTTTAGCTTGCCACGTTGTTTCTCATCAAGTGAGTTTGAAAAGATTGCTAACGGTGAGAGGATAATGGCAAAGACAAGTCCAAGTATGCGGTAGATGAATTGCAAGGCAACTTTCAAGAAAATGAGCATACCAATAATGTTGAAGACAACTCCCATAAGAATAATCATAAAGATAGATCCCTTATTCTCATCTTTGTTTTGAGATGTCTCTTGTGCACCAAGAACCATTTTTTGTGGATTGTATCCAGATGCTACAAGTGTTGAGAGTCCAACTGGTTTATTGTTTGTTGGATCTCTTTTTGTAAATGCATTGTAGTAGAGTTGACGAGCGGTAATGTTTGAAACGTCAATAACAACTGTGGTGAGTGGGTATGAAAAGTTAATTAAAACAGCAATAAGTATTGTATTCACAACCATCTTCTTTGCTCCATGTCCGATACCTAGAATTATTCTAAACGCGAGGTATATGAGCATGAAGATAAAGAAGAGGTTACAAACATCTCGAATGAACCTCCATCCATCAACAATATATCCAACCTTATATACGTCAGGTGAAATACTATAGACAAGTACCCAGTCTAGGATAGAACCAGCTAGGGCAAGTAGATACGCACTTGTTTTAAAGAAGAGGTAGTAGAATGCTTGTACTAGGCACCCTTTAAACCAGGTACTCGCATCTAATTCATCACAGGTTGGTAGCCAATTAGGAAGGTCTTCTTGTCCACTTGCAAGAGCAACACTTGTTCCACTTCTTGAGTTTTGTACAACCCCAAGACTATTCTTTGCTGGAACATTTAATTCTCCACTCGATACTATATATGCATCTTCTGGAACAAGGAGTCCCCCAAGAAGTAGTCCCTCTCGGGCATTGTCTGGATATATACGTACGCGATAGAAGTATTTTGTGTTTTCCTTGAGCCCTTCTATGAGCGGAATTGCTTCTTCCGGTGCTGCTAGGACTGATCTGCCTGGATCAAAGCCACTAACAACTTTAAGGTTAAGATCGCCAGCCCTGAAGAGTGCTAGTGTTCCATTCTCTTTACCCTCAAGAATAAGCTTGTTGAGGTTGATTGACATGGTCTCCTTCCCTTTGAAGTCTTTATTGTCAGAGATATCAAAGATAAAACCATCAAATCCGTTACCTGCCGCTCCTCTTCCCGTTGCTCCGTCGTTATCTGGAATGAGATCACTATTGCCAGCTTGTCCTGTTAAAAGCTCATCATCATATATAGTATCCCATGCACCATAGTCGTCATCTTCATCGGCTACACCAGGTTTTTCAGTACCATCTTGCCACTTAGCTCCTTTGTTTTGGATTTTAATATTAAACTCCCCAACTATCTTATCTTGGTCAGCATCAGATAAAAATGAACTTGATGAAATTGTGGAAGAAAAAGCCCCGTGCAGTGCTTGTTCTGTTGGTTCAGCTCCTGTAACGAGCCAGTCAATAGTTGTTTGCTGTGGTGTTGGTCCGAATGACTTTGTGGCTTTAGTAAGAAGTATCTCCTCGGTATCGTCACCATATGCCTTGTCTTTATTAACAACGATATTAAGGTTACCAAGATCGTGCTCGATAGCAATTCGTCGATCAAAACCAGTAATATTTGTTCCGTAGTACTGACGAATAGTCTGAACTTGGCTTCCACCGTTGCTCGTGAATATTTTTTCATTATGCCATTCACTGTTGATTGCTCCACAATCTGCTTCTGCGTCGACAGTCTCATCCCATACTTGTGGGTCTGGAAGATAATCTATAACGTTATAGATATAGAAGTTAACATCTTTACTGTAACATTCGCCAGTAGACTCAAGAGTGTCAACATACATAAAGACCACGCCTGGCACGGTTGTTGTTTTGCCATTGACGGTCGTCTTGTAATCTTTAATGTATCCAATTTGTGGAATTGGTGTGAATACTTCACCAGCAGCTAGGGCAATGTTCTGTTTTAGAGCAAGACCCTTCATTGAAACACTGAGCATCCACGGTGAAAAGAGCTGGAAGATGACCAGGAAAATAAAGCTGTATGCCCAGGCTTTTTGCTTCATATATATAATTTTATTGTAGCATACTTAGTCGCGAAATTACCTACATTCAACTTCTTTTTCTTTCCATATCTTACATACGATTCTTCCATTGGTTGCAGTGACTAATATCTGTGTATTAACTGATGTTAATACGTCGAGTACTTCTTGGTGTGGGTGTCCATATCGGTTGTTTGGTCCAGCAGAAATAACACCATATGTTGGGCGTGACCATTTTGCAAGCATCTCCCCGGTCGAAGTCTTTGACCCATGGTGGCCAACTTTCAGTATATCTAGATGAGTTAGACTGTTTCCATATGTTGCTATAAGCTGATCCTCTACTTCTTTCGGTGCGTCGCCTGTTAGTAGTATTTTCTTTCCGGCATATTCGAGGAGTCCAACCATTGAACTTGCATTTGCTTCCCAGTCTCGAACATTCCCTTCTGGCCAGAGGATTGTGTAGGTTACATCATATTTTTTGTCGAGAATAAATACAGTACCTGCTTTGGGCCTGATAATAGGAATATGTTTTTCTTCTGCTATTCGTTCCATCTCTCTGTATGATTCAAGAGTGTCATGGAGTGTACCCGGAGAAATGATTTGTGTGATAGTATATTTCTCCATAACAAATGGAAATCCTCCGATATGATCAAGATCGGGATTGGAAATCTCAAGGGTATCTATTGTTCTTTTGTATGGCGGCATCACTGCTCCAAGTCCGTGCATAACACTGCGATCTTTTCCTGAATCAACAAGCATGCTTTTGCCACCTGGGGTTTCAATATAGATAGCATCTCCTTGGCCTATGTCGAGAAATGAAACGATGAGGATATCGAAGCCAGAGGATGGAAAGTGTTATAGATAAAGACCCAAAAAGAATAATAATGAATAGTATAGAGCGTTTTCTCTGTGTCATATATATGTAGTATACTTATATATATGAATACATACACTACAAAAACATTTACTATCCCCGCTCTTACTGGTATCTCAGCGAAAAACATTGAAGAACACCTTAAACTATATGCTGGATATGTAACCAATGTAAACCTTGTTCTTGAGAAAATAAAGGAACTATCAACCGATGCTGAGAACAATATGGGTCTCATTAGCGGCCTGCAGAGACGATTTGGTTTTGAATATAACGGGATGCGAAATCATGAAGTCTATTTTGATTCTCTGTCTGGCACTGCAACTGCTTTGTCTGAAGATAGTTCTTTGCGAGAAGCAATCAGTCTTGAATGGGGTTCATTTGAAACATGGATGACTGCCTTCAAAGCCCTTGCGACAACTCGCGGTGTTGGCTGGGCAATGCTCTATTATGATAGAGTAGAAAAGAGATTGTTAAATGCTTGGGTGGATGAACAACATCTCGGGCAACTCCAGGACTGCACCCTTGTGTTGGCACTGGATGTATGGGAGCACTCATATGTTGCTGACTATCAGCCGAGCGGCAAGAAGCACTATATAGAAGATTTTTTTGTTAATCTCAATTGGAGCGTTGTGGAACAAAACTTTAATCGCGCTTCATTAATCTCTTAATCGAACTATAGATGATCATGATATACACCCCCACTATGAATAGTATGGGGGTGTGTTCAGTATAGATAGCCGAAAATGGCATTTCTCCGAAATAATTAATGGTGCCGAGAATAAAGCTTGAAATATGCTGTGCAATAAAGGCAAACGGTATAGCGAGTAGTATAGATAGCTGACCAATGAGTCCACTTAAGAAACTGAATAACATGAGAGAGGGTAATAGTGGTACCACAATTACATTCGCCACTATACCGATTATCGAAATGATACCCATATTGTACGCAATATACGGTGCTGTCATTATTGTTGCTGCTATGGTACTTGCCAATGTGTCTGAGAGCCACGCCGGGAAACGTCTTTTGGTAAAAAATACTGCAATTGGAGATTGGAAAACAATCAACCCAAATGTTGCTAGGACTGATAAATGTAGTCCCAAATCATAGCGCAGGGACAGTGGGGTAATTGTTACGAGTATCGTAAAAGATATAAGTAGGGCCCAGAGTGCGTTATATGTTTTGCCGCGATTTCTTGCATAGAGAAGAATAAACGCCATGATCATAGCGCGAAGTGCACTTGATCCCCCGCCGGCCATGGCGACGAATAAGATGATGCTCCCAGCCCCAAGAGTTGTGCGAAGAATAATTGGTAGTGACTTTGTTAACTGCATCACCAGTTCACTGATGATAGTTATATTGTATCCGGACAATGCAATGATGTGTGAGGTGCCGGTCTTCGCTAAATTACTTCGAAGTGTATCAGTGATCCCCGACTTCTCTCCGAGGAGTACTCCTTTTGAAAGGATAGCGCTTCCTTCGGATAATAAATCTCCAAGT
>CAZRUN010000011.1:0-11086 GCA_964603415.1 uncultured Candidatus Saccharibacteria bacterium | reverse complement strand
ACTCGAATGTAAAATAGTAGATATCTAATATGATTTCCTTTTCCGTTTCCTGTAATTTCTATATCTGGATCTCGCATAATACCGTAGACATGTGAAAGTAGTAGGTACGAATCATAATCAAATGTTTTTCCTGTATCTGTTATAAAATCTTTCGGGTTTTCAATTACTCCAACAAGTGTTACTTCTGTTCCGTATGATAGTGTATCAGTATAAGGACTGGTGACAACGAGTAACCGCGCTGTTTCTGTTATTGGATATCCATTGAACTCTGTAATACGAAACCCGTATCGGTTTGAACCAATACGGGCTTCTTTGTAATCATCAATATATCCATGTACCTCGCTCTTTGCCTCTGGAAATATAATAGATGGTGTTTTTATGATATATGAGATATATGCAGCACGGCCGAGCAGTATAAGTACTAATCCTATCCGTAACACCTTCTGCATGTTCTATAATGTAAAACCGCGTAGTGTTTCAAAGGATTCTTTTGGTCCTGAGAAATAGTCCCACGTCTGACTCTCTGCTAATGTTCGCGCAATTGCGTCAACTGTTTCGTTTCCGGCAACTCCAGTATGTCCATCTACGTGTGTTAATGTTATTTCGTGTTTTTGTTTTGCTTTTTCGAGTGCTTCATCAATGGAAACCCAGAGCTCTTTATTGAGTACTGGTTTTTTTGCTGCTGTTCTCCAATTATTTTTTTTCCATCCATGGATCCATGACATGATACCTTTGCGAACATATTCTGAATCAAGATGGATTACAACATCATGAGTTATGGTTAATGTCTGTATATACTCAAGAGCTCCAAGAAGAGCTTTGAGTTCCATTTGGTTATTAGTTGCATGTTCACTGTGTCCACCTCCCTCAGTTACTGTCCCCTCTTTTTTGTTCCAGACCATATAACCCCAGCCCCCTTTTCCTGGATTGCCCAGTGCACTGCCGTCGGTGTATGCAATTAGTGTATGACTCATGAATGTATAATAAAGGAAGACGTTACTTTTTACCAGGAATAATGACATCCTTTAGTCTCAAACGTACAGCTCCTTGCCAGAGTTTGGAATCGAGCGTTCCAATAATGTGACCAATGTCGCCTACTACTGGATTACCAACATCTTCTGCGTTTTTGTAGAATGCATAAGTGCTTGCTGTTAGTCCCGATGCATCTCTAAATGTTATCTCTATATGCACATTCCCTGTTCCAAAGGTGCGAACATCTACTATATGCACATTCTTGAAACCAAATACAGGTTCAGTGTTTCCAGGACCAAATGGACCAAGATTTTTGATTGTGCGGTGTAGGTTTGGGTGTAGAAGTGAGACTGGAAGCATTGCGTCGATCATTGTTTGTCCCCCGTTTTCAATACTGTCAGAATGATCTAGTGAATCGAATGCTTTGTTTAACGATTCGTGTAATGTGTATATTTGATCTGGATGAACACTAAATCCTCCAGCTTCAAAGTGGCCACCACATTCAATCAATACCCCCGGAGCAGTCTGTGACATTAATGTATGCATATTAACTGTCCCGTTTCCGCGGCATGACCCCTTGTATCCCACGGTCTCGTGTTCTGTTCTTCCCCAAGCAAATGCTGGTTTGTTATAGCTATCAACGATTTTTGATGCTACAAGTCCCAGTAGTCCTACGCGCCATGACGGATCTCCGACAACGATGACGTTGTCCTGGTCCTTATTTCCTCTAGCAATATCACGCTTTGCTTCTTTAACCATGGCTGCAACCAGTTTACGTCGTTCATTGGAAAGAGATACAAGAAACTCTGCTCTTTCTTTTGCTTTCACTTGGTCTGTTTCCATTAACAGTTCGTATGCATCATAAGGGTTACCCATACGTGAAGCAACGTTTAGTTTTGGTGTTAACATAAATGCGATATCTCCTTGATCGAGATCTTTCATATATACCCGAGCAGCGCGAGCAAGTGCTGCAAATCCTGGACGCATACCGCGCTTAAGCATGCCAATACTTTCTTTAATGAGTGCTTTATTCTCTGGCGTCAGTTCTACCATATCTGAGAGTGTTGCAAATCCAGCAAGATCAACGAGCGTCAGTGAGAAACCTTTCGGCATGTTATATGTTTCCCCATATAGAGATTCAAATGCACGAACGAGTGTGTACGCAACTCCAGCTCCGCACAGTTCCCTGTTGGGATACGTGCTCTCAGATCTTTTTGGGTGAACAATTGCATATGCATTTGGTAGTGTTTCAGGTAGGGTGTGGTGGTCTGTGACGATAACATCAATGCCATAGCTGTTTGCCAAATCAACTGCTTCGAGTGCGGTCACCCCAAGATCAACTGTGATAATGAGAGTGCTTCCTTTTGTATGTATTTTTTCTACATGTTCAAGACTCAAACCATATCCTTCAAGATTACGGTTCGGGATGGAAACAGTATATTCTGCAAAACCAATTACCTTAAACAGATTTGCGAGTATACACGCTCCTGGTATTCCGTCGCAATCATAATCAGCATGAATGGTAATGTGTTCCTTGTTTTGCACTGCTTTATGTATCCGCTCAACTGCGCTTAGCATGTCTGAAACAAGAAATGGGTCGCCATGAGTATCCCCAAGCGTTCCATGTAGGTATTGTTTCGCAAGTTCAAGGTCAGTAACTCCTCTGGCTGTGAGAATGTCGGCGATGAGGGTACCGTAGCGTTCATCAAGTTCTGGTGTTCGGGTCCCGGTATTTTTTCTCAGACTATATTTCGTTTCTGGCATAGTTCCTAGTATAGCATAGTACTAATATGCTCTATTTTTGCTAGAATAGGTGTATGAATTGTATTTTTTGTAAGATTATTACTAATGAGATTCCGGCGCATAAGGTATATGAAGACGATGTATGTTTTGCGTTTTTAGATATTCATCCTGTATCACCTGGGCATACGCTGCTGGTTCCGAAACAGCATTTTGAATGGATGCAGGACGTCTCGGATGATATATTGACGCATTGTTTCTTGAAAGCAAAGATGTTAATGGTTCACTTAAAACAGAAGTTAGGAGCTGATTATGTTCAAGTTTCTGTTGTTGGTAAGGATGTCCCCCATTTCCATATTCATTTGATGCCGAGGATGCTTGATGAGCATGTTGCTGTGAATAAAAAAGATCTCCAAGAAGTCTTGGAGATCGTAAGAATGTAAACACTAGGCTACTGATTTTAGGTGATCAGGCACAGGTTTTGATTTGGTGATAGTTGGGTTTTTTGTGTGTCCGAAGAATACAATTGCGTCCCGCTGGATATCTTTTTGAAATACATCCACACCATGAACCCGGGCTTTTAGTTTTCCCTTGGTCAGTACCTCAGCTTTTTCTGACCAGAATACTAAAACTTTTCCTGCTTCGTGAGCATATGGTTTTAATCTGTTACCCTCTTCAATATGAAGACCTTTATGCGATTCATATGCAGCTAGAGTTATGAGGTCTCGGTCATAATGAAAGTCAGCAACTGGCCTATCTTTTTTTGAAAGAAGATATCCTATTGTTCGTAGTACGTGTAGGTCTGCTGCTTCTGGGTCTAAGAATTGATCTAGTAGTCTAAATCCTGGAATTTGATCATCTGCCTCCTTTAGAATCTTTACAGCTAAATCATGGAGCGCTAGATATATTTTTCGTGCACTTGCTAGATATTTACCTAGTGCTTCATCTTTTTCTATTGAACGTCCAAGTTTTATCTCAAGTTCAATTTGAGTGCTCATACGAAAGTGACCACAATCTTTATCATCTTTCTTTTGGTTTCTTCTCCTTCTGAAAAAACCACGGTCCCATTCCCTTTCGTCAGTTTTATAGCTGTCGGTGCAGAATGTATAATTTTTAGCCATCTCTTTAAAAACCTCAACCTGGGCTGCCATACACACCTCAAAATCTTCTTTTGTGAGATCTATATCAAATTGAGCATGTCCATTGTTGATTAAATCTGTTACTAGTTTTTTAAATTTTGCCATATCTTTAAATATTAATTTTGTTTATTAAACGCGCTGGGGCCCCAAAAGTCAAGACCCGGCTTTAGCCGGGTCTTCATTGTTATTTCAGCGCGTTTATTCCTGGAAGCGTTCCGTTTGCCAGAAAATCCAGTGTTGCTCCCCCGCCTGTTGATACAAACGTAAAGGCTTTTTTCATATTGAGTTCATCGATGATTTCATCAGTATCACCACCGCCAATAATAACATCAGCTTTTGTTTTCGAGAGTAATTTTAGAAGATCTTTTGTCCCATCTTCTATTTTACCGATTGGGCCGTTGTATACAATTAGTTTTGCTTCGTTGATTAGCGGAATGAGTCTTGTTAGTGTCTCTGTACCAATGTCTACTATCTTATCAGTCGGTGCAATTTCTTCAACTCCTACAGTTAATAGTTTCTTTCGTGTTTCGATAATGAGATCCATTGGTAAGAGTAGTTTCGGATTTTTTATAATTGTTTTCAGTCCTTTTACGTTTTCTTCATTAAGAGACTTCCCTATCTCGAAACCTCGTTCTTTCAGTAGTGTGTTTGCTAGTGCTCCCCCTACAAAGACCCCGTCAGCCATCGTTAGATATTTTTTAAGAAGTGGTAGTTTTGTTTCAAACTTTGCACCACCAAGGATAAACAAGAATGGGTGCTTGGGTTTCAATGCTTTACCAAGCATCTTCATTTCTTTTTCAAGTTGTATTCCTGCATAGCTCGGAAGATATTTAGGGATACCAATGACACTTGTATGTTTTCTATGTGACACAGAGAATGCATCGTTTACATAGGCGACTCCAAGTGATGCAAAAAATACAGCAAGATCTTTTTTGTTCTCTTTTTCTCCTTCGAAACGACGAATATTTTCAACAAGTAATATTTCTCCATTACACAAACGATCAGCACTATCACGGATCACCTCTGGATTATTAGATGTTTCAAAATATCCCTTATATTTCTTCTTAGCAAAGTACCTTGCAACAGGAGCAAGACTTGCCTTGCCATCATCCCCTAGGTGGGCGAGGATAACAATATTAGCTCCTTTTTTAAGAAGATAATCTATTGTTGGTAGTGTTGAGTCGATTCTAAATGTGTCATCAATTTCTCCTTTAATGATTGGTACATTAAAGTCAGCCCGTAATACGACTGTCTTATTTTTAATACCACTTAGCTTACTTAATGATTGCATGTTATTTTTTTGCTTTTAATATAATACTTTTCATTTCTTTTGCATCGAGACTTACTCTTCCAATGAGAAGTCCTTCAATATGGTGGATCGATAATAGGCTCGCGCAGTTCTCTGCATTAACAGAGCCACCATACAAGATGCGTATATCTCCGCCCGCAGTTCTACCAAATAGCTCAACAAGTTTTTTTCGAATGGTAATTGTCATCTCATATATTTCATTCTCAGTTGCAGCGCGTGTAGCTGTGGATCCAATTGCCCAGACTGGTTCGTATGCAATTGTAATATTTGATGCATCAGTTTTTTTTATTCCAAAGAGTGCACTTTCAAGTTGTTTTTCAATAAAATGAATATGTTCTGTATCACCATGACGTTCTTTTTCTCCAACACATAGGATAATATGCATATGTTCTGCCAGTGCATTTTCTACTTGTCCTGCAACTTCTTCATTTGTAACACCTCGTGTACGCGTTTCACTGTGGCCTAGAATTACATTCTTAATACCAATAGATGTTAATTGAGATGCTCCAACTTCCCCAGTATGAGCACCCTCTTTTGCGTCTGATAGTGTTTGTGCGTAGAGAGGTAGACCCTTACCGAATTCTTTTTGGGTAGCTGGCAAGAAGACGAATGGTAGTGCAATACCTAGCTCCACGTTCTTAGCTATTTTTTTAAGTTGGCTATACTGCCTCGTTAGTGCGATAGCCTCCTTTATATTTTTTGGGTTTTGTTTAAGGTTCCCGACGATAAGTACTTTTTTGATTTTCATGAGTGCATTGTATCATTTTTCTGATTGGGTCAAAACACAAAAACCCCCCGAAGGGGGTTTGTGTAGGCATTTGTTTGTATTAATAACAATCAAGGTATATACTCACAAGACTAGTATAGCAAATTCAAAGGTATTTGTCAAGTTTTTGGGTTACTCTGCTTCTTTCCAAGACTGAATTTCCCATGATCCAGAGGGTCCTGTCGAAAAATTAAGGTCTGCAAGGCCACTTTCGTATGTTAGTGTTGAACCACCACTAATGTTAACCGCATATCCGGTGGCTTCTTTAAGTGATGCGCCACCTGAAATGTTGATTGTACCGTACGGGGCATAGACAATAACGGCACCAGCTCCCCCACTAATAGACGCAGCACTACTTGTATTGTTTGTTGTTATCATCATAATATAGCTCCCTGTTGTTCCTGAGCCGGTTGCTAGGCCTCCGCCTGAGACTGTAAGTGGTCCTTCTGATATGATAATACCGTCATTTGCTCCATAGCCAGTAGCCATCTTTATCTTGCCGCCCCCACTAAGAGTTACACTCCCTGTTACCCAGAGTGTTCCGGTAATAGTTAGTGTTCCCCCACCTGAAACATCAAGATTTCCAACAATTTTCTTTGGTCCGAGTGTTGCTCCAGCCCAGCCAACACTATAGTTTCCGGTATGTACGCCCCCAGCAAGTCCCTCATTTTTCCATTCATCCATATTGGACTCAGAGATTGGAAACTCTTTATATACTGGATCAGATCCTGGTGTGCAGGATTTATTATTGCCGGTTCCGGTATTACAGTTAAGTGTTCCTGTTGCGTTGGTGTAGTTTATGGTATTTGCCCATGCGGATCCTGTACCGCCAGTACCAATATGGAGTTGGTTCCATTGACTACCTGAACTACCAAAAATTTTACCTACAACACCTCCGGTATAGAAATTGAAATAGTAATCGAGACCAGATGGACTAGTATTATTCCAACTACCACCTGTTTGCCCAATTTTACCGAGACCGTTACTGTATGTCGCATTAGCAGCTCCAATCGTATAGTACTTTGTACTATTAGTACTACCATCAACAACAATCCAATATGTTGTATTTGCTGACAGGATTGGGTTTGTGCTAAATGCTACACTGATCCACCCATAATTTGTTGTGACTGTTCCGGCTGATAATGTTCCTGATGCAATGACGGTACTTCCTGGTGATCCAGCATTATCATTCATTATTTTTACGGTTGCGTTACTTGGTGCACTTGCTGTTCTTTTGATATAAAGTTCAACCTTATTTGCAACATCATCTGCTGGGATTTGAAAACTTTGCGCTATATCTTGTGTACCATTCGCGTTTCCAAAGACAACATTGTAGGCTGGAATTCCTGTACCATTTGATTGGTTTGATGTAAGTGCTGGACTATTCCCTGATGTCGCTGTTCCTGTGATAGCGGATGAGCTGTCTCCACTAATTGGGCCATTTGCATATACATTTCCATTAATAGTACCGCTACCGCTCATTGTTAATCCTCCTTGTCCCACTTGTACGCCATATATAAACGATGTTCCTGCGTTAGTTATAACGCTTGCATTGATAGATCTTTCAATGTTCCCGTATTCCCCTACTGAAGATATTGTCTTTTCACTACTACTGACTGTTGTAATCTGTGTTGTAGCGCTGTTTGATCCAAGGGTTAGTGTTTCTGTTGGGTCAATAGTCATACTGTTTTTTAATCGATACAGTGCATCTTCAATACCTGACTCAGCAAGTGAATAGCTTTGGCGTGTCCGTTGTATGTTTTGTGAATCTCTATGAGATCTCACAACAGTATTTGTTACCGCTGTAATTGATACAATACCGACGAGCGCAACAAAAAGTGTCATGACAAGCATGATGTTTCCGCGTTGATGGTGTGAGTTGTTCATATTAGTATAGTCCTCTCATGAGTGATGAAGTTGTAAAGGTTGCTGTTTGGGCTGGAGATATGCGACCATCACTAAGAGTAATGGTTACTTGTGCCCCATTGTATGATCCTGCTGTGATCTGGTTAACGGTAAAAGTGGTTACTGATTGTCCTGGTGCGGTCAAGTATTGTACTGCTCCACCATTAAGTTGTTGTGTTAGTCTGCCATTTGTTACTGTATACAGATATGTATTATCTACACCGCTTTCTGTTACGACAACAGAGAGTGTTCCTGGGTTAGTACCAAAACTATTATCACTAACACTGAATGCTTTTGCGTTACGAACGTTATACATAATTCGTTCTATCGCTGTCCCCCCAGAGGAAGTTAGTGACTGCATTGAACGAGCTTTTGTAAAAACAGCAAATGTTCCAGCCATGACACGTACCAATATTCCGGTGCATAGTGACAATATAGCAACGTAGACGAGCATTTCCATTGCTGAGAGACCTGTGTGTTTTTTAGGAATGTATTTCATAAGATATTTGTTATATAAAACTCAACAGTTTGAGACTTTGTTTTCCCTTGGTCGTTCCATGTTACTGTAGCTGTAATCTTTTTTGTTCCACTATCAAGTGTTCCTGATACTGCGATATCATCATTAGCGTCACGATATACTGCAGACGGTACTATTGATCTTGTAAAACCAAGTGCTGTTGTTTGTGGCGAGCTCACTGTTTGCCAGTTTGAACCACTCCAACTGATACCATATGTTGTTCCATTTGTTAGACCTGCAATATTGGCCCAGCCAGCAGCACGAATACTCTTAACAGCTTCAACTGTTTCTTCCATGGCGAGGGATGCTTGATAGCTATTGAGTGTTGTGCGTGCGTATAGTAATGATTTGTTTGCTGCAGTGGCAACGACAAGCATCGAGCCAGACATAATAGTGACAGCTATAAGGACCTCGATAAGAGCAAATCCTAAATTTTTTTTTCTAGTAGATACTTGCATATTCTATTGCAAGTATACCGTTGTTATTCTATAGCCGCAAGACCAGATACGTATACCCGAATAGTTGATGTGTGAGAAAAGAGTCCGTTTGTTGTAGTGACGGTAATTGTTCCAGCATTAAGTGTTGTTCCTGTGTATCTAGCAAAAGTAATTGTACTACTTGGTGTACCAGCAAGACTTGTTAACACACTAACTTTTGTATTGAGGGGTACTGTTTCAGAATAGGCGGTATCTCCTGGATCAGTGGTAACTCGAAAGAGTGTCATCGTTTTTGCTACAGTATCAATTGATACGCTATACGCTCTCCCGCTATCACCAGCAAGTGCCCGAGTTCTAGCTTCATTAAGCATTGCAAGCATATTCCCTACCTCATTCTTGTGGATCTGTGTAGTTCTAAAATTATTGAGTTTTGGTAGTGCTATTGCTGTTAGAATAGTAATAAGACAGATGGCAACAATCATTTCAAGTAGTGTGAACCCTTTTGTGATGTATTTCATACTAGTTAACGCTCTCAAGCATTTTATACATTGGAGTCATCATTGCGATGGCAAAAAATCCAACACCGGCGCCGATTCCAAGCATTAGTATTGGTTCAACAATTGTTGAGAGGTTTTTAGTTTTTTGATCAACCTCTTCTTCGTAGAAGGTGGCTACATCGAGCAGCATATCTCCAACTTTCCCAGACTCTTCTCCAACTTCGATCATATCTCCCATCATGATTGGGTATAGCTCTGGGTGGTTTTGGAATGCTTTTGACATTGAAATACCTTTTTCGATGTTTTGAAGTGCCTCATCCATGACTAATTTATATTGACTATTAGCAATAACTTCTTTGGTAATCTCAATTGATCGTGATGCTGTTACGCCAGACTTTAGGAGTGATGCGAGTGTTCGTGCTGTTCTCGCTGTAAATGTTTGTTTAGCAATGGTTCCAATGGCTGGGAGTTTTAATATAACAATACTCATCATGTGTTTAAACTTCTTTGTTTTACTCATATATTTAAACCCTACAATGATAGCAATGATACCTATAATGAGCGCAATGAAATTGTGATTGATAAGATCGGCAAGAGCAACAACTATGCGTGTTGCAAATGGTAGGTCAATATTGAAATCAGTAAATACTTTAAGAAGAGATGGTACAACAAATTTAAACATAAGGAGTCCAATGATACCCATAGCTCCGATGATAACCAATGGATACATCATGGCACCTTTAACTTTACGTGTCAGACTGTATGATCTTTCTAGGTGTACCTGGACTTCTCGTAGCGTGCCAACAAGATTACCTGATTCTTCTCCTGCACGCATCATTGCAATAAAGAGTGGTTCAAAGACTGTTGGGTGTTTTGCGAGTGCATCTGAAAGACTCCCTCCCCCTTTAATTGTTTCAAGGAGATTTGCTAGCACTTTTTTCATTTTTACGTTAACTGTTTGTCGTTCTAATATTTCAATACTGCGTGAAAGTGCTACACCTGCTTGCATGAGTCCTGCCATGTTTCGTGCAAAAGAAATGAGATCAGTTGTTTTAATCCTATTCATGAAATTAAGACTGATTCCCTTTTTTTTCTTTTCTGTGACAGACAGAAGAATGTCTCCTGTTGTTCGTAGATTGCGAGCAAGCGCTAGTTTGTCTTCAGCTTCCATGGTGCCGCTGTATTTTTCAGCGTTCGGACGGATTGCGGTGAAATAAAATAACATATTCTTTATTCGTTAATAACACGCAAGACTTCTTCGATAGTAGTCTCTCCTTTTGCTGCTAAAAAGATTCCATCTTCAAGCATTGTCATCATACCTTCTTCTTTTGCTTGTTTTTCGATTTCATCATTTGTCGCATTTTTTAAGATTAATTCTTTAATTGTTGCTGAAATACGAAGAGCTTCATGGAGTCCAACACGACCCTTGTACCCTGTCTCTGATTCAGCTGATGGTACTGGTTTATAGAATGGGATATCTCTCCATGTATCTTTTGGTCCAACAATATTTTCAGCTTTTAGGAATGCGAGCATGCGATCAAGGTCTATAAATTTAGAGAGCTCTATTAATTGTGCATCTGTCATTAGATATTTTTCTTTGGTACCAGCGAGTCGTCTCACGAGTCTTTGAGCAATGATGATTTTGAGTGTTGATACTAAGAGAAATGATGGAATTCCCATATCAATGAAACGAGGGATTGCTCCAGCAGCAGAGTTTGTATGGATGGTTGATAGTACAAGGTGTCCTGTTAGTGCTGCGTTAACTGCAATACTTGCTGTTTCCCCATCACGGATCTCCCCCACC
>CAZRUN010000010.1:13966-22530 GCA_964603415.1 uncultured Candidatus Saccharibacteria bacterium | reverse complement strand
TTACTTTCCCAGAATTTGTCTATCACGGATCCATCATCATCGAAGCCTATAAATAAAATTTGAACTGATTGCGTGAATGGTGACCCGGCATATAATCTACCATCAGAACCTTTAGCAAAGCATTGTGCGTTGTAGTAGGTTGCATCTACCGAGTTCGTTTCCAAGTCACATAGGAGAAGCCTATCGTTCTCTGTTGAGTTGAGCTGCTTGCATGCAATAATTACATATTTGCCCCAAGTATCTACAACAACGTCATCGTAATTAAATTTTGAGAAGTCATAATGTATGAATAGTTTCACTGGCTCAATGTTGTCTCCGAGTGGGTTTCTTTGTAGTACAGTCAAATATGGTTTCTCTGGGTTTGCAGTGTTCATGAATATAATTCCAGAACCTGTTGATACCGCTGCGGTTGGTGTTTTAATACCAATATCTTTTCGGTATACAACGTTTGTCGGGTTGGTATCTGTTGCATCCATTGTGAACTGATATGCGGTACTCTTTTTCAATGAGTAGTATGAACCGTCTTGTCCGATAAGCACTGACTGAATTGCATCTCCACCCTCGTCCTGGCGTATGATAAATCCCTCACCTGCAAGGCGAGTTGAACTTTTACGGAAGTCAGTAATCCCTTTCTCGTTTGAGTTTTCCCATTGATAAGTTACCTCTATTGCATGACCTGACCCTCCTGTCAAAGTTATGTCGTAATCACCTGTAGTGTAGTTTATGGTCCCTGTTATCGGTAATGCGGTACTTGCGGTGATGTTGCCATTGTAGTCGTCCTTGGCTACTGAAACACTGTTCACGAATATCTCAAGACCGAAACATGTTCGGAGTGGTTGCCCTGATTTGAATGCAAGGGTCCCGGTGATTGTTTGTGATGCACCTGTAGCACTCCCAAGACTTTCAAGAGACACCGTAGTGTATACGGTGCTGTTTTGTGCATCGATGTATCCACCATAAAGACCAGTTCTATCTGTTGCAAGTCCCCACATAATCATGCGAGCCTTGTCTACGAATGATAGCCCTTTGAAGTTCCGGGTTGCTGCGTACATATCGATGTATGATTCTGGGTTTGCGTTATGGATTTTGTACACACCGTCAATTCCTGTTGCATAAGTGAAGTTACCTGCTAGGGATGTATAGTTTGAGAATGAGTACAGCGCTGTTGATGTGAGACCTGTCACAACGTCTACCCATAGTCCAGTGGTTGTATTGTAGTATCGGATTTTGGTATCTACTTTTTCAAATAGCACAAGGTCCCCGTTGTTTCGGGTTCCAAAGTGCAGGTTATATACTTTTCCGATCGTACCCTCTCCACCATAGAATTCCTTACCACGTGACAATTCAATACGCCCATTTGATGTGAGCCAGTTGAGCGAGTCTTTCGCCGCATCACTAGGAATAGCCTCACTATCGATGAGGTTATGTGTTCCCGATTTGAATCCTTTTACTAAGTGGTCAGCCATAAGATTATTGTACTAGATTATCTTGCTGTTTCTCCAGGGAAATTCTTTTCATTTTTATTTCCTCTCCGACCATTTTCGGACCTTGCTCTTCAATTGGAATGTACTCTTCAGGGATTGCTATCTCGGTCCACTTATCCTCTTGCTTGAGGTTTTTTCTCAATAACTCTCCACTATCTAGGAGAATGAATATCTCTCCATTTTCAATTTGAAACTGTGTGATTGTCATATTAGATTTGGATTTGCATATCGTTCCATATGCACATATCGTCTAATTTTGCTTGGAAGAATGCGTTGTTTTCTTGTGCAGTACTTCGAGACTTCTCAAACATTTGAATAATCATGTCGTCTACTGCCATTCCATATGCGAACATGTCGTGGAACTTCGCAGGAACTACCGGAGATGTTGCCAGTGTAATGTCATCAGGTACATAAATATAATCAAATTGTACCGTTTCAGCTGATATGGGCTGTCTTGTGAATACAAGGCGGTTATTGATCGGATCCACGTAGCAATATCCATCCTTGTTATCGTACTGTCTACGGTCAGCGTAGTTCACTACAATGTATCTGCGCAGGTCAGTCCCTACAAATACTACGTATGGGTATGTTGCTGAATCACCAATGTCTGAGTATTGCCCAGCCGGTGCAAGATAGTCGAAGTCAGTTGGTAGTGCAATGTAATCCACGGATGTTGATTGCGTTGCGGTATGCGGTTTTTGTAAGAATAGCCATGCCTTATGCGCAAGGATTTTTCTATAAATTCTATTAAGCAATATCAATTCTTCCACACTAGAAAGCTCGGTAGTATCGTCTACCTGCATTTCAAACTCAGTTATAATTTGTTGTCCGGTTTTTGGTGTTAATGCCATAGGTTTATTTTAATTATCAGGACTAAGGGTGAAAAGGTATTTTATTATCTTCTCACCTCTAGCCCCGAAAGGCTAATAAGGTTACGCAGCTGCAGCAATTTTTGCTACATCACTATCTGCATCAAGGAAGAATCCTTTCCATGCAGTTGATGATACACAAGTAAGGAAACAGGTAGAGTTAGCTGCAATAGCTGACTTCACACCCGCTCCAGTACCTCCGTTAATAGCAATAGTTTCCGGATCTGATGATTTTAAATCAAACCCGTTTGCTCCCACATGAATCACAAGTGTTCGTCCTACTACTGGAGCTGGAAGAATAACTTGTTTTGATGCTGCAGAAGACGTTACTGTTGCATGAGTTGTAGTTGCTTCAATTGTACCAGTTGTAGCACCTGTATCGGTAGCAGTAACTGCTTGAACGATATTGTACTTAACTGGTGTAACTGCTGCATCTTCAATCTCTGCTGTTTCAATTGAGTCTTGATTATCCCATGAAACTGAATCAGTTGTTCCATTATTCTTATAGACAGTACTTGTTGAAAGGTCTGTCACTTCTGCTCCTGCAGCAAATATTCCTGCAGTAGTGATCGGTGTTCCGCTTTCGACAGTTGCCTCTAGAATAAGTCCGTCACCGGTTTCCTTATGGATGATCATTGTTGTTCCTGGGTATGATTTCATAGTATTTCTAGATTAACTTTTAATAGTTGTCTAGTGGTTATACTAGAATCTTCACGTCTAGGAACATTTGCGCTCCGTCGTTGAAAGTTTTCACTCCGTACAATACATCTGAAAGGATGTTTGTTGCACGCTGACGAGGTTCTTCACGTTCTTCCATGTCTACTTGATCCTGGATAACTACATCAATAGCTCCTTTCTTACCGAAGTATGAGTGGATCATTGAGTATGTTACCGCAGCGTTAGTAGCCACTTCACTTACTACCATACGTCCTGCTCCTTTTCCTACTACTGTTACAGTTGTTGCTGTAGCTGTAGCTGCAAGTCGCAATGTATCTGAGAACTTAATTTGGTTCGCAGCTGACAATGCTACTTGAGTTGAAGAAGTAGTTCCTGGGTTGTTGATCAATCCAGCAAGGTTTGTAAGAGATGCTGCAAGGTCTGCTCCGATAAGGAAGTTTCCTGCAGTTGATCCGATTGATGACACAGCGGTCAAAGTAACTCCCTCAATTACGATGGTTTCACCGTTTGAGAATGTACCTGATCCTGTGATCAAGAATTCACCTGTAAGGTTTTCTGAAGTGTAAAGTTCAGCTGACCCGATAGGTCCTGCGTATCCATTTTTGAATACTGATTCAGCGAAATCAATGTTTTTACCCATGATGTACTGAATGAAGTCAGACGCAGCGTATGAGTCTACTACCCAGCAAAGATTGGTGAGAATTTGGTTGTTTCGCTTTAGTTTAGCAGGAGCACGTGCAACCAATTGTGGCACCGTTGTTGATGACAATGTGATTGGAGTTCCTGTTGACGATAGACCTGTAAGGTCACCGTTATCGAATGCTGCATAAGCGTTCACTGTTTCCGAAAGGATATCAGCATCAACGAATGTTGCTGTTTTGTGAGCTACTTTAGCACCAATTACAGCTCCCGGGTTCAATGGTCCAGCTTGTACTTTTTCTTTTGTAGAAATAGCGAAAGTTGTTCCGTATTGTCGGTTTACTGTAAGTGTTTCGTTGGTGTCAGTTACAGGGTCTACGGTTCGATCTGTACCGATAGTTACTGCACGTACTCGAACGTTACTAATATCGTATCGAACTCGTTTTACCGAAGCCCCGTATGAGAGGTTTGATTCGAAACGTGTGTTTGCAATCACCTTACCAACAAGTACTTTTTGGAATACTTCTTGATATTGATTGATGAATGCTTCTTTGAAATTTGAAAGTGCCATATAAGCGTTTTATCAATTAATTTTAAATAATACGCTACATATATGCTAGATCAGGTTTTTAATGTACTTCATGTTGTGAGTAGCCAGCTCTTTTGCTAATTCTGGATCACGGAGGACTCGAGCCTCTGTTTCTGCATCCATATTATCAAAGTCTACTGTATGCTCTGAAGCTTTCGACGCACCTGGTTGCGTTGATTCAAGCGTCCGGGTACCCTTTTGGACTACTCGCCCATACGCCTCGTCTAAGATTTGTGTCATGGTCTTGCCATGGTTTGCAGGATTCTTTGCAAGTTCGATAATGATTGCCTTATTTGCAACATCAGCAAATTCTGGATTTGCTTTGATAGATTGTTCATAAAGACTATCAATGACTTCTAATTGCTTTTTCTCCTTATCTTTAGCTGAGATTTGTTGAATTTGTGGAGCAAATTTAGCTTCCGCTCGTTTATCTGATACTGCGAAGATGTCTTGCAAGAAGTCAGCATCTACATCGTATTTCTCTTGTATAGCTTGAATTTCTTGATCGTAATCTCCGTTAGAAATAGATTTATTGGCAAGTTGCTTTTTGAGGTCTTTGATTTCTGATTTCATATCCAACACGACATGAAGTGGAACCATTTCCTCGCTATCCTTTCCCTTGGCTGGAGTGATTTCAACGTCACTATCATCAGTGGGTGTGATAACTTCTCCTAGTGTTTGTTCCTGATCAGGTTGATTGTTTTCAGGAGTTTGTGTAGTTGTGTCTACAGTAACTTCCTCTTGCGAGGTTCCTTCGTTAGACTTAATCGTCATAGAATTGAAAACCTTTTTATACAGGTTGGCCCCTGTTTGCCAGTTATATTGCTAAGTATACCACCTATGGCTTGGAGTGCAAGACTCTCTGTGGTATGTGGACAATCCCAGTCAGCAACCAGCCGTCGAAAACTGGTATATGTGAATCTAGCGAACACATAGTTTCTGAGATTGTCTACACACCACACAGTGTGCTATTCGTCGTCCTCTTTTTGGAGGAGTTCGTCTATAATTATTTCTAGCCCATCAGCCTCAATCTTTGCAAACTTGAATTCCGCAAGGAGTTCTGTGTGTGCTTGGAATTTAGCTATCTTCGCTAGAAGTGTAACATGATCTAATTCATTTGCCTCGCCTACTATTTCGAAGAGGAGTTCTTTTGACCTCTCTTTTATTCGTTCATAGTATTCCTTACCTCCGGTACTATCATAGAAGTTCATTACGGCCACTGCGCTGTCATAAGAGTCAGCGTTCTCTTTTACAGAGGGATCGTTTTTATGCTTCTTGTTCTTGTTCACCAGTTGAATCCACGTTTTGCTCATTGTTTTCTGGAACTGCTTGTTTCGGAGCTTCTTCGATCACAGGTTCTAATTCTGGGATTGAGAATTGCTCTCGGATCAGCGCAAGTTCTTGTTCATTCTTTTCAATAGCTTCGACCGTTTCCTTGAGTGCTGGCTCAAGCTCTTTCAATCGGTTCTTGTGTGTCCAATACTGACTAATTGCAGCCAATTGCTTGTCATCGAAGTCTTTCACATATGCGTGATGATTTTCGATGTTTTGGATGATTGCACTACAAATGTTTGCATTTGACTGTAGTTCCTCTTTATCTTTCTTGAGCTGTTGCTGTTCAAGGTTGAACTGTCGATAGGTGAATTCAATGGTTACACCTGATTTTTTAATAGTTTTCTCATACGGGTTTTCATTTTCTTCAATGATCTCGTATGTAAAGTCTTTTAAATGATTTTCTTGCATAGATTTTTTTGTTTACTGAATTGGTAATGGTTGCCCTGCTACTGGAGCTGGGTTTTGATACATTGCCCCCTCGGTTGATGTATTGTCTACGTTCACATCTAGTGTCGTAGGCGCTGCACCTCCTGGAGGGTTCATCATCTCTTCGGTCGCTTGTCGATTCATCTTTCGGTACTCATTGTACGTCACAATCTGATCGAGCTGTGCGATGTATGTATCGAACATCTTCATGAGTTCTACATCAAGTATTTCTCCCTTGAAGAAATACTCTGAATTATCACGATACCAATTTACTACTTTCTCGAAGTATGCAAGGTTTGCACCGAGATTTGGCTTCGGCATGGTTCGGTTCAAGAGAAGTTCAATATCCCGTGCTGCCTCCGACATGAGTTCAGCATTTGCGTAGTTGTCTACGTCTAGGAATTCTTTGATTTCGTCTTGATTGAATCCTACAAGGGTTCCAAGCTTTTCTTCAATCTTTTGTTGATTAAACTTAGGACTTGTACGTGCGCCTGTTAAGTAGTTGATCTTGTTTCGTGTCTCAATTGCGTTTGATTGTACTTCAGCATCTGATGACTGCACCATTGGAACGAACTCCGAGAAGCCTTTGATGTCTCGCCGGGTGATTTCGTCTACCTGGATTCCATCGGATCCGAGCATGTCGATTGCTACTGATTTTTTCAAGTGAGTTTTCACTCCCTCTAACCACAAGTATGCGAATCGTTTGTACCCGTAGGCATAAGACTTGTTAAACAATCCGAAACGGTCACCAGTGTTTGCTTGGTTCCCCTCATAGATTGCTACCTTGTCTTCATCTGCCACTCCTCGAGTTGCTGCGGTCACACCTGATTCCATTTGTGCAATCGTATCAAGTGTTTGATACACACGGATTGGAGTGTCGATTGGTGTCACTTGTAGCATTGTCACCGCTTTGTTTACATCGTCGGTGTCTTTCAAGTGAATCACACCGTCTTTTTTGTATTTCAATTCGGCTTTGTTTACCATCTTACTCGCCACGATTGCCTTTTGCGGTTTGATTACCTGTTCTGCAAGGTCTAGCATTTGGTTGATACTGATACTTTGAGCCATGAACACTTCTCGAACGTAATCACATGGTGATGGGGTCCAGAATTCTGTCAGGTCGATGTATGCAGCATAAGTCCAGAATGGCCAAGCTCCCTTTGGAAACTTCTTTGACGGCTTGAACATTTCTTCAAGTGGCATGATCTTAATCACCGTTTGAGCTTCTCGGCTCATAAGGAGGTAGTATCGTTTCCCTTTGTATGTAGTGAACCATTCCCACAATCGGAACTTGTCACTTGTTTGGATTTCCGGATTACTCATGCGCCCCTCGTAACTTTGACGGTTGCGCTTGTTTTCATCTTCTTGATTCATTCCATTTGGAACTGCATCGCTTTCCAATAGTGTCTTCACTTCAGCTTTGAGGAACTCACCGTTTTTGGCACGTTCCTTGATGTCTTCACGGTCGAGTACGATTCCATATCGTCCCATGTATCGTGCTTTCTCTAAATCAAGTCCACCTGCTGCAGGGTCCACAAGGAAGTCATACACGTCCACCGGGTCAAGGCTTGCCTTGTATTCCGGATCTGAACTTGCATAGTATGCGAATACTGCACGTCCGTACATGGTTACTTGTTTCTTTTGAGCGATGTCTTTGATATCCCAGTCGTCATCGTTAGCGTCCTGTTCTCGTAATGCGTTTACTCGGTTCACTGCTTTCAGGTCAGCTTCCTTTCGTTTTCTGAACTTGAATGTCAGAGGATTATCAATTTTAGATAGAACGGTATGCACAAAGCCCTGCATCTTACCGATTTCCACGTTTGTTCGTGCTTCATCGGTCTTTATCTTGCGAGCGTAGTACATATCCTCGTTTTTGTGCCAGTTTGTGATTTTTTTCTGTTTATAATCACGTGCGAACTTCAATTCCTTGAGCGCTTGGTCACGAATTGCATCTCTATCTTCTTTTTTTATAGTGATTGCCATGGTTATGTGAGGTTATCTGTTAATAATGGATAAAGTGTAGCATATTTTTTCAATGTCAACACTATATTCCGATGTCTGCATACAGTGGATCGTCTTCTTCTACTTCAAATTCGTCTTCTTCGTAGTCTTTTTCACTAAACTCGAGCATATATGCTGCAGAATCAGACACATCATCGTGTTTTGCGTTCGGGAATCGTAGGAGCTGGTCTTCCAAGTCTCCACATTCACCCTCGATGTGCCATATCGACATGCTCATGTAGTACGGGATCATACCTCGGATACGAATATCCTTGCTTACCTGCTTGTGTTTGAGTGGTTCTACAACAATGTACTTGTTTCGCTTGCGCATCTGCTCATCCATAAATGGTTTGATTGCTAGGAGGTATATCGTCTCTTCAATTCCAAACTTCTCTGGTTGATAGGCATCCTTGATATAAAAGATATGCTCTATCAGCTCCATTGAGTTCATTTTCACTTGGTATGCCTTGCGGTATCTCTTGTTCTCTTTGTCTACCCATTCAATGGTTATCCCGGTGAAGTCAGCGGTGTCTTTTTTGGATG
>CAZRUN010000010.1:9049-13835 GCA_964603415.1 uncultured Candidatus Saccharibacteria bacterium | reverse complement strand
CTTAAGCGCTTCCCATGTGATGTATTGGAACCATGACCGCTTGAATTCGGCGTTTGCCTCATCGATTGGTTGGTTCATCATATCTGCCCAGAAGTCACCTGCCATCTGCTTTTTCTTGGCTTCCAGGGACACTACAACCCTATCCTTGTCTCGGGTCTTGTTTATTGCATCAGCTTCGGCGTTCGTCCACACATACTTTCCTGGCCAGTTGATTTTTCCTAAGTCCTCTTCGGCTACTCCTACCATTCGGATCCTCATGCGGTCATCTGTCTTGGCACGTACCACAAGTTCTTGAATGATTCCGTATTCGGTGAGGTAGTTACCTAGGTATATCACTGTTGCGTTCGGTGCAAGACCCCCATAAAATTCACTAATATGGTTTCTTACTTGTTTCATTGCCGCCTCCGAGTTCACGGTCGCCTTGGTTTCGATATCGTCTAGGATAAGCTCATCAGGTCGATAGGGTCCGAATGCACGTCCTCTCACTGGTTCCTGGGTACTGTGGGCCTCTACACGGATCTTGTTTGTGGTAATGAAGTCCGATATTCGCTTTCGTGTCTTATCTGTTTGGGTTCTCGGTTCATTGTACAGTTGCCCGAAGTCTTGAATCAGTCTCTCGTTTATCTGTAGTTCTTGTACCACGTCGAATAATACCTGTTCGGCATTTCCTTTGTCGTATGAGTCGACGTTGATGTATTTTCTTTGTGAATACACGATTCGTCTCACTACGTGTGCCTTGGTGAATGATGTCTTGGCACTCTCTCGGAACATTACCCATCCTAGTTCGGTTATCACACCGTTTACCAGGTCATCTACGTCCTGGGCCATTTCCCAATGGAAATCTGCCAATGGGTATTTGATGTAATGACGGAAATAGTACACGAAGAAAAGGGCAAAGCTATGTTGCCCTAGTATGACTCGCTCGTCTCGAGTGGTGTTCGGATCGAACATCTTCTCGACGGCCTGTCTACTTATTTTCTTCCCCGGTGTTATCTCCGTTATCACTGCCATAAAGTAGTTTGATGAGGTCAGCTCGCTCCTCATTACTTATTGACGTATCTACTCCAAGGTATCCTTTGAAGTTTACGTTTGAGTCGACCTTTCCATCGATACGGTCAAGAATGATTTCTATTGCCTTGGTATCTCCTCGGAGTGCCTTATCTGATAGCTTGCGCATGATTCCCTCCCCTAGGCTTACACTTTCACCCTCTGCGGTCTTTCGCATTGTGTTTATAAGGTGATTCTTGAGTAGTGTACTGAGTGATTTACTTCCTTTCGGACGTCCGTTTGGGTTCAAAGTATGCCCTGGCTTGATTGTACCGTCAGGATTTCTCCTTTCGTCTACTATTTCCTGTTTTTCCCCTGTTGCATTTGGCGTTTCCTCTACCTTACCCTCAATCAATAACACCTCACCAGGTTCAATATTTGACCCCTCTGGCACGACTTCTTGTGTCTCTTGGTTGTTTGTACTATCGACTACAACTGTCTCTAGTACAGACTCTTGTGTTGATTCACTCGGGGAAAGTACTTCTACTGCTTCTGGTGTCACCTCAACAGGAACAGCCACCTCTTCAGGTGTTCCTAAGATTTCGTCAATTGTGTTGTTTGTTGGTTCCATGATTTTATAGTTCATTAGTTCCTGCGACCTCTTGTGCTATATCTGCTGGTCCGAATCCTCGAAGCTCTGCCCATGTCTTACCGTCTTCTCTCACAGGAGTTTCACCAGTGTAGAGGTAGTACCGTTCTAGGATAGTATCCACGTACTTCGGATCCAGTTCCATGCTGTAGCATGTTCTATTAGCTTTCTCACATGCAATGAGTGTTGACCCTGAACCTCCGAAGAAGTCTAGGACGATATCTCCTGCCTTTGATGAGTTTGATAGGGCGTACACGATAAGGTCCACGGGTTTCTGGGTTGGGTGAACGTATTCATTCACCTTTTCTCGCTTCATGGTCCATACCGTTGCTTTTCCTTGCGCTTCGAGGCGTTTTTGTCTCTTGGCCCATTTGATAAGGCTTTCCTCGTCATCTTGGAGGTCCCAGATGCTTGTGTGGGTTCTATCTCCATAAAATTGAGGCTTGGCTCCTTTCAAGGCGCAATAAAAGAACGGTTCGTGTTTCGATCGGTAGTCATTCATTCCAAGGGTTGCTGCTGGTTTATTCCATATCAGGGTCGATTTCACTTCGAATCCTGCCTTATCCAATGCGAGGCGGAATTCTGTCGGTGTCTTTTCTGAATGGAACACGTAGGCTCCGGCTCCTGCTTTAATGCTTTCTGCGTATCTTGTAAACACGTCAAACAAAAACAACTCGAATGCTTCGGTACTCATCTTGTCGTTCATGATTCCTTCGGAGGTCTTTTCTCCGGATCCTTTGTAGTCTACGTTGTATGGTGGGTCGGTGAATATCAGGTCAGCCTTGGTTCCTTTCATGAGGCGCTCTACATCAGCTTGATTGGTTGAATCTCCGCATAGAAGCTTGTGACCACCCATAAACCACAAGTCACCCGGGTTTGATACGGTAGGCACGTCTTCGGGTACTACGTCGTCTTGTTCTTCTTCATCGAGGAGGAGGTCCGGGGAAAATCCTGAAAGCTCAACAAGCTCGGCGGTGAGTGTTTTGAGTTCGTCTATTACCAAGTCCATATCCCAATCGGATTCGTTGAGCTTGTTATCTGCGAGGCGGTATGAGGCCGCATCTTCTTTGCTGATATCTACCACTATCACGGGTACTTTCTCTAGGGAAAGTGCTTTTGCTGCTGCAAGTCTTCCGTGTCCAACAATTACCACGTAGTCTTTATCGACTACGATTGGTTGGTTGAATCCGAAGCGCTTGATTGATTCAACTATCTTTGCGATCTGTTCCGCAGGATGTTTCTTTGCATTTTTCTCATATGGTTTGAGTTCTGCGGTACCCAAATATATGATTTGCTGATTTGTATTCATGTATATATTATACACTACTTTTTTCTGCATGCAAAAAACCCTTTCGGGTTTGTTACAGTTACTTCACCTGGTATCCGTGAGCTTCAGCAAACAAATGTGCCTTTTTAAGGAAGTCAGCACCGTCGGCTTCTTTGGTGAAAGTTGTGATCAATTCTTCACCGTTGTAAACTTTAGCGCCTTTTTCAAAATCAGGAGTTACTTGTTCTTTTGCATCAAATTCACTGATTCGAACCTCCGAAGGAGTGTTGTATCCATCTGATTCAGGATTTTCTACTACCTTAGTGATTTCTTTTTCTACTGATTCAACAGTTTCAACTGGAGCCTCTACTACAACTTCCGCTTTGGTGTCTTCTCCGGTTGCTAGGTCTACTCCATCAGGAGTAGTGATTTCTTTTAGTTCTTCTGACATGGTTTTATGGTTACTTACTAATAATTGGCGTGTGCCTTTATTATTATATCCTGTTAAATAAATTTAGCAATCTTACTCATAGGGAGAACTTTGGTTTTTTGTTTCACCATTTCCCCTCCCTTGTTGTAGACTGTTTTTTGTTTTACGAGCTTGCTATCATCTCACATTTTTTGTTTTCCGAAATCATTCACAATCTTACCTTTGTTTGTTTTGACAACAGTACCTCCAAACAATTTCTTTCTAGATGATTCACGATCAATAGTTCGTGTCATTTTAGATCCCTCATGTTTATAAGTGTCGTTTACTTTTTTCATAGGTTATTATGATTATTCTTGTAATAGTTCTATTATATCATCACTTATCAATTCCACAAACTTGTTTTTAATTTGTGTTTGAGTTTGGATCCCTATCCCATACTTGATGTAAAACCGCATCGGTTTGAGTGTGAATAGGTCTACGATCATGGCTTCATTCATACTGGAATGATTTTAGGAATTCTTCTATTGAACCTCCTTT
Organism: uncultured Candidatus Saccharibacteria bacterium; assembly: GCA_964603415.1. GTDB lineage: Bacteria > Patescibacteriota > Minisyncoccia > Phycocordibacterales > UBA9973 > 2-01-FULL-33-17. Next base: position 9,965 of record CAZRUN010000010.1, on the reverse strand, counting down.
GCATAAATAATGTACCATTCGTAGCATGTGAAACTCATATTCATCTATTCTCATTCTTAAATGCTCATGCGAGTCTTTTCCCCAACCATCAACCTTTCCAACTGCCTGCCATGCGAGAGGGTCGAGTATGTAATCATTGATATTTATGACTTCTTCAAAATCATATCCTTTCAATGTATTATTAAAATCTTCTATTGTTCCAAGACCTTCCCACCCTCCCTCTATAGCTTTTTCAATAAATTGTTTAATCGTCATATTTCGCTGAAATTATATTTACTGTTTCGTACTGACTAATACGAAACCAATTTCTAATATATTTATCCATATCTGCTCTTCGATCGTATTCATCTTTTATACCGTCAATTACGTGACATGAAAATTCTTTGAATCCTAGTGTTTTATTGAAAAAAATCACTTTGACCGTTCTCTCTTTTTTACTGTTTGGTTCCATGTTCTTTGTAATATTAAAAATCTTTTTTACATCGCCAGCACCAAATAAATGGTGTTTTATGCCTCTCACCACAGATCTGAATTCTTTTTTGAGCTGTATGTACCTAGGTCAGCAAGGCAGGAGTTGAACCTACAATTGATAGTTGTCTGTTGCCCTATCATAAGCCAATGGTTGCGACCCATACGCTAGCGTGTACCACTTTCGCCACTTGCTGATTAGATACACAAGTTCTTTTAGTTGTGTTAATCAATAATTCTTGAACCGTCCCATTTATCTGTATCAAACTTAATTCTATCTATTATTTTAATAGTGTCAGTAAGTTTTAATCCTCCTTTCAATAAAGCCATTGCAATGTTTTCTGGGGTTAATTTTATGATTACTTGTGCTGGCATCATAATATTATTCTGTACTTAATTTATTAATGTGACTGTCGAGGATTTTATCAATAATTCTATCCAATACTGT
>CAZRUN010000010.1:6612-9014 GCA_964603415.1 uncultured Candidatus Saccharibacteria bacterium | reverse complement strand
GGGCTTTTACTTGCAATGTGTCTTTGATGTAAATTATTTCAGTTCTTATCGTCTCCAATTCTGCTTTATGCTCTTGGTCTTTTTTGGTGAGGAGGTCTTCAATCGTATCTCTTAGTTCTAAATAGTGTTCACAATACTTCAACTTGCACCCGCAATCTTTTGTATACTTTAGTATTACTTCTTGCCAATTATTGTTCATATTTCGCTTTATGTTCTTTCATTTTCTCCCTAAATCGACTTAATAGGTTGTTACGGATAAATTCATACTCTTGCTCATCTGCTGGTATACGCAAGTTTTCAAGGGCGTTTATGAGGATATAGAGTTGTGAATGGTTGTATTCTGGTATTCCTAAACATTCATGACAGATATGAGGGCATGAGTAGGTTTTTCCTTCTGTTGTATCGTTAAATGGCATAGTGTTGTTTATTTATTATCCCTATAATTCATGTAATAACCATCCGACCCAAATTCTTCATCTATATCAGCAAGATAGTCAGCGTGTTGTTCGTCAAATATAACAAGACCGTTTTCTTCTATCTCTTTACATGTGTTGCATGTACAGGTTGATACGTCTCGATAGATACGCTTTCCTATTCTGTCTATAAACCATTGTTTTAATTTTGATTGGTACATACACTTAATTTCTATTTATTCCCTGTGTGGGGTGGGGTATTTACTAAGCTGTGAGTTTTAGCTATTGCATTTGTTCTCATTGTAACAGCTTTTAGGTCAATTCCATTTAACATTAAATAGTTACAGTACTTAATCCAAACGTCTACAATTTTTTCTGCTTTTGATTTTGCCATAATATCTCCACGATTCTATGCCTGTGGGGGCGTTAGGGACTTGATAAGTTTTTTAACACTTCTTGTTTCTATTAAAATATGTTTTTGTTTACATAGTGTATGTTTTTCAAATGGACAGAATCCTTTTCTACAACCAGTGTAAATAGTGCATGATTCACAGTCGCAACCCTTCGTGACTTCTTTCATACTACTCTTGTGATGGTTGGGTTGATAATAGTTCTGGGTTCTCGTAAATGTTTCCGACGATTTCACAAAATTCATGTGTCGCACAAAGCCAAACACTGTTCACTATTTCTTTAAATTTGAATGTTCCATTTTCGAATACAACTTGACAAATACCTGCTGTATCTTCTTTCATAATATCACCCTCATAAATCTCTTTACCGTTTTTGTCTTTGAGACCTGTGTATTGCATCCAGTAATATCCGTATTCATTTCCATAATCAGGATTGGGTATTGAACCATCACCAGAATAATTATCGTATGACTTAGCGTATTCTTCTGGTGTGAAGTATACCATTTCTTTTTCGTGGTATTTATAAGCTCTAAACTTTATTTCTCTCATATGTTTTACATTACACCAGAACTGAATGGGAGGTATGGCAATGATTTGAGCTCGATTCTACCAACCCTACACCGTCTAGCGGTTCGAGCCTTCGCACGAGTATAGTCACATTGCATTGATCTTGTACTTGTACTTTCATTTTTCGAGGATGATTTCCGTTCTAAAACGTGTATTCTTTCCACCACATACCCCCTATTCAATCCTGGTGATTACATCATGTGCCTATTTTTGATGTTTACGCTTATAATATTCTCTCTGTTTTTGGTTCATACATTCACGACATACTCTCCACATAGCACCATTTTTTCTTTTTCTTGGTGCTGTGTTTTTTTCATCAAATGGATGTCCGTGAACACAATGTGTTTTTCTTCGATTTAAACTTGATATACCGTCACCTCTTATAATATTTTCTCTGTTTGTAACTGGCTCTAAATGAGCTGGATTTACACATTTCCTATTTTTACATAGGTGGTCTATAACAAGGTTTTCTGGTATTTTTCCTACTAGTAACTCGTAAATAAATCTATGCGCCCTTATTTTTGAGTTTTTTATGTAGTATTCTCCATATCCAGAACTGTTAATATGTCCAATCCAGTTCCAACATGTTTTTGTTTTATCGATTTTATCCCAAGGAATTATCATGTGTGTATTCATAGTATAAGTTTACTACACATGATAATTAAAAGCAAACCGACACACGATGATTTAGTTGTTAAAGAGTTCTGATAAATATCTCACCTGCTATAAATCCTATAATGACTACTACGAGCACGATCGCATAGACTAGTCCCCAATCTTTTTCAGGCTCTTCCGTTGCTGTAATACGGTCCCACTCATCACATGAACATCGGTCTTCTTCGCATAGCGGTGAATTTCCACAGTATTTTTTCATATATAGTTCAGATTGATTTTAATAATTGAGCGCCCATTGTTTGTACTCTTCTTCGGATATTCCTCGTTGCTTGCGCACTTCCGGATCTGTTGGTTGCCACAGTTTTTCATCGTTCTGTATCTTTTGGCGTGTGCGCCG
>CAZRUN010000010.1:6119-6514 GCA_964603415.1 uncultured Candidatus Saccharibacteria bacterium | reverse complement strand
CAAATATTTTTGTAACTCTCGCCCTACTATCATTGCTACGTATGCCGACACTCCTAGTTTTTGGAAGTCCTTTAGCTCTTTTGCATCGATGTCAGCTCGGTATGGGATTACTTTATGGTCTATGATGATATCGAAAGAAACTTTGTTTGAATTTCCCGGATGTATAATTATTTTTATATCTTTCATGGTGTTGTTGTTATTGATAATCCCCGCTTTGGGTTATTACCATTATACTCTACATAATAATAAATTGCCAACAATAAACTTGTGGATAACTAATAGCTACTTTGCATTCCCTTAAATGGTTTTCCATCAATAGGGTCGTTGAGTACCAAATCCACGATCATATGTTTATTGTTTTTCTGACTGGGAAAGTTTGGGAACAATTTCATCAA
>CAZRUN010000010.1:5849-6109 GCA_964603415.1 uncultured Candidatus Saccharibacteria bacterium | reverse complement strand
CTTTGGTTAGTCTCACTTGTGAAAATCTACCCTTTTCTACTTCCATCATTACGATCAGTCTTTGTTCGTAAATTTCGGATAGCATTTCATCGGTTATCGGAATCAAGTTTTCGTTTTTTGGCATAATTTTTCTTATTATACTTTTTAATCCTATCCATATCCTCGGTGAACTTCTTCGGATCATGAATCTTGCGCTTGTAATATCGAACCGTACTCGGACTATACCCCTTGCGGACTATTTTATTAAGAGAATAACCCTC
>CAZRUN010000010.1:0-5686 GCA_964603415.1 uncultured Candidatus Saccharibacteria bacterium | reverse complement strand
GAATTATATACTACATTATTTCTTGTTACAACCCCAATTTTTGCACATCATCTATCGACCGGACTATGTGGTACTGACCACCTGCGATCTTGCAACCTATCTCAAACAGTCTCTGGTCTTCTGATTGCTTGGACTTATCCTTTACCTCTAGTCCATAAAATATACCGTTCTTGATCAGAATTATGTCCGGTACCCCCTTTTTCGAAAATTTCGGCATGGATCTATGAGTTCCTTGAGCTTTATCATAAATTCCGACTGTGTTATTTCTGTAGAAGAAGTGCCTCTTCGCCTGCAAGTATTCACAGATAGAATTTTGTATATTAATTTCATTACTTCGTGTATAGGCCATTTTTTATTATATGTACTTATTCTTTTAATGTTTTTCTCGACAAAATCAACGTCTTCTTGATTAGGCTCATATTCATTTGCAAAAAGATACTGCACGTTGATTGAAAGCAGTCTTTGCTCTTCTTCAATCGAATGATTCATCCTGGAGTGGCACTCTTTACACAGGACTGAGGCATTGAAAGCTGATGCCGACACACGTCCCATGATGTGGTGTATCTCTAGACCTCCGGAATCTTGACCGTTTTTACCACATTCCCAACAGGTCCATGTAAAAGCAAAAATGTCTCTCACCTCTTGACTAAAGGAATGTTTGAGTTTCATCGTCTACGAAGACCTCGTGTTTTTCTCCACAGTCCTCACATATTTTCAAATAATAAACTTTCTTGTGTTCACACGTTGCCATGTTGCTTTTCATTTTCTTTTCTATGATGTTGCGTGTGATGTCGGATCGTACAAGCCCCTCGGAGTCGTAAATGAAGTTTTGAGCGTCCTCTTTGCTTTTAATAATATCCTTTGCGGTGTACAGAAGCGTGTATCCAATCTTTGAAACGTCTTCGATCGGGAGTTGGTAGTCGTTCACGAATATCTTGTATGCGGTCATCATTTTCGATATTGCGCCCTGCTTTACGTTCACGATGTGCATGCAGTACTCCTGAAACGAGCCGAAGCTTGTACCCTCCCATAAGTTTTCGCTTTTAATCTTGAACAGTCTCCCTGCAAGAAGCATGCGAGCCACTTCGGTTTGTACTGAAAGGTTAAGGGTCGCCTGTAAGAACTCTTGCTTTTCACTTACGTTTTTTAGTGATGCGTTTGGTATTTGTGGTAGGTTTGTCATTTGTTTTATAAATTATTTTACACTTTGCTAATTTTTCTCCTGGGAATACTACAAGGTCATCTTTTCTGTGGCTGACATGGACCACGTTGCCACGTGCATTGTGGACGAGCCACCCGTCTATTTCTTTTTTCATAGTTTTCTAAATCGTTCTACGTTTTTTCTAATCATTGCGTTCACTCTCTCTCTCATTTCCGGGTCGTTTATGTGTTCTTTTTTGACCTCTAGGACCTTTCTTTGTTCAATTTCTAGCTGTTTCCATCGCTCATGTCGGATGATACCGTTCTCTTTTGAGTCGTACCATGTCCCATTCTTGATGTACTGCTTCGGGTTTACTGTTTTTACGTAGTTTTGGTACTGATCCTCGCTCATTACCTTGGATATATCCACTCCGTTGAGTATCAATCCGTAATCCTTGAGTGTTATAAGGCCCTTATTCGTCATTGTCTTGGCTATTGTGGTCAACAGGTTCGGATCATACTTCATTTCGAATACTTGCCCATCCCTGGTTACTACGTAGAAGAATTTATGCAACATACATCGTTCGTTGTTGGCTGTTTGCCTTTAGGGGGAATAATCCAGTCCATCCGTTTCGGATCGATTGTTCAATAATCGCAACATGGTTCGGTATATCTCCTGAAAGTTCTTTGATTTGTAGCTTTACACTCCGTTCGGTAAGTTTTTTCCCTTGCTCTTTTCGGTATGCTAACCACTCGTTCCACACTTCTTTGTTTAGCCATTCTGGGAGTTCAAGCTCATCCCCCTTTATATCTTTATTACTTAAACTCTTTATTACTTTAATCTCTTTATTACTTATGGGTATCAAATTGCCACTGTGGCTTTTTGCCACTGTGGCTTTTTGTGACTTTGGCTCCAAAGTATCATTTTGTGACTTTGGCTCACATGATAAGACCACTTTATAAATCATTCTACCGTTCGCTAATTTTTGTCTTTGCAGGTATCCGGCATCTTCTAGCTCCTGGATCCCTGTGCGCACCGAGGTTCTACTGTTCGTCGCATCATTTGCGATTCTTTTCTCTGAGAAGTCCCATCCCTCTGGCTTGGAATACAGGTATGCGTATATTCCTTTGGCCATAAATGAGATGTTCGGATCGTTCAGCACTGCGTTTGCTATTTGTGTGAACGGTATGTTTTCTTTTCTAAAGTCTATTTTTTCCATATGCGTTGTTGATTATCTTGTAATAATTCCCCAGGTAATCCTGGCGACAAGCATGATGTCATACCTGTCGCCAAGAGGCGAATCTTGGCTTGTTTTTAGAACGGTATGTCCGAAGGATTTATATCGTCGGTTGGATACTCTATAGAATCCGTTCCACGTGGCTCAAAATTGCCCCCTGTTGCGTTTTCTGTTCCGTAATCGATACTTGCTTCACTTCCATGTTTCTGACCCGATTTAGGGCCAAATTGGAAGTTTTCTACTACGATCTTGGTACGGGTTACTTTGAGTGGTGAACCATCCTCTTTGGTAACCCCTTTTTTCTCGTATGATTCGTTTTTAATACGTCCCTCTACGTAAATCTCTTGACCTTTTTCGCAGTATTGTGCGATTGTTTCAGCTACTTTCCCGAAGCATACAATGTCGTTGAATTCTGACTCTTCTACTTTTTGACCATTCTTGTCTTTGTAGGTCTTATTCTGCGCAATGGTCATGTTCAACACTGATGTTCCACTTGGTAGTTTTGCTAGGTATTTGCTAGGGGTATGAGTGAATCTCCCTGCAAGGTGAACTTTGTTGATGTACATATTTTTAAAGGTTTCCGATGATGAATAATACTAGTCCTACAATTGCCACCCATGTTACTGCTTGTTCGTATCCAGTTCGTGCCTTGTATGCTTTTTTATGCTGGATGACTGCGAAGTGTACCCATGAGTAAATCATTACTAGTCCTACGATAATTAAGAAAATTTCCATATATTTGTTTTAAGATTATTTTTTAGCTTTCGGCTTTTTTGTAATTGGTTTTTTAATAATTACATTTGCAAGGTTCACTTCTTTTGGAACTTTCACTACACCGTCTTCTTTTGTGTTTTTTTCAAGTGAGGTAATTAGTTCATCGAATGACTTATCCATGCGTTCGTGAAACTTTTTGAGCTGGTAGTTTTTGTTGATCGTATCGAAGATTGATACGGTGACTGATATTACTATTGCTAGTAATGATAGGATTGTTAGGCCTACAATAATCCAAGATGCTATTACAATAATGTTCATATTTTTTTAATTACTTATTTTTATAAAAATCTGTTGCCGAATCCCATTCATGCAATCGCTTGCATGTTATGAATCCCTCTTCGAAGTCGTATTCGATTGATCCGTCTTCGTTGAATACTTTCCATTCGAATGGTGCGTATGGTTCAAAGTCAGCGTTTGCTTTATCCTTGATCATATTCTTTCGCTCCATTCGGAGGTTGTATTCGCTTTCGGTTTCTTTTGATAACCGTACAGCTACACGTGACTCATACTTGATTGGTTTGCCGAGGTACTTTGCTTCTTCTTCAGAGGCTTTCGCATAGGCTGCAAGTTGCGCTCGTACGGAGTTGTATAGTCCGTTTGATGACTTGAAGTCTCCTGCAGTCATTTTACCGTCTACAATTGCATCGAAGTCCATTGTCCCAATGTATCGGTGTTCTCTACTATACACGACACGTTCTGATGATAGGAACTTTACATCATGTGCGATGTACCATTCCAGGAAGCTGTTCACTCCAAGTGCTATCTGCGGATCAGATGGCATCTCGGGAGCTGTTTCAAATCCCTCTTTACCGATCTTGTGTTTGATAAAGTATTCACACCATTCATGCATTGCTGTACCGATCGTGGCAGCTTCGTCTTTGATTTCCTTATGCTTTCCGATTGCTTCTCGAACATCATTCATGTCGATTGCCTTTCCGGAAGCCAGGATGTCGTAGAGGTGAAGTCCTGCGGTTTCAGTGGCCCATATCACCAGTGGCATGCTTTTGTCTTTAATGCCTAGGTATGTGGTAACCCCTTTCACTCGTTGCTTCACAAGTCCATTTGCATGGTCCGTGATCTTGTACATGTGGCTTACCGGGTAGAAGTCTACCTGGACCTCACCACCGTACAAGTACGATGTTATTATTTCGGTTGCCATATTATTTTTTCAAGGCTTTTGCTAACTTGTCGTTTTTAGGTGCTTCAGGTTTTGGTTCATCTTTAGGCTCGTCAGGTTCTTGAGGTGCTTCAGGTGTTTTGTTTTTCTTTTCGTTTGCTGCGATCGCTTTTGGAGATGACCATTTGAATACTTGGTTTCCTTGGCATGCATCAATAATTTTTCCGAAGTCTGGTTCGATTACTGCACCTAGTTGTCCTGTACGGTCCTTACCCTCATATTTTTCTGTAGGCTGTACTCGGATAATTCTTTTCTCTTCTAATTCACCGGTTGCTTGGTTTGGAGCTTTGATTACTTCCATCATTCCTACAATGTCTACCAAGGCAATCAATTCTTCGGACATCTTAGTCATGATTTTTGGTTTCTTTACCAATCGTCCCTCATCTTCTTTTTCCTCTACGTGCGCCACTAGGATTACGTGTTTACCGAGGTCCTTGATTGCTTTAATGAATGACCTCATTTTTTCTTTCATTTCACCCCACCCGGCCATTGTTAGTGAACCGTCTCGCTGTACGAACTTACTTTGGTTTTGTAGGAGAAGATGGTTTTTTAATTTTTCCATCAGTTCCCCAATTGGATCGATGACTACTGTTTCGTGTTTAGATTCTTTCACGAGTTTATAAAACTCTTGAATGTCGCTCCAACTTTCGATCAGTGCTACGTCCATGTGAATACCTCGAAGTCCGAAGTATTTTGACCCGTTCTCGCAGTCAGCTAGTAATGGTTTTGGGGCAGTAGATGTGAATGTTGTTTTACCTACTCCTCCCTGTCCGTACACAAGCATAAGCACTGGTGGCTTAATACTTGCATCCGATGTGTTGTACAATTTCATAATTGTGTTTGTGTCTTTGTTATTAATAATCGACACGTTTATTATACACTACATCATAGAATATGCGCAACACCTTATATGGGGATAACTTTCCCCGGGGAATATAATGGTACTCAGGGAGGACGTATTGAATAAGTGAACAAGCCCATTTCAATACGTCCTCTCTATTTACCATTTGTGATCTATTATACATTTTATTTTTAGAGCGGTGCCGTTGAAGGCATACTTAGCTGTGGATAAATAAATAATCTAGGTATATACTTAAATAAACATAAATAATGTTCCATGAAAAAGTCAAAGCAGAAATCAGTTCACCATAAAACTCCTCGTAGTCTTGGTGGTACAAACGAACCCGAAAACCTCATTGAAGTTAATCACAGTAAGCACATGGGCTGGCATCAATGTTTCGAGAACAAGACACCTGAAAAGATAGTCTGGGAACTCAATAACATCTGGCTCCCTGTTGACTGTAAAGTAATTTTAGTTAGGAAACCCCCTCCTAATGATAATCAGTTAACATTTTGG
>CAZRUN010000009.1:11304-22534 GCA_964603415.1 uncultured Candidatus Saccharibacteria bacterium | reverse complement strand
AGTATGTAATTTCGAAAAGGCTCAGATGATGCATCAACCCATGAAAGACCATGTTTATCTACCCACAAATTACCGCCGCTCGTCTCAACTGCTTGATCAGGATGACGCTTTGAATATATAGGATCTTGAAATACAGCTATACGAGCAATGACGTAGACGTCCTGTGCATGGAGCTCATCAATATACTCTTTAAGACCCAGCGCTCGTTTTGACGCAGCAGCGCTGCGGTCAGGACTAGCGCCCGGACCAGCTGGGATAGAAATAACACCGCTTGAATCTTTGAAATCAATAATAACGCTGTTAATCTCAGTATCATAGATAAGATCGGTTAGTGGCTGCCGCACATTCGGACTACCAGCTACCCATGAGCTCATATAGACACCTTTGACATGTTCGGGTTTAGAAACATGACTTTTGATAGTACTAGTAACATCATTTTTTTTATTCGCAGTAGTAGAATAATGCGGAGTATCGGTATGAGAAATACCGCCCCATAAGACATATCGTAATTGAACAGCACAAACAAGCAATGCACAGATCCCAAATACAATAATCAGCTTATGCATTTTTTTCATATTTTTTTGGAAATACAATTAATGTGAACTCTCCTTTTAATTCTTTAGGATTTTGTTTTATACAATCCAAATGCTCCTGCGCACTCTCTACTCGAATCGTTTCAAACATTTTAGTTATTTCTCGCGCGAGTAATATCTTCGTATCCGGACTATTTTTTACAAACCAATCGAGTGTATGTTTAATCCTATGACATGATTCATAAAAAACAACAGGGATAGCTGAGTCAATTACTGTAGAAAAAAAAGTTTCCCTCCCTTTCTTGTGAGGAATAAAACCAAAGAAAGAAAATTGATTCCCAAACATACCAGACACTGATACTGCAGCGATAACGGCACTTGGACCTGGGATTGGTACAATAGTGATTTGAGGATAATCTGTTCTAATAGCTGAAACAATCAATGCTCCAGGGTCAGAGATACCTGGTGTACCCGCATCACTCACAAGCGCAACATCATCTCCAGAGAGTAATGTGTCTATTATTAAATTATGTGTCCGTACTGTTGCGTGTGCATTGTATGGATGTATCTTTGTTGATATGTCGTATCGTTTTGCAATTTTACTAAACTCACGAGTATCTTCAGCATATATATGCGCTACATTTTTTAACGTTTCTACGGCACGATACGTAATGTCACCCATATTCCCGATGGGTGTTGCAACAATATACAGTGTGCCAATTTTTTCCATTTTAATTTTTATGCATTAGTTAAGATTTTTGCATCTAAAGATCTACATGTATCAGTACAGTAACCAGTATGCTCGTGTACACATTCTTCGCAACCTAAAAATTGCTGATGACAAAATGGATATGTACAATCAAAATAGTTTTCTGTTGGATTTTTACAATAATGACACGTGCCAATTACAGTATGTTTTTCTTTATCATCGAATGTAATTGTTTTTCTTTTATCAAAAACATACAAAGAACCCTTAAATTCTTTGTTTGGAAATTCTTTCATGTAGGTAACCATTCCGTTGTGCAGTTGAGCTACATCTGTAAAGCCTTGAGACATCAAGAAACCACTAGCTTTTTCACATCTAACTCCCCCAGTACATACTGTTACAACTTTTTTATCTTTAAGGTGTTCAATTTCTTTCACACGATCTTTTAAATCTCTAAAATTTTTAAGTCCAGGAAAGACAGTCTTAGTGAATTTACCTACTTCAAGCTCGTAATCGTTACGCATATCAACAATGTAGAATTCTTCACCAGATTCATACATCTTATCGAGCTCTTTAGCTTTCAGTCTCTTACCAGTCATTTTTTGAGGATTAATATCCCAATTATCATCAACTAAATGAAGCGATACAATCTCTGTGCGAACTTTGACAGATAGTCGTGGAAAAGAATCCCCAAGACCCTCAGACTTTTTCCAGTCAACGTCTTTAAATCGTTTGTCACTCTCCATCCACGCAATGTATTTTTCTGTATCTTCTGTTCTACCTTCAACAGTACCGTTGATACCCTCGCGAGCAACGATAATTCGGCCAGTTAATCCAAGAGCTCGGCACACTTCAGTTTGCCTGACTTTTTCAAGTTCTGGATCCTTGATGGATACATATTTATAATATAAGAGTATTGTGTATTCTCCTTGCATATGGGAGTACTATACCACATTACAGAATGAGCCTCAAATAAGCTTATTAGTATATACAAATTATTGACTATATATAAAATTGTATGTATGATATAGAAAATTAAAAAATATGGAAAAAAATAAACGAAGACTATTAATTTTAGATTGGGATGGGGTTCTTGTTCCAACAGCACAAATTTGTTATGAAATAAATAAAGAGTGTAATCCAGATATGAGTTACGCCCAATTTCAAGACATGTCTAACACAAACTATCACAATGCTGTAGAGAAAATGGCTCTCGAATCAACGTTTAATAAACATCCTGATTTTACTAAACCGTATAATCAAAAATTACATCTGTTAACACCGGAAGAAGGACTGGTGCAAGAAATCGCACATTTAAAAAGAGGTCGTATTTTAGCAATATGCTCACTTAATAAAAAAGACCCTATAGAGTCCTACCTTCATAAGCATAGACTGCATCACTATTTTAGTGATATTCTAACTGGTGATCTTCACACTAATAAGACCGAAAAAATAAACCTACTACTTGGTAAATACGAAATTGAGTCACATGAAGCAATTTTTATAACCGATACAGTAGGCGACATTCATGAGGCCCATGCAGCAGAAGTTGCAACAATCGCAGTCACCTGGGGATTACATGAAGAAGAAAGACTTAGGAACGCAGGAGCACATTATATAATACACAGCTTAAACCAAATAAAAAACTGCCTTCAGTACTGAAGAACAGTTTTATACAACCATTGAAATCTAAACATTTCGATGGTTTTTTATTTTCTATATTTTCTTGTTTTCCATTTATCAGCAATTTTGACGCGAGTGAGAGATCGTTCAAGTTCAGCTGCAAAATGTTCAAAATCAACTACTTCTTTGTTCTCTGCCTGTTTATTCAATTCCTCAGCACGAGATTTTGCTTTTTGAATTTCGTCTTCGGTAATACTAGCAACATGCTCCGCAAAGTCAGCTAAGACAGCAACAGTTGTATAGCCATCAGTATCTGTATTAACTTCTACAAACCCTCCAACAACAGCCATAGGGATAGGCTCCCCTTCTTTATATGCAACAACATCTCCTGAAGCTAAGCCTCCAACAACAGGAATATGATGCGGCAATATTGTAATCTCACCTTCTGTAGTTGGTACACTCACTTGATCAACTTCTTCTTCTAGAATAAGCCTTTCTGGTGTTACGATTTTAAGTTTTATTTTTTTATATGACATAGTATTTAGTTGGGTTCTAGTGTTATGTAGTCACTACTACAACGCTCCTTTCATATAAAATTCTCCTTCTGGTTTTTCATCATGCTTACCATCAAGAATTTCACGGAATGATCGGATTGTTTCAGTTAATGGTACATATGCACCTGGTGCTCCAGTAAACTGCTCCGCAACAAAGAATGGTTGTGAAAGGAATTTCTGAATCTTACGAGCTCTGGCTACAAGCGCCTTATCTTCTTCAGATAGTTCTTCCATACCCAAGATAGCAATGATGTCCTGTAGGTCCTTGTAGCGCTGAAGAACACGCTGTACTTCACGAGCAACTTCATAATGTTCTTTTCCAACAATATGTGGATCAAGAATTGTTGATGAAGAGTCTAGTGGATCAACCGCTGGATAAATACCAATTTCAGAAAGTGAACGGTTAAGAACCACAGTCGAGTCAAGGTGTGAGAACGTTGTTGCTGGGGCCGGGTCGGTCAAGTCGTCGGCTGGCACATAGACAGCTTGAACTGAGGTAACAGAACCTTTATCAGTTGATGTAATACGCTCTTGGAGCGCTCCCATCTCCCCTGCCAATGTTGGCTGATATCCCACAGCTGATGGAATACGGCCCAATAGCGCTGACACTTCAGATCCTGCTTGTGTAAAGCGGAAAATGTTATCAATAAAGAAGAGAACATCTTTATTTTCTTCATCACGGAAATATTCCGCCATAGTAAGACCAGAGAGCGCAACACGGAGACGTGCACCTGGTGGCTCATTCATTTGACCGAAGACCATGGCAACTTTATCCAACACTCCAGAATCTTTCATTTCGTGGTACAAGTCATTACCTTCACGAGTTCGCTCACCAACTCCGGCAAACACAGAGTATCCTCCGTGGTTTGATGCAATGTTGTGAATCAATTCTTGAATGACAACTGTTTTACCAACACCAGCTCCTCCGAATAGTCCAACCTTTCCTCCCTTCAAAACTGGACAGATGAGGTCAATAACTTTGATACCTGTTTCCAAGATTTCAACTTTTGTAGATTGTTCAATGAATTCTGGAGCCTTGCGGTGAATTGGCAGCTTTGATCCAGTTGGTGCCTTACCATCATCGATTACTTCACCGAGTACGTTAAAAATTCGTCCCAATGTTTCTTTACCGACAGGAACAGTGATAGGTGCACCTGTATTTACAACAGTCATACCACGAGAAAGACCATCAGTTGTATCCATAGCAACAGACCTCACAGTGTTACCACCGATATGCTGTTCTACTTCTAGAACAATTTTCTTGTCCCCATTCATGACCTCAAGCGCACTGTAAATATCTGGAACGTCTCCTGTAAACTGTACGTCCACAACCGGTCCAATTATTCTTTTGATTATACCTGTATTGTTCATATATCTTTTTATTACTACTAATTTAATTCTAACTCACACTTGCCATACCAGCACTAATTTCTGAAATTTCTTGAGTGATACCAGCTTGACGAGCCTTGTTAAACACCAGTGTTAAATCATCAATCATTTCTCCTGCAGCCTCTGATGCATTTTTCATTGCAACCATTCGAGATGATTGCTCGGAGGCATTAGATTCTAGGAGCATCTGATAAATCTGCATTTTGACTAATTTCTCCGCCAGAGATTCTATTAATGTATGCATGTCTCCCTCAAAAACATATTCAGTTACATGATCAGTTTCGTCAGACACATTCCTTGATCCCTGGTCTCCAATATCCTGAATTGATTTCCGTAGTTCTTTCTTTGAGACTGGCAATAATGTACGAATTCGAGGTACTTGAGTAAGTGCGGAGATAAAATCAGTATAGGCAATAAAAATCTTTTTATACTGTCCGGTCTTATATTCATTAATAATATATTTTGATATTGGAAGCGCATCTGATAATTCAATATGTTCAGGTAATTCATCGAATGAAGCGATGATACGCTGCCCGATTCGACGCATTGCAACTCCACCCTTTTTACCAATAGTCACAATATCTGTCTCTTCCAAGTCTGCTAGTTTTAAAATAGTCTTTTTTAAAACCTGAGAATTATACCCGCCGCATAATCCACGATTAGAGGTGATTAACACAAACAATGTTTTACCTTCTTCTTTTTCTTCAAAAAATGGATGCTTAATCTGCTCAACATTTTGGCTTATGGAATTTAAGATTTCCCACGAATATTCCGCATACAATCTTGATGCAAGTGTAGAAGACACTGCACGCTTCATCTTCGAAGCCGCCACGAGTTCCATCGCTTTAGTTATCTTCTTCGTGTTTTTAACACTCTTTATTCGTCGTTTAATTTCTTTTGTTGATGCCATATGTAATGTTATATATTTGCAAAATTACCGAAAAGCATAATCATGACAACAAAGACCGCCGTAAGGTATATTACACTAAATACTGTTAATAGAATTGAGATAATATTAGATACCTTTAAAACAATATTCTTTTTGCCAGATATTTTTTTCTCTGAACGATTTAAGCGTACACCATATATGATTGGAATTACAGGTACGATTATTAGGAGACCAGTATAAGAAAGCAAACTTCGTGTAAAAACAAAATAAGAACATACAATCGCAATAATAAACTCTACTATTGCAAATAGTATTAATTTTTTATTGATTCTTACTTGTATAGGTTCCATAACAGATTATTTCAAAAATCCAGCCTTACAATCCTCAATTGCTTGTACTAACTCAGCTTCACCAGCATCAGTCCACATCTTTGTCTCACGGATTTCTTTCATAAATGTTTTTGCATTTACTTCTACATAATCAGCCAATTCTTCTTCGAACTGTTTTACACGATCAACTGGTACTGTATCCATTAGTCCCTTAACAAGTGCATACAAAGATACGATTTGTTTTTCTACAACAATCGGTGAGTACTGTGGTTGCTTTAGTAGTTCAACAGCTCTCTTTCCACGCTCCAATTGTCTCTTTGTTGCATCATCAAGATCAGATCCGAATTGTGAAAAGGCCTCTAGTTCACGGAACTGTGCAAGATCAAGCTTAAGCGTTCCAGCAACTTTTTTCATAGCTTTGATTTGTGCTGAACCTCCAACACGAGAGACAGATAGACCAACGTTAACCGCTGGGCGGATACCTTTATAGAACAAATCTGTTTCTAGGAAGATTTATTCTTTCGGCATGCTCGCTCAAGTAATCTTGAGTGCAAATAGAAGACATCTCCAGGATACGCCTCACGTCCTGGTGGACGGCGAAGTAGGAGTGATATTTCACGGTACGCTACAGCGTGCTTTGAAAGATCATCATAAATTATTAAAACGTCTTCACCTTTATCCATGAAATATTCAGCAATAGAAACTCCAGTATAGGGGGCAATGTATGACAAGGCTGCTGATTCTGATGATCCAGCTGAAACGATTACGGTATAATCCATAGCGCCACCTTCTTCAAGTCTTGTTTGCAATTTACGGAGTTTTGAATCTTTTTGACCGATAGAAACATAGACACATTTCATATTTTGGCCTTTTTGGTTCAAAATGGCATCAATTGCAATAGCAGTCTTACCAGTCTGACGGTCTCCAATGATTAGCTCACGCTGTCCACGTCCAATTGGAATCAATGCGTCAATAGCTTTGATACCAGTTTGTACTGGCTGGTCAACAGATTGACGAGTAACAACTCCAGATGCGACACGTTCGATAGGATAGTTTTTATTTGATGCAATAGGACCCTTACCATCAATTGGAGCACCGAGCGCATTAACAACGCGACCAACAACAGCGTCTCCTACTGGAACTTCTAAAATTTTTCCTGTTGCGTTAACAACATCTCCTTCACGGATTTTTGAGAAGTCTCCCAAGATAATAACACCGACAGAATCTTCATCCAGGTTAAGTGTTACTCCCATTTCACCATTTGGAAATGTAACCATCTCTGAAGCTTTGATATCAGATAGGCCAGATATTTTTGCAATACCGTCAAACACTTCAACAACATGGCCAATTTTCTCACTAACCATATCAGCCTTGAAGCCTTCGATTTGTTTTTTTAAGTTTTCTACAATGTGATTATTCATATCTATTCTAGCTATTAATTAAGTAAATGTTTTTTTAACTGAGAGACTTTCTTTTCTATCGAAAGGTCAATGATTTCATCATGTACCTCTATTTTTATTCCACCAAGTAATTTTGTATCTTCTATCGATATAATGTGTACCTTTTCAACGTTATATCTTTTTTTTAATTCTTGTTCGATTTTTTTAAGTAATCCTGATTCAAGAGTATTAACACTATATACTGTAGCACGAATGGTATTCTCTCCCTCATCAATCAAATCTTGCAGTTTCTCTAAAATAGCGTCGGATTTAGATAGTAAGCCATTACTAGAGAGTGTTTTCACTGTATTTGATAATACGGCCTGCAGTTCGTCCCCTTTTTTATTACCTATTGCAGCATAGATACTTTTGGCCATATGTGTGGTTGAAATAGTAGCCATATTTACATAGATTGTATCTTACTAATAGCTTCAGAACTGAGTTCATGAGCACCATGCTCAGCTAAAATCTTACTCGTAGCATTAATCGTTAATTCTACTATCTCTTTCCGTGCCTCTTGTATAATCTTTTGTTTCTCAGCCTCTAGAGATTTCTGACCATTGAGAATCATTAATTCAACCTGAGCTTTAGCCTGCTCTAGCATTTCCATCTTTTTAGCTTCAGCTTGTTTTTTAGCTTCCTGGAAAATAGCATTTGCTTCTGTTTTTGCATTCACAAGAGCACTGTCATATTCCTCCTGACTCTTTTGTATTAGTTCTTTACTTTGCTTTGCATTAAGAAGACCCTCTGTTATCTGACCAGTACGAGCAGTCATTGTTTTTTTAAGAGGTTTAAGTACAAGGTAGTACAAAATAGCCAATACAACTAAAAAGTTAACGGCTTGAGCAATTATTATTCTCCAATCGATATGAAATGTGTCTATGAATGCATCCATGGTTTAAATAGATTACTTAGTAAAACTGCAAATAGGCAGTATTAAAGATTAAAGATATTATCTTTAATCTTTTAACTGATTATTTGATTGAAAACGCAATAACCAAAGCGTAAATCGCGATAGCTTCAGCGAAAGCACAAGCAATAAGCATCGGTACAAAGATCTTGTTACCAGCTTCTGGATTTCTTCCAATTGCTTCCATTGCTTTACTCGCAATCAAACCGATTGCAATAGCAGGACCAATAGAACCGATTGCAATTGTAGCTGCCTTAGCTATTTCTGGAATGTGTGTTGTTGTTTCCATTATGATGTATTAATTAACTAATAATGTTTGACCCCGATTGTAAATCTGCCTCTCCTTCGGCAGGGTGATGCGTTTCTGTATGATTTTCGTGTTCGTCATGATCATCATGATCGTGGGATGCAATGGTGTAATAGACTAAAGTCAAAATACTGAAGATGAATGCTTGAATAACACCAACGAATACCTCAAGAAGGATAAACGGTGTTGGTACAATATACGCAAATATTGCGGCCATTGATGCTAACAAAACTTCACCTGCAAACACATTTCCGAACAAACGGAACGATAGTGATGCCATTTTTGCAAACTCACCGATGAGCTCAAGAGCACTCACAAAAATCGTGATAGGAGCAGTCATGAGCACCATTGGGTCTTTACGAACCTTGGTAACCATGCTTCCTAACGCATTCAGGTTAACATACTTATTCAAAGTTTTCCAGGCACCAATAGAGAAAATACCGAACAAATTAGCACCCAAAACAGACAATATCGCTAATGGTAGTGTACCGTTAACATCCGCTGTCCCACTACGAATTATTGGAATAAACGCCTGACCATGATCAGTCTGAGTTATAATACCTAAACCTCCAAGTGGAACAATTCCCATCCAGTTATTGATCAAGATAAAAAGAAAGACACTGAATACAATTGGAAAAGCTTTTATCGTTATCGCACGATCATTCGTAACCTGATCACATAGATTAAGAGCACCTTCAATAACTATCTCAAAGAAGTTTTGAATACCTCTTGGAATTTCTCTTATCTTACTGCGGATAATAACTGCAATTACAAATATAATAAGCACAACTATCCAGCTTGTAAAAAGAGCGTTTGTTACAGGAAAAGATCCTATGTTAAATATAGGTTCAGCATACAGTGTTGCCTCATGTTTAACTTGACCATGTCCCTCTTCGGCAACATGACTAACATCAAGATGTTCTACGTTTTCTACAATTTCTCCATGTGTATTATTTTCAACCATATTATTTCATCTGTTTAAGGTATTTTATAGAATTGGTAATCAATCCATAAAAAGACACGATTACAAAAATTCCAACAATTATATAAAATACATATCCTGGTAAGCTAAATGTATTAACAACATATTTAGCAATGAAAAACCCGAGAAGAACTGGAAAAGCTATCCATCCACCGAGTGTTAGTCCAAAACCAACCTGGTCTAATCCTTCAGCTTTTTTAAAATCGTTCTTCACCTGTAATTCTTTATCATCCATGTGCGTGTACTTGGAATCGGACCAAGGACCTCTGTCTTATCAGGACAGCGTTCTACCACTGAACTATACACGCAAAATATAAACGGCTCCAGAAGGTTAATCCACTGGGCGCCTAGATTATAGCAAAAATAAGGTTTTAAAGCAAATAAAAAGAGCGGCTATGTAAATAGCTGCTCTTAAAAATTTTCTTGTTACTTAGATGTTTAGGATTCGGGTTCGATATGTTAAACCGTAATACCCCTGATACTGAATGAAAGTGGGAATCCTCAGCTGAGATTCTCATTCCCAAGCCGATCAAATTGTCGAATAGTCTTTCATGGCGTAAACCGGCTTCAAATTCAAAAAAATTATCATCCTCATTAAATCTACAGGATCCTTCTGAAAAAATAGATAACGCGTGAGTTAGATGCATTGGTTGCATTTGAAAAAACAAACTATACTCTGTTATTTTTTTAAGAGAAGAAGAATCTTCGTTAGAATATTGAGTAGGAATATTTTTTACTACAGATAATCTACTGACACTCGTTCGAAATATATGGAACACGTTTGATATATCAACCGATTTGTTGCCAATATTAAACCGAGGAATATCAGACCAATACATATCTAAACCAGGACCAGATGATACAGTATGATGTAACTGATCAAACTTTATATTACCTGAGATATGCATAGGAAATTCTCCCACTGTTAAGCCGAAAGTACCATTGAAGAAAAAAACTGAACGATCTCCTTCTTTCTCTTCTTCTACTTCGCCAAACAATCTACCTTCTAAAAAACCCGGAGCATAAAAATGAATTTGTGTAGCAAATAAAAAACTTAAATCTGTCGCTCCTGCAGCTTCCAGCTTTTCAAGTCCATTAATACACACAAGTCCACCTTTTTCTTTTTTAAAAATAAGAGGCTTAGACACCCAATTACTATCCTTCTTTAATTCTAGCGAATCATTGTGTATTGTAAACACAGGTTTCCGTATAGGATTCATGGATAAAGTAGTAGGTACTATAAAGCTTTTCTTATATTCTTGATGTAAAGCAACATCTTGCGCTTGAGTAGTAAATGAAGATATACCTAAAACTAAAAATGTGGCTTTCTGCTTAAAGTAATAAATCGCCAATAGGGCTAATACGACTCCACAAATAATAGTATAGCTATCAACCAAGTCCATATGAGATGGAATCTTTTTTATCCACTGACTAGTCATAAATAAGGCAGCCAATAAGAGGATAAGTGCGAGGAGTCTATACCCCACTGTTTTAAATTGTATTTTATACATAATATATTTTTAAATTTACTGTATTTTAACAGAAAAAAGACCACTCAGCAAGTGATCT
>CAZRUN010000009.1:4933-11294 GCA_964603415.1 uncultured Candidatus Saccharibacteria bacterium | reverse complement strand
AGTACTTATTCTTCCTCCCCAGCATCCCCAATAACGCCATTTTGGAATGCATCGATAATATCATCGATCTCCCCCATCATGATTTTAGGCAAATTATGCCATGACATTTTAATACGATGATCAGTGACTCTATCTTGCGGAAAGTTATACGTACGTATTTTTTCACTCCGGTCAGCAGTTCCAATCTGACTTGCGCGATCCCCTGCATATTTAGCAGCCTCTTTTTCGTCTTCCATCATTTGGATCTTAGCCTCAAGCATTTGCATCGCTCGATCGCGGTTAGCGAGCTGTGAGCGCTCCATTGTACAGCGTACAGCAAGCCCTGTAGGCTTATGAATCAAACGAACAGCGGTCTCAACTTTGTTAACGTTCTGTCCACCAGCGCCACCAGCACGAGAGAGTTCCATTTCAAGATCAGCTGGGTTAATGGTTATTTTTGTTTTCTTACGAATCGGCATTACAGCAACACTAGCAGTTGATGTATGAATGCGGCCGTTCTTTTCGGTTAACGGTATTCGTTGTACTCGATGAACACCTGTCTCAAATCGCATTAATTTGTACACATCCTGCCCACGCATTTCAAACAAATCATCGTCGAGCATCTTAACTGCCCATTTTTTCTTTTGAGCATAGCGCTGATACATTTGAGAAAGCTCATACGAGAACAGTGATGCTTCGTCTCCCCCAGCTCCGGCACGAAGTTCAACGATAACTTCATTTGGAAACTCCTCCTCGACTTTTTCAGCTTTTTCAATTTCAGCAACTTGATCTTCTATACCAGTTAGTTGCATCTGAATGATAGATAACTCCTCTGTTGCCATTTCTGACATATCAGGGTTTTCAGTAATCATTTTTTCAACATCTGATCTCTCAGACAAAAGCTTCTCGTACTGATGTGCAAGAAATTCGGTTTTATAATTTTCTTTTAATTTTTGATTATCTAACATAATTGCATTATAAATTAAAAAGCACCCCAAGTATAGCTGGGAATGCTTTTTAATGAGTACGTTACGCTTTTTTCTTGTTTGAAAGCTCTGCGCGTTTCTTGAACTTATCTACGCGTCCAGCAGTATCAAGGACTCGCTCCTGTCCTGTATAGAACGGATGAGTAGCAGATGAAATTTCAACGTAATATGCTGGATATTCTTTGCCGTCAACTTCTGATTTAACTGTATCTTTAGTCTTAACAGTTGAAAAAGTCAAAAACTGAGCTCCTGTTCCTGAGTCAACGAATACAACTTGTCGGTAGTCTTTTGGGTGGATATCTTTCTTCATATGCTGCTATTTATATCACAGATAACGATAATGTGCAATCTTAGAGCCAGGATCTACCTTCTAGACACCCCGTTTTCCTTCAAATAATCAATATCTGCTTGAATACTCGCAACTCGCCCCATAACCTGCGTACCATAGCTACATGCTGACCCTCCAGAGCCATAATATCGACATGCTGCCTTAATTTGAGATGTATATGAGCTACTAGCTCCAATATCAGATAAATATACAGAAGAAGCAGTGATGGAATCTTTTGCATTCCATGGATTAGCACTACCAGTTATTGCAGTTACTCTCTTTTCAACACCTTTCCATGTTGATGGAATAAACTGAGCAGGACCCATAGCACCACCCCATCCAGCAACACCTGCGATTGGGCAAGAGACAACAGTCTTTCTCCAATCCATACCCATACGTGAAGTAATTTCAATAAAAGGTGCTACATCTCGAGTTGGCTTCATTCCATTTGTATATACCTTCTTTGTATTAATATTAATCGCAGATCCAGTTGTTTCATCGAGTAGATAACATTTACCAACATTAGCTCCTAATGCTGATTCTTGAGTTAGGATAGCTAACACTAACGCAGCAGGAACACCAGTTTGTGCTTGTGCACTTTCTGCATATGTAAGAGCAGTACCGAATGGAATTGCTTTTGTTTCTCCACCAGCAAAATTAAATAATCGAGCTTTAATTTCAGCAGCCTTCTTTTCTTTGTCAGCTTTTACTTTTTCATATTCAGATTCCTTCCCTTTACTAATCTTAAGCATTGACTGTTGCTCTCGCTCATTTGCTTCAACAGCTCTTTTTGCTGCCTCAAGCTTTGCTCTTGCTTCTTCTTGTTCGTCTTGTTTCTTAACAAGATCCGTCTTTTCAATTTCAACTTCCGCCTTATCTAACCGCACAATACCTAAAGAATCATGAATAGAATCTTTAATACTACTGAAGTCGTCTAAGTCTTGGTAGAAGCCAGACAATGTATCGTCAGACATGAGTACATGCACAAACGATGTCTCATCTTGTAGTTCATATGATTTACGTAGAAGTTGAGCAAGAGATTCTTTTTCTCTCTCTATCTTTTCTGCCAATGAGTAGATCGTCTTATTCTTTGTATCAATCTCACCGCCCAATTTCTCAATCAAAACATTCTTTGCTCGGATATCAAGTTTTGATTGACTTATCTTACTATTCAAAATATCAATATCACGCTTAAGGCTCGCTGATTGACCCTTTTGACCTTGAAGCTGTGCTGTAACAGCAGCCAATTCTTTTTCAAGAGCGGCTAACTCTTTCTCAAGAGCAGCTCGACGAGATTGTTCATCTTGAATTTCTGTTGATTGTGCATACACAAACACAGGAGCCAGAGGTAATACAATACCTCCAACAAAGAAAAACAATGTTATAAAAGAAAGAAACGTGCGTGATATAAAAAATCGTACCATACAATAAGTATAGCACGATTCTTTAGTAGACCTGACTTGACAGTTAGGCTGTTCCCTCCTCCTTTTTACCTTTCTTTTCAACCTCAATAGATGAAAGATCGACAGCAGCTTCTTCTTTTTCTTCATGCACTGCACTAATTGCAGCAACAACTTCTTCAGCAAGAGTAACAAGAGTTACTTTAGCTGGCAAAGCAACATCTGAAGCAATAACATTGTCATCAAGAGTTGAAAGTTTAGAAATATCAACAGTCAATGTATGTGGCATGTCTGCAGGCAATGCTGCAACTTCAATCTCATGCAAGACTTTCATAAGTACTCCTGCTCCTGACTTTACAGCCTCGGATGTACCGACGAATTCAAGTGGTACGTGTGCATGAATCTCCTTTTTAAGGTCAACTGCTAAGAAATCAACGTGCAGCGCAAATCCACGAATTGGGTCAAGTTGAATATCATGAACCAATGCTGGAATATTTGTTCCATCCACGTTAAGAGTAATAGCTGTTGTTTCCCCTGCTTCCTTGTAAACTTTTTTGAAGTCGATAGCTGGAACAGAGATTGGGGTATTCTCTACGCCAGCGCCATAGACAACTGCTGGTACAGAACCGTTTTTACGGATTTCTGCAACATCGTCTGTCTTACTTCGCTTTTGTGCGTTTAATGTAATCATGTGCCAAACTATACCACCTTAACAGAGATTTTGCAATATACCCATACAAATAAAGCCGAACCTGGTGGTTCGGCTTATAAAACTATCGTAATGATAATTTTTGTTGTTCCGGATTCTCCGGTTCTTGTGGTAGACCGTTACCATCTAGTTCTTGGTCTTCCGGCTGCTCATCAGCAGGCCGTGAAGAAACAGGTACACCTGGTAAATTGAGGTGCAATTGCTCAACATTGTTTAGATCTTCAATGCGTTTTTGTCTTTCCTGTTCTTGTTTTTTACTCAGGTCTTCCACTCTCTTTTTTTCGAATCTTTCAAGAAGCTGCTCTTCAGTGAAGTACGTATTTTCGAAAGAATTGTTTTGTTGTTGTGGTTCGCTCATAGTGTAAAAATTAAAGGTAGTTAAACATTATTTATATTGCATGGTCCTTTTTATGAGATTCAGTGAGAATATGACTTTGTATATATTCTATACTACCCCCAACCTTTTTACCAGGATTTAAAATGTTCTGCCGATCAAACAACTTTTTAGTATCTTCAAACAATGCATACATAGTATCCCCGTACATTTGGCGTAAAAATGGTGTACGGATAATACCATCATTATGTTCTGCCGTTGTTGAACCTTTATATGTCAAAACTAAATCATACACACGCTTTGATAAATCAATGACAATATCTTTCGTTCTTGGGTCTGCAAAATCCATAAGTGGAATTATATGGAAATTACCATTTCCAGCATGTCCTGCGATAGTGTAGGTAATTGGATACTCAGCAATCAATGCTCTGAGTTTTGGTAAAAATTCAGGTAAGAATTCAGGACGAACGATAATATCATCAATAAACGGTGCAGTGTGCTTCCCGTGTACATGCTTACGAAGTAATGCAAAACTCTCTCTTCGAATATCCCAATACTTATCACTATCAGTGTGATTCTTTGTTACGCGAGTCTTGTATCCCATATCAGAGATAGAGTTCAGTAATTTTTGAGCAGAGAGACGGGTCTCTGCTTCAGTTGTGCCAGCGAATTCAACAAGTAATATTAACTTAGGCATACCATTAGCGAGCATGAGGAGCGCTTCAGGAAGAAAACTCCACATAAATCTAAGCATACCCCAAAACCCTTTCTTTTTAAGAAAATCAGGGAAGAATTTAATAGCTAACATCATTGTTGCGTTATCATATGACTCTACACTCTCAGGATGGAATGGAAGTATACGATCCACAAGTTCACCTAAACGAGTTAAGTCTTTCATAAAAATAACACCAAGGGTAGTTACAGGTTTTACATCAACTAAATGAAATGTAATTTCAGTAACAATACCGAGTGTCCCCTGGGAACCAACAATCAATTTAGTTAAATCAAATATTTCAGTTTCCTGATTCCATACGTTCCATAAATAATACCTGGCAGAATTCTTTGAAACATTTGGTTTAGATGTTTCAATTGTTATCTTGTTATCTGTAATCATTTGAAAGATAGATCGGTAGATATCTCCCTCAATACCGGTCTCCCCCATCTTCACATATAATTCTTTTTTAGTGAGTGGTTTTACCACATACTCGTACCCATCAGATAAAATAACTTTAAGTTCTTTCACATAGTCTTCAGTCTTACCATATCTCAATGTTTTTTCTCCAGCACTATTGTTCCCCACCATACCACCTACAGCGTTAATACTCTTTGATGCGGTATAACATGGCAACAGAAGTTGCTCTTTCAATGTAGCTTCTTCAAAATCACGATAGAAACATCCCGGCAACACCACTGCTTCACCAGTAATAGATACAGGAGCTGCATGAGGATATTTTGGGGTCATGGTAAACGACGCAAGTCGTTTAACACTCTTAATCGTATTCATATAGCGAGTAGTATCCATTATGATTGACTCACCGATAGCGCCACCAGACATACAGGTTCCAGCCGCTCGAACTGTAATTGAGAGCTCTGGGTGCAATGCTTTATTCATATTGACCCATTTTATAAGAGCGCTAATATCACTAGCATCTTTCGGATATACAACAACCACCGGACGAACCTCAAGAAGACTGGCGTCATGAGAATATGTAGTTAGTGTCTCATCACTTGCATCAATATCACCTTTAAAAAATACTTTGAGTTCGTCTTGTATGTTCATGTGACTCAGTATAGCAATTTAAGGGGTAAAATAAAAACACCCCGCAATTGCAGGGTGGAGACTATGTCTCATAGGTTTTATTGCTGAATAATCAGCTTTTTGAAAAGATGTACACCTTCTGGATTATGATATCTCAAAATGTATATACCTGGGGGCAATGAACGTATGTCTACTAATTGAGACACATTAACAAAATCAGTTTTAAATATGTTTTGACCAGAAAGGTTTACTATTGATAAACTTCCTTCTGGATGTTCTACGCCAACGCTAACAACAATATTTTTGTCCATGTCATTAACAGGATTTGGATACATTGTTAGAATGATTTTTTCCTCCTCTTGTGACTTAACAGTCACAATTCTTGAATACTCATACTCACCGTTGTAGTCAACTTGTTTCAGGCGGTAAAATACTTTGCCTGCAGCTGGTTGATTATCGTAGAATTTATACTTCTTGTTCTGAACTGAGTTTCCTACTCCAATAACACTCCCGATTTTTTCGAATTCGGAGAACTCTGTTCTCCTTTCGATTTCAAAACGGTCATTATTAATCTCTGTGGAGGTCATCCATTCGATCAACACTTTTCCGTCTGAGAGTTTGGCGGTTACGTAGTTAAGGGTTACTGGTAGAGGGGTTGGTGTACTACAAGTAGCAGGAGAACCAAGAGGACCCGTGCCACCCTTATAATACTCAATAATGTCTGCAGTAGATGAACCATTAATCACACCAGCACCATCATCAGTAAGTAAAGTAGTTGAGGTTGGTTTACTTAGAATAGCTAAAAGATGCCAATTTCCACTACCTGGACCAGAGGAGATGTGTACACGTAATACATCATACGTAGC
>CAZRUN010000009.1:3040-4923 GCA_964603415.1 uncultured Candidatus Saccharibacteria bacterium | reverse complement strand
AGCAGGATAAGCAGCTACTACACTTGATGAGTACGTAAACGTAAACTCTTGCGTACCACTATTGTAAGTTACAGAACTGGGACAGTCCTGCGCTTCCACCTTTCCAGGCGAAACAAGAAATATTACTAGCGCAAACAACGCTAATAATAACGAATTAAAACGATTTCTTTTCAAAGAAACATTGTTGCCGCTGAGAACGGACTTGTCATTTTGGTTTACTACTTTTTTCATAAATTAACTTTTTGAGAATTATTACGGCATTTAAAATTTAAACATATTATGCTACGTACAGGCCCTATAAGTCAAATATTCACAAGCACTAAAAAACCCCTATAATTATAGGGGTTTTTTAGTGTCAATCTTAACGTTTGTAGTATAGATTTCTTCCTGGTATCTCTTTTGTGCCTGTAGAGGCATCACTTGTAGACACCACACAAGGGGTATTATATTCAGATTTGAACCCAATACCAGTGAGCCATGTTCTCATTTCTAGATTCTTATATGTAGGTGTTGGGAAATCAGCAGTCATTTTAAGCCAAGCGCTCTCCCCGCTTTTAACCACAATTGGTTTATCGAGCGTTATTGTTGATGACAATGAAGATTCACCACTCTTATCAGAGAACGGAGCACTAAATGATTTTATAGATCCAACCTGAGTATCTCCAATATATATTTTTATATCTGTAAGGGTCTCCAGTGATGACATGTTTGTCCCCTTTGATGTTTTATAATCTGTTCCTCTGAAATTTAATGTTGTGATAACAATGTCTCCCTTATTATCTTTATCTGCAGTAGCAATAAGGTTCCATCGACCTAAGACGGTATCGTCTTGATCTTGTCCAGTAAACCAACTAGTTACATTGTACTCTCGTTCAATACTAAGATTTGATGCTTTTGATCCAGAAGAACTAAGTGACATTGCACCAGCGAGCCAACGATCAGCGGGACCTGGGAATGAGACACCTTTCTGTTCCATCTTTGACCATTTAACACCATCAGATGAAGAGAATACACCAGCATCTTTACCAGAGTTATAATTCCATCCACCGATCTTCCATAGCTTTCCAAGGAAAGAAACATTAGTAGAATAATATCCTAATGGATACTGCGTATTTGAATCTGAAACAAGATTCCACTTAACACCATCAGATGAACGAATGACAATTGGTGTCTCACTTGCTTGAATAGTAGAGATGATATACACATAGCCATCAGTATGTACAATTGGAGCTGGATTAGTATTTAATCCAATTTTGAAACTACTTGAGTCTTTACTATTTACAAGCAATCCTTCATTTTTCCAATTCTTTCCATCAGTTGTTGAGTAGATACTAATTTGAGGAGTAGTGACGAGAGATTGTTTATTGAGAACAAGATAGAACATCTTACTGTTAAGAACAAAAGCTCCTAAACTATTACTATCATATGAACCTTTATTGTTTGATACTCTATCGCGACCCATGCCATCCCATGGTGTAGTTGTGAGCTCTTGTGTCCATTTCTCACCAGTTGAAGAACTCCACACGCCAGCAGTACCCTCTTCGCTACCAAGAAGCCAGAACTTATCTTTAAAGTACACAACAGAGCGGTCATAGTAGTGTGACATTTCAGGTAGATCACCTACATATGTCCAATCAACCATATTCTTTGATTTATATATCCCATTATCAGAAGCACTGCTATTTGCTTGATATTTACCACCAAAAGAGTACACAGTGTCTCCTACCTTAACAACCATTCTCTCCCAACCTTCACCTATGTTAGTTTTCTTAGCCTCCTGTTTCCAGTTGATACCATCGGTTGTAGACCATACATCAGATAATCGGAAAATACTGTCTTTTGTATAATCAATAGTCTCTCCAGTAAATATTGAGAGTTTTTCA
>CAZRUN010000009.1:1796-3030 GCA_964603415.1 uncultured Candidatus Saccharibacteria bacterium | reverse complement strand
CGTTAAACAATGTATTAGTATTCTTTAGAGTGATGAATTGAATTGAATCTTCCTGATTCTTCTTTTCTTGTTCCTTGTTATACTCATCAAACTCTTTCTGTTTCTGTTCTTTTAGTTTTCGCTCTTCCTCATCTTTTTCTTTCTGTATTTGTTTTTGCTTTTCTTCCTCTTCTATTCTTTTTTGTTTTTCAGTATCAGTCTCCCCTTCAGTCTTTTTGATAGTACTGTTGATAAGATCTCGTGTGTTTTTATCAACAATTCCACTTGCATCTAGTCCGTTACTTTCTTGAAAATGTTCAAGAGCATTACGTGTTCTTGGTCCAAATGTTCCATCAGAACCGCCCAAAGGATATCCTCGACTAGTTAAAAACTCCTGCAAGACTGCAACTTCTTGACAAGTGCTCTTAAGCTTCAGTGTATTAGCAATGACCGGCACAGCAGCATCTGCTGCCTTCTCTACAGATGGTTCATTTGCAGCAGGCACACTAGGAGCTGATTCTTTTAGTATGAGCGCATTAATAAATTCTTTAGTACTCTCATCAAGAATTCCTGCTCCTTTCTGATTATTAGCTTCTTGAAAATCCTTGAGTGCTCGTTTTGTTTGTAATCCAAAAACACCATCAACACTACCAAGTGCATATCCATTCTTTACTAAAAATGACTGGAGTAGTTTAACATCCTCACCTCTATTACCAAGTCGAAGAGTTTTAGATAGCATCTGTACAGGAACAGCACCTGCCACATTAGCAGACTTTAATGCTGCAGCAGTAATTGCAGCATTGTCTACATTTTTTGTAGGCCTACGAACACCCATGCTAACAATTAAAATAAGCAGGGCTGCAATGATAATAGTAACCACGATCTTTTTGGGGGACATTTTTTCCATAGAATCTTATTATTAATACTAATTGACTAAAAGAATATCTATTGCCATTTTAGCATTTCAAATACAGGTTAGGTAGTATATCTGGGGATAAACCACACACAAAAACCCTCACGTACCTAAGGGCGATACTATTTAGGCGATATTATTAAACAATTTCAATCTCTCAAAGACAACTGTAGCAATAGCGTCAACTCCAGGTTTCAAAAATTTATACGGAGCAACTTCATTAGGATTCTCATCTAAGAATGCTTTCACTGCATCACGATATGCTATACGAATTTCTGTATTAATGTGCACAATATCAACACCATTCTTAATACAATTAGTGAAATCTTCATCCATCGTCCC
>CAZRUN010000009.1:0-1786 GCA_964603415.1 uncultured Candidatus Saccharibacteria bacterium | reverse complement strand
CATGGAGTACAAGTGGTACGCCACATGCTTCACGAATCGCCTTGACCCGCTCAGGATGCAGTCTAGGATTACCACCTTTTATCATGCCATGCACGTTCCCAATACTTGGAGCCAAGAGATCAATACCAGTTGCCAGCACAAATGCTTTAGCATCCTCAGGAGTCGTCATAGTTGCTTCACTCACTCCATCAGGTATCTCATCGAGTATTTTTGAGGATTGACCGATAAACCCAAGCTCAGCTTCAATTAAGATATCTCGGCCTGTCTGTATAGATAATGCACGTGCATACTCAACACATTTTTTAGTCAGTGCAATGTTTTCATCCATAGGTAACTTCACTGCATCGATAATTGCAGCATCGTACCCAGCATCGAGCGATGCTTTAACTGATTCAAAACTATAGTGATGGTCAGCATTCAAAAATATCGGATACTCATCTTCTTTTTTAATTGATTCAACAAGAGCCTCTGCTTCATGTTTGCCAACAAACTCTTCCTCTCCTTCAGAAAGGCCAATGATAACAGGTACTGGTTCGCCTATAAGTCCTGAAAGCTTCTTGGCAGCTAAATAGATACCATGGAGCGCTTCTAGATTTGAAATATTAAAATGACCTATCGCAACACCTTTTGCATCTGCCTCTTGTATATATTCACGCAATGTCTTCATCACCAGAGTATAGCATGCTATACTCTGGTGATGAAACAAACGATACAATTCCTAGCCATTGGAGACCTTGTGACCGATGCATTCATTGAAATCGAGGATGCTGCAGTACACTGCAATATCAAGACTCACGAATGTGAATTATGCGTTAAATTTGGACAAAAAATCCCCTTTAAGAGTGTTGTTGAAGTTCGTGCGGTTGGTAACAGCGCGAACGCAGCTGTTGCTGCAGCACGCCTCGGACTCTCAAGTTCACTCGTCAGTGGTGTTGGTGATGATCAACATGGAAAAGAAGCACTTGAGGCTCTTAAAAACGAATCTATCGGTACAGACATAATTACTGTCTCAAAAGAATATCCAACCAATTACCACTATGTTTTGCGATATGGCGCAGAGAGGACAATATTAATCAAACATGCACCATTCAACTACACGCTACCTGAAGACACCCAGAGCATCGGCTGGATGTATTTGAGCTCACTTGGAGAACATACCCTACCATTTCATGAGGAAATAGCTCAATTTTTAGTTTCTCATCCAGAAATACAGATGGCATTTCAGCCAGGAACATTTCAGATTAAAATTGGAACTGAGAAATTAGCAAAGATATATGCACACACAAAACTATTTTTCTGTAATATAGAGGAAGCTCGTATTATCCTAAAGTCAAAGGAAACAGATGTAAAAAAACTCCATGATGGTATTCGCGCACTGGGACCTACATACGTTGTCATCACAGATGGACCAAATGGTCTCACTGCATCAGACGGAGAAAAATACTACAGCCTCCCAATGTACCCTGATCCTAAAGAGCCAGTTGATCGTACTGGTGCAGGAGATGCAACATCTTCTACAATTACAGCAATGATGGCACTTGGCACACCATTTATTGAGGCACTACGATACGGACCAATCAACTCCATGTCTGTTGTTCAATATGTCGGTGCTCAAGAAGGACTACTCTCAAAAGAAAAAATTGAAGAATACCTAAAAACTGCTCCAGTAGAATATACAGTTACAGAACTATAAAAAAATCCCCTACAGGGGATTTTTTATATTCTATTATTCAGTATCTCCACCAGTATCAGATTCTCCGGTCATTGAACCACCATCTGTTGTTCC
>CAZRUN010000008.1:0-23341 GCA_964603415.1 uncultured Candidatus Saccharibacteria bacterium | reverse complement strand
GAAGATATTCCGTTCTAGTATATGAAACAAGATTTTTTTACCTCTAACAATTTAAAGTTTATTGACTATAAGGACATTGAGCTTTTGAAAAAGTTCCTTGCTCCTAATGCAAGACTGCTTTCTCGCCGTAAGACAAACCTTACTGCAAAGAACCAACGTAAAATGGAAGAAGCCGTTAAGCGTGCACGATTCATGGGACTACTCCCATTTATCGCAAAGTAAGTATTCTTTTAGAAAAAACCCCAGAGATGGGGTTTTTCTATTGGTGATGATTATAATACAAAGTTCAAACATAACTGTGTTGATTTTGACATTTTATGTAAATAATGTAGTATTTGAGTAAATTAAATTGTACAAATTATGAAATATTTACAACCAGCAACAGCTTTCCATGTTGAATTACCCGAATCAGGATTTCTTATTGCCGTTAAAGGATATAAGTTTATAAAAGGGGCTGTACCTTCTACTTATGGTGATATTATGAATGAATTTCCTGTTTCTGATGGCAGTACATTGGAATCACTTTCTTTCTATAATGTGTTCGAAGAGCTTATGACAAAGAATAATTTTTTTATGAAAGACAAAGCCCTTCTCGGTAAAAAATTTTTCTTTTTAACAGAAGACATTATTAACAAGGGCTACCGTTGGATTCATATACGAGATTGGGAAAATGGTAGGTATGCAACAACTTCAGAAAGTCCTAATGCGAATGATTTTATTGAGTCATGGGTAAATGAGTCAGAACATAAACATTTACTAGAGAATGCAATATTCTTTGTAGTTCACTCAAGAAAAGAACTCTCATTAAAAAATATTGAGCAGATTGTTTGCAGCGATTGTGGAGAAAAATTAACTACACAAGAAATTATAAACAAAGTAATGAGTATAGGGAAAGACGATGGCGACCTTAATTCCCAAAAAGGTAAAGCTTACTGCGAAAAATGCAAACAAAAGAGTTATAGCGCTGGTACTTTTGTTGGTGACTGGTGATAAGTTTTAGAAATTTTATAAAGCCGCTTTTAATAAGGAGCGGTTTTTTATTTGCCTGGTTAATCTCGTAACTTGAAGTCACTTAATAACACTCCATTACGGGTATACAATTTTTGTTACCCGTTTTTTTTATTTCCCCAAAATACTCAATCGAACTTCATCCCATATACAGAGTAAAAAAATAGACTGTCTTGTATAGACAATCTATTGTAATCTTTTTAGTTTTTCCCTTCTCTTTTTTTCCTCCTTAACAAGTGTTTGTACTTTTTCTTGAGCTTTTTCTGTTAATCGATACACTGTTCTTTCATATCCTTTTTCATCGCAACCGCTATCAACTTCTATGATTTCTGCTTCACGCAGGCATATAATTTCTTCATATTCCATAGGTAAGTCTCTTTGATTCATACCTAAGAAAATATAACATTCATCATTTGCAGTATCTTCTATAAGCTCAACTCCCTTACTAGCCATACAAGCAATAATATAAATGAGTCGTTTTACTGATATTGCCATATTATACTTTTTTATTACACTACCACCTTTACAATTTAAATCAAACTCTTTCGAACATCGTCCCGCATTCGGAGCCAATACGATCTATTGACTTTATTATAAAAATATTTTATTATTTCGATAAATAATAGTAACGGAAATGAAAACAGTAATTATAATAATTGCCCGCATGGCAATTATAGTCTTACTCTTAATAAGAGTTGGGCTATTAAGTATATTTAGTGACATTTCTTTTACTAGAGAGATGTCCTTTGAAAGAGAGAAAGAACTAACAGATTCATTGAGAGAGATTGCAAAACCAATTGTAGCTCGTGCTGAGAAATTAGCATCTCAAAATAAATACACAGTATATATGTATTTTGATGATATGACTCATTTGAAGCTTGTTGAAAAATCTGCCGGATTTAATGGGTATTCTGCTTTTATGCCACTTGGAACAATTAATCACCTGCAGGATCTATCGTATAGAAATAAAGCTTTTGATACTCGTGATATTAAAGCGGCACAAGATAAATTCTTACCTTTAATTGCACCGAATTATGGAAAACAATCACCACCTGTTAATTGGTGGGATGAAGTTTTTAAAATCATACTTCTATGGGTTTTAAAATGGTATTTTGTATTATTTCCATTTGCATTGTGTTGGTATATAACCCAGTTATATGCCAATCCTAAACGTCTTGAGTATTTAAAAGCAAAACCATTGTATGCCATTGGAATGTTGCTTATATATCCGTACACGTTATTGTGGGGAGTGTTAAGAAAAGCATCAGATGGTTATGATTATCTATCGGTAGCAACCGGACTGCAAAGACGAGGTTTTAAAGCAAAACATCAAGATGTTATTAGTGTTTTAAAAGCTTATCAAAAAAGTAATGCTAAAAATCTTAGTATCTTTTTTGAAGAACGGGGATTTGTTGTTAAGCATAGTATGCTAATTGGTTTTACATTGGTACTTTTTAGTAGTATTGATGTATCAGCAAAACGTATGTATCAAAGATATAATTCTGAAAATCAAATTACGGAAAGTTCTCGGGCTGGGCCCGTGCTCATCACTCACGATGTTGTTGTACTTGATCGTAATAATCACGTTTATAACTCTGATTATACATATGTTGATAGTAGTGTATTAGTGTGGCTGTCGTATTTAACAATATGTTGGTACTACAGCTGTGCACAATTATTACCTGGCTTTCCGCCTGGTATACGTCATGTACCTTGGAAAAAGTAACTGTTGTTAATTTACACTTTTACTTAATTCAAAAAAACATGAAATATATAAAAATAATAATAATAATACTATGCTGTGCTCATAATGTAATTGCACAAAAAGATTCAATAGATATATCTAAGTCTGTATTGCTCGAATCAAGGCCGTATGCACCACTAACTGGTAACACGCTTGGATCAAACAATACAATCGCTGGAATATGTTCTGCTGAAAAAGGGAATAATAGTTTTTTCTTAATGAAAGGAGTAGATCTGTTGGATGAAAATTCAGGAGCTAACTATTTTTTTACTCAATATACTCATAAAAAAGTATATAAGAAAATGACTATGCGTTATATCTTTTTAACATCCATAGCTCAGCCTAACATTTCCTTTGATCCTCATTTCTCCATGTCTGGTATTGGTGTACATGTTTCTACAAAAACGTATCCACAGTATGAGTTTGCTGCGCACTATATTGTGCCATGGCAATCTTCTAGTCCAAACATAATTATAAAGAATCGCCTTGTATGGGAAAAACCTACATTAGGCGCTATCTCTTTTAATGCTTGGTATAACAGTGGCATGTTTGGTAAAAATACTGGTGCCTTGTGTGGAGTGGATCTTTCTTCAAAAAAATTACATATTTCTAATGATGTTCAGATGACGTTTAATTTTGTTTATAATTATAATGTCGCTGGTAACATGTTAGGTATAGAAAATCCTTCCTCTCAGAATGTTGTAACCTTTCGAATGTTCTTATTGTTCTAATGCCTACCGTCCCATACTATACGTGGGGCGGTTTTTTATTGCCATTATTTCATGATAGTATTCGTCTATGAATACACAGAATGGTATTGAAATTATGCGCAAATGCGCAAAAATAGGGGATAGTATATTTACTAAAATCTGTACACAGTTGCACAAGCATGCTCTTGAGACCGAAATACAATTAGCTGATTTCATCAAAAAAGAGATTCATAACGCTGGGGGAACCGAATCCTTTCCTGTTATTGTGACAAGTGGTCCACGGGCCGGAAATGATATTCACCCTGTGTCTACAGTTTCAAAATTAAAAGGTTTTGTTATTATTGATTTTGGGATAAAAATGGATGGCTATTGTAGTGATATGACCAGAACAGTCTATGTTGGTAAACCTACAAAGACTGAGATTGATTTATATAATGCTGTTTTAAGGGCCCAAATTGGCTCTATAGGGCACTTAAAACCCGGAAGACCAGTATCTGCTGCAGATGCTTTTGCTCGAGGCATTTTAACTGAAAATAGCTACAAGGGTAAAGATTTATCCGTATACTTTATCCATACATTAGGACACGGAATATCAAAGAAAGTTCACGAAAATCCAAAAATTTACTATCGATCAAAACAAGTCTTCAAAACCGGACAAATGGTAACCAGTGAGCCTGGAATCTATATCCCTAATACACTCGGTATTCGTATCGAAGATATGTATCTAATTACCGACGATAAGCCTGAGCAGATTACTAAAAGTAAAAAAGAACTCCTTATTTTTCAATACTAAAAAGTAGTTATCCCCAGATATATTTGACTTACTAAGAGTAAGTAGTGTATATCTTAAATATGTACTCACCGTGCAAACATACCGTGGTCCGCTGGTATCCAATTTCAACATTGGGGGCTTATGTTTGTGCAGAAAAAAATAACTAGAAACTATTACACACTTTATACATACACACGAGCCACTAATATATTTAGGCGGCTCGTGTTCTTTTTTACAGTAAAGTCACAAATAAAAATATAAAAATATGAATCAGCAAAACAAAAAATCGAACTCAAAAAGTAATCTCATTAACAAAAATGAGACAGAAGTAAAAAATCAAAATTCTGAATATCTTGATTGGCGAAATTTACAGGATCAGTATGATCCCAGTCTTGAATCGCCTAATAGCTTACCTCTGGATATGCGCTAAAAATCTAACTTGTATAAAAATATGGAAAATCTATACAACACTCAAACACAAAGTACTTCGGAATCTATCGAAGGTACTATCAACATCACTAGCCATATTGGCTTTACTGAGTCTCATGTTGTGAAAACAACTACTATCGTGGTCACGTACAAGAAGGATCCATTTGATGGTTTTCCTCATTTTATAAACGGCTGCTGGGTTCCTGGTAGTAGAATGAACACAGACATGATTTAATCACCATTGTTCTCCTGGGGTATTTTACCCCAGGGCAACATTTTTTATTTTTTAATTATTTATGGAAAATTACAAAACTATTCTAAAAGAATTTATTAGCTTTAAAAGTATTTCTACTGACTCACAATATAAAAATGAGTGTATTGCTTGTGCCAAGTGGCTTGAGGATCTTTTTATCTCTCGCGGCTTTAGTGTGAAGATGATAGAAAACTCAGCATGTAATCCAGTTATTTTTGCTAGTTATGATAATGGAAGTAAGGAAACTGTCTGTGTATATGGACACTACGATGTGCAACCGTCTGATGGCCAGCCGTGGACGCACGATCCATTTGCTGTTGAAGAAGATGAGAACTATATCTATGCGCGCGGCATTGTTGATAACAAGGGTCAGGTATTAATACATATTGCAAATGTATTTGAGGCGATTAAGAATAAGACGTTATCTAAGAATGTAGTATTTGTCATAGAAGGGAATGAAGAATCCGGTAATCCAGTATTGCCAGAAATTCTCAAAGAACATCTTCCGGAAAGTATTACCTATACGATGATTTCTGATGGCGAAATTGCCGGCGATAATCCTGCAATTGAGGTATCACTTCGCGGTGGGGCAAATATGAAAGTAACTCTTACTACCGCAGACACCGATGTACACTCTGGAATATTTGGTGGAGCAATTCCAAATGCTGGAGAAGAGTTAGTATCATTACTTTCTAAGATTAAAGATGAAAATGGAGAAGTAATAATACCTGGGTTTTATGATGGCATCGCTACATTTCCTAATCTATATTCTCCCTCTGATGCGAATCTTGTTCCAGACGAATTACTGAAATCACTTGGGATTGCTGGCACTAAATTAGAAAAGGGAACTGATTTTTATAATCAGATCGGATGCTATCCAACTATTCAAGTTACCGGAATCAGTGCAGGATATGTAGGAAATGGTTTTGCTAATATTGTTCCGGCTCAGGCAGAAGTGAGACTAAACATTCGTATTGTTGCAGGACAAGATATTGATGTGATTCTTAAAAATCTAGAACAGTATCTCACTGAGAACACGCCAACTTATTGCAAGATTGCAATCAAAAAAACTGATGGTTATCCACCAATTCTTCTTAATACAGATAGTGTATTTATTAGGAACATTGAAGTTTTGTTGGGGAATGCGTTCGGTAAGAAAGTCGTATATACATTTGTTGGTGGTGGTATTCCAATTGTAAATGATTTCTTAGAAATCACTGGGAAAGATGTGTTACTAATACCGCTTGGTAACGATGATTGTAATATGCACGGACATGATGAGAAGGTACACAAAAACATCTTAGAGAAATCATTTCAATTTTCTAAGATGTTTTGGATGAGTTAATTAAATTTCGTCTATCTTCGCGGCAAGAATAAAATCATTCCCTGATAGACCGTTGATTGCGTGTGTGGATAGAGTAATACTAACCTTACCCCATGAAAGTGTAATATCAGGGTGATGACCTTCAGTTTCAGCGATAGTGCCAATTGTATTAGTGAATGCTAAAGCTTCTTTAAAATCTTTGAATGTATATTCTTTATGAATAGCTTTCCCGTCCGTAGACAGTGACCAATTAGGTATGTTATTCAGCAATACCTCAGCACTTTCTTTGTCTATGGGTAGCGTACCACCTTCGCATGGTACGCAGTGTCCAGCAGATAAATTATTCGGGTCGTAGTGTTGTTCCATATGATAAGTATATCACATGTAGTAAAACAGCCCTGCTTGTTCGGCAGGGCTGTTTTAGAAAGATTAACTTACTCGCTCAACGTATTCACCAGTATCAGTATTAATGCGAACAGTTTCGCCTTCGCTAATGAATAAGGGAACTTCAACTTGTGTACCGTTTTCAAGCGTGACTCGTTTGTTACCGCCTGTTGCAGATGCACCTTTGATTGTTGGTGGGGCTTCTTTGATAAGAAACTCCATTTTGATTGGAAGTTTAATTCCAATCAATTTTTCTTCATCATCAAGATCAAAATACATTGCACTGACAGGGGAGTTGTCTTTCAAGAATTTCTTACTGTCTCCAACAACCGTCTCTGGTAGTGTGTATCGATTACTAGGATTATCTATGTCGCAGAACCAATATTCACCCTTTGCTGCATATAAGAATTTAATATCACGTTTTATGAGATCAGCTTCATCAACTGTATCTGATGCATGAAAGACGGTATTAACTCCGCGTCCCGAGATTAAAGAGCGCATTTTAACCTGGTTTTGAGGTTTACGCTGTTGTGTACGGGCCACATGGGCTTCTAATATTTCGTAGGGTTCATCTTCGTAGATGATGACCTTACCTTTCTTGATTTCATTATAATCTAACATTATTCTATCCTAGCAGATTATTCTTATTTTTCAAATTCGCTTACAGATGTTGACCAGATTAATAATCTGTTATATGATACTTTTAAATAAAATATATGAAAAATAAAACAATAAGATTAACAGTTGCCATTCTTTTGGCATTTTTTGCTGGCTTTTTAGGAAAAGCTAGTGCACAGGATCATTCAAAATCAATTCACACAAACGTTTCGATCCATGATGGAGATTGTTCTCGTGGGGAGGCCTCGAAAGCCATTGTTTTTCTTAAAGTATACATGGTTGGTGTTTTTCAGGAAAAATATATACCTGTTTCTGTGAGAATAGAAAAGGACGGAAAAACCGTGGAAGAAAAAGAAAGAACGTTGCTTGATCATTACGACGTATTACCGTACTTACTTGAGCCTGGAGAATACACCGCTATAACCAGTTACAAAGATTCTTTTCATTGTTCAACTACATTTACTGTGCGTGGATACATAATCGAGGATCTTGATGAGTCTGGATGCTTTAGTGCACTCTTTGATGCACTTGAAGCTGATATTGTTGAAATGGAAAAAGCTCAGTTGCACGTCTGTGTTTCAATCCCAGGAGGATTATCAATTCAACCCAACAAAGAAATGGAAGTAGATATTTATACTTTTTCTGGACAAAAAGTTGCCTCGTGCAGGGGCGGGGAAGAGAAACACGTTGTATATCTTCCTACTGGTATGTATATAGTAAGGTATAATAATACCTCAAAAAAAATTATTGTTTCAAATTAACTTGAAACAAATAGGTGTTGTGAATATTCACAACACCTATTTTATTTTCCACTACTCGGTGGGGAAGGTTTTTAAAATTAATTAACTTTTAGCTTCTCGATCATAGGGAGGTATCCCTTGTGTTTCTTTTGAAATGCTTCTGACATGTCTTCGCCACACTTAAATATGTCACCACCAGGATGTTTCTTTTTAAACTCTGTAACGTTATATTGATTACCTTGTACTGTAATAATACATTGTTCTATATTTTGCGACGCTGTGGACTGTTCAGGTTGATTGTCTTTGAAATCATTAATTCCGTTATGTACACCCAAAATTATAACTAAGAGGGTAATAGTGCTAAGTATGAGTATGTATTTCTTATTCATGGATAAAAATATATTATTCCTCTGCACTTGCACTTGATTTTACAAAACTACTTTGCATGTTTTCAAATTCGTTTTTGATATCACTTAGGATTTGTTTTGCAATTTTTGGATTTTCTCTCAAAAATGTTCGGCTTGCATCATAACCACGAGCAAGTTTGATTTCTTCTTCGCCATCTTTTGGCTTCACTGGTTTGTATACGTATGATTGACCCATCTTTTCAATAACCTTACATTGCTCGCCAAGTGCGATAAGTTCACCTTCATGCGAAATACCTTCGCCATAGATGATGTCGAATTCAGTTTGTTTGAATGGCGCTGCTACTTTGTTCTTAACAACTTTAACGCGAGTACGTGATCCAACAACTTCTTCACCTTTTTTAATTTGTGCAATACGGCGAATGTCTAAACGAACAGATGTGTAGAATTTAAGCGCCTTACCACCTGGAGTTGTTTCTGGGTTACCAAACATAACACCGATTTGCATACGGATTTGGTTAATGAAGATAACAACAGTATTTGATCGGGCTACAATTGCTGTTAGTTTTCGAAGTGCTTGAGACATAAGACGGGCTTGTTTACCCATGTGAGATTGACCCATATCACCCTCAATTTCATCTTTTGGAGTTAGTGCAGCAACTGAATCGATAACAACAACATCAATCTTACCTGAGCGGATAAGAGCCTCGGTAATTTCAAGAGCTTGTTCGCCATGGTCGGGCTGCGAAATGAGAAGATCATTGATCTTTACTCCAAGATTCTTAGCATATTCTGGATCCATTGCATGTTCAGCATCAATATATGCACAAGTTCCACCTTTTTTCTGAGATTCAGCAACAATATGGAGAGCTAATGTTGTCTTACCACTTGATTCTGGTCCAAAGATTTCAATGATACGTCCACATGGCATACCACCAACACCAAGTGCCATATCAAGTCCGACTGATCCTGTTGGTATAACAGAGAGATTTATCTTTGGCGCATCACCCAATTTCATGATTGAGCCTTCACCATATTTTGATTGGATAGAGCGTAGTGTTGATTCAAGTGCACTTGTACCAATTTCTTCCTTAGGAGCTTTTTTAACTTTCTTTGTGATTGCCATACTATATGAACTTAGTGTTATTAATGAGTGCTTGTTTCTGTGGAAATCTGAGCGACTTCTCTTGATTCTTTTAATGGGCTGCCGGTAATAACAATTTCTTTTGTGTGTATGTGACCTCTAATATCTTCAGCGACAAGGGTAATTCTGTTTATACCATTTGTTAACATGATTTCATCGCTAAAT
This sequence comes from uncultured Candidatus Saccharibacteria bacterium, assembly GCA_964603415.1. Taxonomy (GTDB): domain Bacteria; phylum Patescibacteriota; class Minisyncoccia; order Phycocordibacterales; family UBA9973; genus 2-01-FULL-33-17. The sequence continues at coordinate 13,685 of CAZRUN010000008.1, read as the reverse complement.
GTTCCAGATGGGTCTATAAGTATCGGGCGTCCATTAATTGAAAGACTTCGTGCGTGCTCCGCAGCACCATGGAGTGTAAGTGAGTTACTCTGTACTTCTGATTCTGTTGCTTCCGCTGTGGTGATGTTAACACCGCGAATGATTGGTATGATGCGGAATATGCCATAGCTGATAACAAGGACAGCAAACACTATGAGGATTGTTTTCCAAATTTGTGATTGTAGGCTGTTAATTGAATGAGTCATTATATGTATTAAATATTATTCTTCGCTCATCTCTTCTTTCGGTATACCACCTAAGACCTCACGTGGTTTTGCACCGTCCGCTGGTCCTATTATACCACGGTCCTCAAGCATATCCATTAATCGCGCTGCTCGTGCATATCCTAATTTGAGTTTGCGCTGTAGATATGATGTTGATGCTTTACCAGCCTCAAGAATAGCTTCTTTTGCAAGCTCATACATATCATCATCATCGCCGCCAGAGTCCTCAAGACTAGCTGAGAAGATGTCACTCGCACTACCGTTACTGTTGGAAGTAGTGAAGTTAACTTCATTTGGAATTTCATCTTTATACGCATTCACAAGATACCCAACGACAGCCTTAACTTCATCTTCTGATATAAATGCTGATTGGAGACGTTCTGGCTGAGGTGAATCACTTGAAAGATAGAGCATGTCTCCCCTACCAAGTAGTTTTTCTGCTCCTGGTTGGTCGATAATAGTTCGTGAGTCGATTTGTGATGCTACTTGTAGGGCGACGCGAGTCGGAATATTAGCTTTGATTAGTCCTGTGATGACTTCAACACTTGGGCGCTGAGTGGAAACGACAAGGTGAATACCAACAGCACGAGACATTTGAGCGAGTCTAACGATTCCGGCTTCGAGTTCTCGAGGGTATGCTTGCATAAGATCCGCAAGCTCATCAATGACGATGACAATATATGGCATTGCCTCTTCGTTTGGATTCTTCTTTAATACTGTATTGTGATATGACTCAATATCTCGAACCTTGTTTGCCTCAAGGAGGTTATATCGTCTATCCATCTCTTTATGTGCCCATTTGAGCGCCATGATGGCTTGCTTTGGTTGAGTGATGACTGGTGAGAGTAAGTGAGGGATACCATTATAGAGTGTTAGTTCGACTCTTTTTGGGTCTACGAAGATAAATCGGAGGGCATCAGGTCCGTTTCTATACAAGAGTGATGTTATGAGTGTATGGATAGTTACTGACTTACCTGATCCAGTTGTACCAGCGATCAGAGCGTGAGGCATCTTATTGAGGTTTGCGACAACTGACTTACCGGATAGTCCTCGTCCGAGTGCTACCAAGAGAGGTTTCTTCCCTTGAGCAAATTCAGCATCAGAGAATAAGCTTGCGAGGCCGACCATTGATTTGACCTTGTTCGGGATTTCAATACCAACGAGAGACTTTCCTGGAATCGGTGCCTCGATACGGATAGGGTGTGCAGCGAGTGATAGAGATAGATCTTGCTGAAGTGCGACGATGCGAGCGAGCTTCACTCCTTGAGCTGGCTTGAGCGCGTATCTTGTTACTGTTGGACCAACAGTAATCTCATCCATCTCTACATTAATACCGAAGTTCATCAGTGTTCGTTTAATGATGTTTGAGTTTGCTTTGATGTCCCCAACATTTGGCTTACCTTTATCTGTCTCAAGAAGTGATAGTGGTGGGGGAGTGTAACTTGTCTTCTTGTGTGCTTTGATTTCAAAATCAGCTGAACCAATATTCACCATACCGCTCACTTTTAGCTCCTTACTTGGAGTCTCAGAGACGACATCTTTTTTCTTTGGTGAGAGTACTGTATGGAGCTCACTGTCTACTGAGTCTTCCTCTTCATTGTCTTCTACTGCATCTTCTTCATCTGTTTCTTCTTCGAATTCATACTCTTCAGATTCATTTTTTCGTCCCCATTTTGGTAGAGAGAAGGAAGGGAACTTAAGGGTCGGAACTCCACTTTGCGGCATCTTAATATGTCCTTTGTCACTGAGTACAAGAAGAGAGACAATCAAGATTCCAGCAAGAAGTACTCCGGCAGTAATGGCTCCAATTTGCGCGCGAAGTGAGACCGCGAGAATATCTCCAGCAGTGCCGCCGAGGTGAGAGACAGAACCTAAGATGTTGAGAAGTGCTAAAAATACGAAGAGTGAAACTACTCCCAAAATGCTCGGAAGGATACGAAAATGAATCTCTTTTCGGAGTGCTAATTTGATTCCCAGTACACCAATTAAGAGTGGTATAAGAGGGTATGATATACCAAATACTGCGTATAGTTTTCGGTACAATGTGAGGCCAAAATTTCCAGCTTGACCGAAGGGTCCTAGGACTAAGATTAGGGTAATAACGATCAATAGAACACCCCCAATAATCTTCTTTGTATCAGATGAAATTGGGTGTATTTCAGGTAGTGAAAATTCAGGTAAAGATAAATCTTCATCCTTAATTCCAAAGAGCTTATCGTTTTTCTTTCCTCTACTTTTTGCCATGTCCAAATATCATATAAATATGTATATAGTATATGATTTTGTGCACTAAAATAAAAGGGGAAAAGTACTACATTCTGTGTCGTAGTGAGGTTCATTTTTAATGGCTATTTTTAGGTCCTTGCATGCTTCTAAAGGACATGTATAATGCACATACACGTTCTATTGGACATCAATGTCCGATAGAAAATATTATAAAGGACATTGATTATATATGGCAGGATTAGAAAATACTTCAGTAGCAAATAAGTCTTATATTACAACGACTTCCTATCGGACATCAATGTCCTTAATAAAGAATCTTCAACAAATTACCATGGCTGTATACATGGTGACTGACTGTGTCGAGGAGGCGGAGCCACTGCGTTATCAAGCCAGAGAAGCAGTCTTAAATGCCATGAAAGCAATCGCCCATATTATGGGAAATGTGCAGGTTAGTAGCGTTGAATTTCGTAGTGCTCATTCTCAAATTATTTTAGTTCGAGAGTATGTTTCAGTTCTTGAAATAATGGGGTATGTGAGTAGTATGAATGCATCTATTTTAATCGCTGAAATTGATCGTTTTATTGCGCGTTTAGATACTTCAATTCTTGATACAAGTTCTCCTCATAAAGCTCGAGTACCGCTTCGTACCGATATGTCATTTGGTATTGATTTAGGGGAGCTTTTTTATCGTAATCCGATGCCTGCTTCTGAGGAGAATACTGCTATTTCTGGGTCTGAACATACAACCATGGCGGACGTGCACGAAACCTCTTCTGTACATGCAGCAGAACGCTCTTTAGGTAAACTAGAAAAAGAGATGGGTCGTTTACAACGACGTAGTCTTATTCTAAAGCTTTTCCGTGAATTACCTTCACATTCTGGGTATAAGGAATTAACGCTTGGTGAGCTTGTTGAGAAATATAGTCGCTATGGTGGCGAGGGTCCAATCAGTGAAAAAACCATCCAAAGAGAACTCGTTGAGCTGACTCAAGATGGCACTCTTGAAAAGGTAGGATCAAAACGTTGGGTTCGCTATCGTCTTGTTCATGGAATAAAGTAGGGGATAACCTTGCGGAAGTATCTTGCTTTATGATATACTCTAGGTGTGAGCAGTCTCAGACTGTTCACATCAATCGGACCGATCATTGAAAACTGAATATCGTAGACATGTTGATGTCCTGAACTTCAGTTCGGTCTTCGCGTTATGATCTAAAATTATTTTTAATGATTTTAGATGATAGACATAATGCGGGTATCGATTTCAATTGTCGGCATCCGTATCGGCCCTGTCGACAAGGCAGATAGCGGTGCACCTAATGTACTATTACGTTAGTGCATTGTCATCTGAGCCAAACCGCTTTCAATCGGGGAGGCGCCATGACTGCGCACACTTAAAATGTGTGCAGTCACCTATGCTTCACACAGTGCATACTATAATACTGAGTGTTCTGGTTTTACTTCCCAGAGTGAGTGACTCACTTAATGTGAGAAGCTCTCTATAATAGTCTCGGATAGAGGAGGTTATTATAAGAAGTTTTCAATGTGCACAAATCGCTTATTACTCGTTTCATGCGCTTATGTATGGACAGTGTCGAAATAAGCATAAATCGTGCATCGTAGCGTTACATATGTGTACATAAAAATACATGTAGGTCTCGGATATAAACAAATCATTAAAAAAATATTAAGTCAAAAATAATCGCTTTCGTTACGGCTGCAACCCTAGCGGGTGCTCTAGCTGTTAATGCTTCCGCTGCGTACATGTTCAACATGAACCTCGGATTCGGAATGCGTAACAATGACGTCAGAGAACTTCAACTACGCCTTAACGCGGAGACAGGTTCAACTCTTCCTGGTACAACTTACTACGGTGGTCTTACACAAGCAGCCGCAAAAGCATACCAGACAATGAAGGGAATCACTCCAGTTTCTGGCTACGTTGGTCCTCTAACACGTGCTGCTCTTAATGGTTCTACAGCTCCATCAGGAAATCTTCCAGCTGGTTGTACATCAACTGCTGGATACAGTTCAACAACTGGTGTAAAGTGTGATTCATCTGGTTCAGGTCCTGTTCAAACAGGTTCTGTTACAGCTATGCTTGCTACAAACAATCCTGCTTCAAGTACATTGGTTGCAGGTCAAGCAACAGCTAACCTAGCTAACTTTGCTTTCAGTGGTACAGGAACAGTTACTAACGTAACTCTTCAGCGTATCGGTGTTTCAGCTGACTCAACTCTTTCAAATGTGTACCTCTTTGATGGTGCAACTCGTTTGACAGATGCTGCTTCAGTTTCAAACAACGGAATGGTGACTTTCAACATTCCAGCTGGAATCTTTACAGTAGGTGGTACAAAGACTATTTCTGTACGTTCTGACATTGCTGCTTCAACTTCAGGTCAAACTGTTGGTGTAAAGCTTGTGTCATTTAACACAGTAGGTGGTTCAGTAGTCACAGCAAACCTTTCAGGAAATATTCACAGTGTTGCTTCAGCTACACTTGCAACTGTTGCTCATAACACAGTTACTCCTTCAGGTGCTACTATAAACCCAGGTTCTAATGTTACTGTATGGCAAGACACTCTAACTATCTCAAACCGAGATGTTATGATGAAGCGTCTAGCATTGCGTAATGTTGGTTCAGCTCCAGCTTCAGCTTTCCAGAATTTCAAACTATATGTTAACGGAATTCAGGTTGGTACAGCAGCTGGTGTAGATTCTATGGGATATGTAACATTCGACATGAATGCAGCTCCAGTTACTTTGGCAGCGGGTTCAAGAATGATTCGTGTTGACGCTGATATCGTTTCAGGTTCTTCACGTACATTCCAATTCTCACTTCGCCAAGCAGCTGATGCTGACTTTGTTGATTCAAGTTTTGGTGTAAACGTTACTCCAGCAGCTACTCCTTGGACATCAGGAGCAGCTAACACAATCTCAGGAACATCTGGTGGTACACTTACAATCCAAAGAGATAATTCATCACCTTCAACAAGTCTTGTTTTGAATGGTAATGACGTAAATCTTGGAACATTCCAAGTTACTGCTTACGGTGAACCAATTAAGATTGAAACTTTGACAGCAGGATTCACATTTACTGATGATGGTGCGGCTAACGCTGCAGCAACACTCCGTAATGGACGCCTATTGATCAATGGTGTTCAATACGGTTCATCAGCAACATTGCTTGCTGCGGGTACATCATTTACTACAAACTATACAGTTATGCCAGGCACATCTGTAATGGTTGAAGTACATGCTGATGTATACGACAATGATGGAACAGGTTCACTTGATACAAGTGATACTATTCTAGCTAAGATTATTGTTGGTTCTTCAAACGCACAGCGTATTGATTCACTAGGTTCATTTAATGCTCCTACAGCTACAGTATCAGCGAATACGCTTACTATCGCTACAGGATCAATGACTCTAGCTCGAAACAATACATACGGTGCAAGTCAGACAACAACTCTTCCTGTAACTAACTTCAAAATTGGTTCATGGAACTTGGCAGGTAGTGCAACAGAAGATATTCTTCTAACTACTCTTTCATTGGATGTTGACGCAGTAGCGGACAACTCATTCGAAAATGGAGATTTGACAAGTGCATATGTAGTTATCAAAAAAGGTGCAGATATCGTTGCTCAACCATCACCACTTTCAACAGTGGCTGCTGCTGACAATAATTTCTCAATCAACTACACACTTCTTAAGAGTCAAAATTTGACAATTGAATTGTATGCTAATCTTGCAGATAATGGTCTTAACGCTGCTGCTGGTGCAGAGGCTATTACAGCAACTGATTCATTCAAAACTGATCTTACAGTTTCAGGTATCTCATTGACTGGTAACACTTCTGTAACTGCAACTGCTGCTGATACAGATGGTCAGACAATTGTATACGGTGCTGCTACATTGACAGCTACTCTAGATGCTACATCTCCAGTAATTGCTCTTGTTGCTGATAACCAAACAGTTGACTCTGCAGCCTTCAAGTTCTCAGCACTAACTGCTGATGCTAAGGTTACAGATGTTACTCTAACACTTGGTACAAACGCTAATACAGTTGTACAATATGTACACCTTTACGATGGCGCTACACTTGTTGGTACAATGTCTGGTGCTTCAACTGTGACATTCTCAGGTCTTAACTTTAATGTCCCAGCTAACACATCAAAGACTCTTACTGTTAAACTACAACTTGGATCAATTGGTCTAGGTGCAGGTACAACAGGAGCTCTATTGACAACAACAATGACTGATTTCACTGCTGTTCAAGCAGGAGTATCAGATGCATCAGCTAACGATGCTGGTCCTTCTATTGAAAACAACCCAGCAGGTGCTGCTTCAATCGCTCGTGCTGCTGTTCCAACACTTTCACAAAGTACAGTTTCATCAGCATTAACAAATGCTATTGAAAACGATCTTTACAAATTTGTTGTTACACCAACAGGTGGTGCAGTAGCTCTAAAACAATTGAAGTTCACAAGTGTTATCACTGATAACTCAACTGACCAAACTTTGACTATGGGTTCATTCAAGTTGTACCGCGGTTCTACAGATATCACTTCATTAGTTGATATCCACAATACCGCAGGTGCTTCAATTGAATCAGGTGGAACCACTCTAGCTGAAGGTACAACTACAGGTATAATTACATGGGCTACTGAAGAACAAATCAGTGTTGCTACAGAATTTACTTTGAAAGGTACTCCATCTGGATTCACAGTTGGTGCAGAAGATGATTCAATTAACATCAATCTTGCCTACGATAGTTCAGCTCACACTGCAGCTAACAGTTACTTGATCGATCTTGATACTACAGGTGCGCAAGCAACTATAGGTCTTGCTCCAACAGGTGGTGCAGCTCAGGATGATGCAACTCATGGTACTGATGGTGGAACAGTGACTGACGGTCCAAATGTAATTTGGTCTGACCTATCAGCTTTGCCTCACTCTGAGACAGTTGTAGACGCAGGAACTGCTGCTACTTCATCAGCTGACTGGATAAACGGTTACTTGATCCAAGCTATGCCATTGTCTGGAATGACAAAGACTAACTAGTCTTTAATCACTCAGATCAAAGGATAAAGTTATCTTTCTTTAAAAAAGTAATAAAACAACCCCCGAAAGGGGGTTGTTTTATTTTTATTTTAACCCTATAATTGTATATATGAAATTAACATTTACAAGAAAAACAGCTATTATCGGTCTTGTGGTTGTTGTTATTGTACTAGGATTGGTTTTATATACTAAGAAAAATCAATCTCAATCAAACAATACTGCTGTTGAAGATTCAATATTAGAAACCGAAAATACTCAAGAGAATTCAGACACGTCTAATTCTTCGGAGGATAATAATCAAGAAGATGTTGTAATTACTGCGTCACCTGATTTTAGTGCTACAATGCAAAAAGCTCAAAAAGCATATGGTTCAAAAGATTATGCTGGTGCTCTTGCGTACTACAATCAAGCAGCGACCTATTCTAATAAATCAGATCTTCCGTACTCTGGAATGTTTGGTGTGTATAGTGCGCAAGGAGAATGGCTTAAAGCTCAAACTGTACTCGATACAGCTATATCATTAAATGCATTGAATACTGACTATTGGAAGTGGAAGTTAACGGTACTTGATGAAAAAACAGCAACTTCATTTGCTGATCTAAAAAAGATATATCAAGAGGGTATGATAAAAAGTACACCGAAAGCTAGAATAAATTTAGTTATTCATTTTGCTAGGATAGCTGAAACTAATAATGAAAAAGCAGAAGCAATGGCTTTATGGCAAAAAGCAATAGAGCTTAACCCGACAATGAAAACAATATATCAGGCTGAAATAGACGCGCTTAAAAAATAAAAAATGATATACAAAAACCTCTTTCACACGAAAGAGGTTTTTGTATTGTCACTTTTGTGTGTTATTGTATGGTATACTTAATATAGTTTATTATTACTAATACATATATACATGGAACCTATTACACAAAAAAATAAGAGTATGACTTGGATACTCGTTACTGCTCTCGTACTAATCGCTATTGTTATTTTCATGGTTCGTGCAAAGAACATGAATCAAGATGATGTTGTCGTTGATCAAGAAAGTGCTATTGTCGCTGAAGATACAACAGAAGGTGCTGAAGACACAACACCAGTTACTACTCCTGTTGCTGTATCTGTACCTGCTGCAAGTATGTCGTACCAGCAAGCTCTCGTAGCATATAAAGATCGTCGTATTCAGATTGATAAAAACTGTCAGGCTGTACCGAATAACGTTACGTATAAGAACGGTACTAGTATTATGATTGATAACCGTGGACCATTGGCTCGTAATCTTAACATTAATGGAGCAGTGTCTATCAAAGGTTATGGCTTTAAAATCGTTAAGCTCTCAAGTGCAACATTGCCTAAGACCATCTTGGTTGATTGTGGTCAGGGTCAAAATGTAGCAACAATATTGCTGCAGAAATAAACTAAAAATCAAAATACCCGCTCATGCGGGTATTTTGATTTTTAGTTTAGATTATTTTTAGATACATATTGATATATTGTGTATATATGCAGCGCATGCTGTTAGCGGTGTTATTCATATGTGGAATATTTCTTTGTATTCCCGGATATGTTTTTGCTGATACAACGTTTGATCTTGATGATGATTTAGAAAAAATTGCTATAGAAAATGGGGGTACGTATGTATTACCAGCTTCTGGCTCGCCATATGTTTTCAATCATGGAATAACTATTACGCAGCCTATTACTATTACTGTTGAACCCGGAGTTATACTACAGATTGCAGATGATTATTCGATTAGTGTTACCAATGGTACTTTTAATGCTGTTGGTACTACGGAAAATCCCATAACAATTACTGCGAAGGATAATAGATTTAATCAAATTCGTGTAGGGGATGTTTTAAATGATGTACATGTTAATTTTGAGCATGTATCTATTAATAGGGGAAATTGGTGTACTATTGTCGCAAGGAGTACAACTGTCTTTACTCATGTTTCTTTTACTGATTGCCGTACTGTACCTATTGCAACTGGTGCTGGTGGCGTTCATTTAACCCTTGATAGTATTAGCTATACAGCGCTGAGTGGTAATGTTATTGATGCCTTCTTATATGTTGGATTACGTTCAGATATAACGGAAGAGAATTCACTTCATTTAGATGTTAAGAATACTGATTTTATTCAAGATGGTTATCATACTATCCGGGTTTCAGATCAATCCGGGTCTCTGTATGACCCCGGAGCAGTACATATTAAAATAAGTGAGAATGTCTTTTCCGGTACAGTGCAGGATCAACGCCCGTTTATATTAGACCAGGCTCAACTTGTCACCATTGATGCTACTGATAACTACTGGGGTACCTCACAAGGTCCATATATAGTAGGTGTAGGAGAACGAACAAATGGTCCAATGGTTGATGAGAATATTATGTTTGTTCCGTTTAAGGCATATGATCCAGGACTTATTCATTGTTGTTCGTCGGTTCTGTTTTTGCCTGGGATAGAGGGTAGTCGGCTATATAACAAAAGGGAAGATGGTACAGAGGATCAGCTATGGGAACCTAATTGGAGGTCAGATGTTGAAGATTTGTATGCAACTATACAAGGAGAGTCTCAACCAGGTATCTATACAAAAGATATAATTGAGAGAACGAATGTAACGAAAGGAGTTTTTGATAAAAGTTTCTATTTCTCTATTAATGAAGATTTAAATAGTTTAAAACAAAGAAATATCATAACTGATTATACTCCGGTCCCATATGATTGGCGGTATAACGTTGATTATATTCTCTCTCATGGTATTGATTTACCCAACGGGCAAAAGATGGATATTGTGGCTGAGTTAGAGCGGATGGCCGCAGGTTCGCATACAGGAAAAGTTACTATTGTTTCTCATTCAAATGGTGGCTTGTTGACTAAAATGCTAGTTAAAGAACTAGAATCTCAAGGGAAGCAACATCTCGTCGATAAGGTTGTACTTGCTGGTGTTCCTCAGAATGGCACGCCGGAGGCGATAACCGCTCTGCTTCATGGACTCGAATTTAAGTTTCCTGTTTCTATACTAGCACCTGAATCTCACAATAGAGAAATGGCACGAAACATTCCTATGACATATTCATTATTGCCAAGTGAGAAATATTTTGAAGGATTAGCATTACATGAAGCCCCGATTGTACTTGATCCAGCTTTAGATCATTCAATATATAGTGCTGTATATGGTAATTCTATTGATACATATACTGAGTTAAAAGATTTTATCCTAGATGTTCATAATCAAAGAACATTACCCAATATTACAGATACTCGTTATCCAACGATAGGGAATGGGGTTTTGTACAATAGAGCGGAGACAGATATTCATGGAGTTTTAGATGAGTATGTTTTTCCAGAAAATATAAAAGTACATGAGATATCAGGGACTGGTATATTAACTACCTATCAGTTATTTTATAAAAATTATGCTTTTGGTCCTTGTGATCAGGACGATGTGTTTAGTTGTCGATTTAGAATAATTCCTAAAAAATCAATCTATGGAGATGGGACGGTGCTCAATCGCAGTAGTGCCTCTGGTAATCCTAACACGCAGAGTCATTTTATTGACCTCTATGAATACAACCGATTGCATGAGACGAGTCTTGATCATGGCACAATGCTTGAATCCAGTTCAGCTATAAACTTAATCAGTGCAATTATTCAAGATAAAGGTGCTGAAGAAGTTCCGCTATTGGAGGAATCAAAAATACCGGTACAGTATGACACTGTACCTATGACTACGACTGTGATTCATGGTCCTGCCGAGGTACATGTGTATGATGATCAGTTGCGTCACACTGGTCCGATTACCGTACAGGATGAGGAAGGGAATGATAGAGTGATTATTGAAACACAGATACCAAATGTACTGTATGAAGTCATGGAAGGCATGATAGTCGTTGGGGCTATTGGTAACAGTACTTACACTGTTAAAATTAAGAACACAGGCTCTGGAGCAGTTGCGGTTGATATTGGTCATAGTGTAGGGAATCAAGAAACATCAAATACTAGCTTTGATTCTCAAGAGGTCTCAAACGGATCTAATTCAGAGATCCATATTACCCCTGGTACTCCGAATACTGAGATCGTTTTGGATACTGATGGGGATAGTGTTCCAGACACAGAAATAGGGTCCAATGGTGAGACTACCGATCTGTTTCCTGATGAAGATATCGAAGAAGATCCTGAAGAGCCTATTACGGGTTCGGAGCCTGTTACTCCTCCGTCGGATGGTGTTGTTTTGGTTAATTCAACTAATCCGACAGCTAAGGAGGAGGATATTGTTCCAATAGTATTAGCTCTTGATTCTAATAGTTCAGTACTAGAGGAGACTGTTCCTGTTAATGTAATACAAAAGGTGGCGGATCCTCCAACTGAAATGAATATGGTTGTTAATCAACCAGTTGAAAATGATATACTAATTGTGGATATAAGAAGTGATGAGAAGGATAGGGATTTAGCAAAAACACAAATTGCTTCTGCTGGAAGTGCTTTGCGTGGTGATTGGGGTCTAGGTGATTTTATTAGAAAGATTAAGAATAATAATATGTGGGGGAGTAATAATTTAGGTACATTGGATTTTTTCTTGGGTTGGTTAGTTTTACTTCCAGTAGGTCTTTTGGTTTCTATAATTATTTATTTTTTTAAAAAAAATAAGCAAATATTTTACTTCTTAAGTGCTTGGGGTCTGTATCTATTGATGTTGTTAATTTATTCTAATAAAATAGATGGGTCTCATATAGAGATAAAGTATTATTTAACTTTTTTAATCCCCGGGCTTCTTTTAAGTACTTTCTTTCTCTTCCTTTCCTACCGTAAAACATCTAGTTATAAAAAAACAACCCTCTTGATTATTCTAAACTTAGTCATTCTTACCCTCGCAATTTGGCTTATTAATCGCTAAGCACCAATTGTGACTTTGTGTTATAATGCACATATATGAATCACGGGATGAAAGTTATAATAGGGTTTACCATCATGATCGCCATTGGTGTCGGTATCCTTTATTATACTGATCAAACCTTTGCTACTAATCAACAGAATGGAATTCGTCCTGTTAATACTGGGTCAGGTTGTGCTGCGTACGGGGATTGTTAATAACATATTGCCATACTGTCTGTTTGCGCATATACTATATAAAAGGCCGATGGTGGTTTTGAATTTTTTCTAATAATTAAGGAGATGTATAGCTTGAAAACTTACACCTCCTTTTTATTTGCCTTTTTCTATATTTATGCTAATATAATCGTACTGGCTGTAGACAGCAGGCGACCATAAGACCTGCCGAAGTCGAACTATTCTTTTTAAGGGTGGGGACTACAGCCGCGTTTAGCGGTTCATTTTATTTTATATATGGCAATTACACTTGCACAGAAACAAAGTCAAACTAATAATTTGACTGAAATTCTAAAAGGCAAAGAGTGTGTTGTATTCGTTGAGTTCAGTAAGTTTAAAGTATTTGATACGAATGCATTTCGTAGAGAGCTTGAAGCTGCTGGTGTTACCTACACTGTCATCAAGAAGACGCTTGCAAAGCGTGGAATGAGTGACATGGGATACGCAGGGGAGCACCCTGACTTGGCGGGACAAATAGGTGTTGCAACCAGTGTGGATCCGATAGCTGCAGCCCGCGCTGTCTTTGAATTCTCAAAGACTCACAAAGGCACTGTATCTATTGTTGGAGGCGTGTACGAAAGTACATATCTCGGCAAAGATGCAATGATGGCTATTGCAACCATTCCTGGACGTGATGTACTCTACACACAACTTGTCTCGGTTCTCATTGCCCCGGTACAGAAATTTGCTACAGCTCTCTCTGAGATAGCAAAAAAGAAATAATAGTAAGAAGTAATATTTATGGAAGAAACAAATACAAAATTTGCTGACATGGTCAGTAAAATCGAGCAGATGTCAGTTCTTGATCTCCATGAGCTTGTAAAAGTTCTTGAGGAAAAGTTTGATGTTAAAGCTGGTGCAATGGCAGTAGCTGGTCCAGCTGCAGGAGCAGGTGAAGCTGCAGAAGAGAAATCTTCTTACACAGTTGTCCTCTCAGCGGCAGGTGAGCAAAAGATTGCAGTTATGAAAGTTGTTAAAGAAGTTCTTGGTCTTGGTCTTAAAGAAGCGAAGGACATGGTTGACGGTGCGCCGGCAACAG
>CAZRUN010000007.1:3701-23429 GCA_964603415.1 uncultured Candidatus Saccharibacteria bacterium | reverse complement strand
TAAGATTGTCGGATACACATTTAATCAGACAGTGACAGTTAAGGTGAAGAATTTAGATAAAGCTGGAGAAGTTGGTGCTAAGCTTGCTGAATGGGGAGCAACAAATGTAAATGGTCCAGATTTTACACTTGCAAATGAAGATGACGCTAAGAATAAGGCTCGCACTGATGCAATAAAAGATGCACAAGATAAGGCTGATATGCTTTCTGATCAACTAGGGGTACGACTTGGTAAAATCCAGAGTTTCTCTGAAAATACTAATGGTGGGGTATACCCAGTTGCATATGACAGTATTCGCATGAATGCAGGTATGGCAAAAGTTGAGGCACCAGGAGTGAATCTTCCTACAGGTGAGAATAAATATACATCAAATGTCGTAATTACATACGAGATACGATAAATAAAGAGGATACCCCCGAAAGGTGGTATTTTGTGTGGGTAGTCCAGAATCTATTGACAAATAAGCATATTTATGCTAATATACCCTTAATTCTATTGTTCTTTGACAGGCAGGCTTTTGTGTAAATTGCTTAGTTTATTTGACCGAGGAGATGATGTCTTTTGGGTCAAATAAACTAATTTTAATTTATATAAACAAAAGAAAATAATGAAAACAATTAAACAATTTACTCAAATCCTATTAGTAATTCTATTTACTACGTTTGGTGCTAACGAGAAAGTACATGCCCACATTATTACAGTATCATCCTCTTGGACAAGCCCCGGTCCGTCAATGTGTGGCGGAGAAAAATTCGAACTTTCTCGAATTGGTATGTTTAGTCAGGTTGACACTGTATTGACCTTAAAAGAATTAGTAATAAAAGTTGTGGATGGCCTTGGTGTTTTGGATTCCATTTTCTTGTATGAGGATAATGGTCAAAAAAAACTTATTCAAGCTATCTCAGCTACTAAAAATAATTTTAATTTTAGTTACACGCTGCAGCCTTATGCAGGGGTAAATTTTATTATTATAATTAAACCTAAAATTAACAAAAAGGGTACATTTGAATTCGGTACAACTAATTATACGTACATGATCGATAGTAGAACAGTAAATACTTCTTTAGTTTCTAATACTCCTGGTGAAGTAATCGACTGTTCTCCAAAATTCAAATTACAAGCTTCTAATAGTAGATCTCTTGATGGGATCTATTGTCAAAATGAGAGGCCCTCTATGTATGCTAACTTCACTTACTTCTACGGTGTGGAATTCGAAAAATTCGAATGGTTTGTTAATGACACACTAGTTAAAAAAGAAACCGACATGCAAGGGCAACAACCTTGGATTTCGATTGGAGAAAAAGATAAATCAAAATTAACTTATCCTAGAACAAGGGTTAAACTCAAAGTTACCGATAAATTAGGAAGAGTAGGTTACGATTCATTGATCCTTAATGTTTTAAAGGTTCCATCATTAAAAATGGCAGCCTCTAGTATGGAGATGTGTCGAAACAAAGGCGTAACAGTTTCTATGGATACTAAAGAATTCTCAAAATGGTCATGGGACTGGAGTAATCCAACAAAAAAAGAAAAAACAGAATTATATTTTTCTACTCCTGGTGCCCATTCATTCAGCGGAATTGCTGATAATGGGTGCTTAATAGATACTTCTTTCTTTATTTATGAATTACCATCGCCCCTCAAGCCAGAGATTTCGATTGACACTAAAAACGAAACACTGGTGGTATCAGACGATGCAGATTCGATTGTTTGGTATAAATTCAATGATAAAATACCAAATGCATGGAGTAGTATAAAAAATTCCGACACCATGTTTTTAAAAGATCCGGGTGAAGGATATTATATCGTAAAAGTATTCAACAAATATGGATGTTATGATTCCTCCAAGGTAACACCTTACGGTGGACCCACGCCAGATTTAAGAGCAGTTGATATAATTATTGAAGACACTCTCATAAATGAAAAAGTTTGTGCAGGGCAGGGATTTCATCCTAGGTTGTCATTTATTATTTTAGAATCAAAAGAGGTTAGAAAAATTGAGTGGTTTATCGGAACACAGTCCGTACATAAGTGTGAAAATATAGGGGTGTGTAAATCATATCCTCTTACGCTAACTACTTCAAGCCTAGGGATAACGACACTGACTGTTGTTGTTACCCTCAGTAATGATAAGTTTAAAATGGATATGGTTAGTCTTACTGTTGTATCAGTTAAAAAACCTATGCTTGTGTATAGTACAATTCCTCGTTACTGTTTAGACAGTAAGATTGACTTTACTATAAAACAACCAGAATTATACAGTTCGATCTATTGGCCAAACCAAGATAAATCTGGAAGCGTGCTTCAAGTTAAGGGTCCAAAAGGCTATTACTTTGCAAAGGTTACTGATGTAAATGGTTGTGTTTCCTATAGTGACACGAGTGTTGAGTTAAGCTCAATTGAATTACCAAAACCGGATCTTGCAGTTTCAAACTGTAAATTGTTTGCCAATATTAATTATTGGACGCAAGATGGAATTTGGGAATGGTCATCGCCTGGTAAGACAAACTCTACCACCTTACAGCCCGAATTTACTTTGGCAACCAGTAATGCCTGGTGGAAAGTACGATTCATGTATGCTGGTTGTTATTCTGAGTTTAGTAATTCTGAATTTGTAGATTGCAACAGTGCATCAGTAAATAATTTGGAAACAGGTAATGTAAAAGTTTACCCGAATCCATTTATTAGTAATATAACTATTGATGCCGAGCCGGGAAGTCAAATTGTTTTCACGGACATCCAAGGAAAAATTGTTCATCAGGTAATACTAGAAAGTAATACTGAACAGTTCACTTTGGATTTCCTGCCTGCCGCATTCTATATTGTTACAATTAAAAAGGGCGACACAATAAGTCGTTTCAAATTGTTGAAACAATAAAACTATACCAAAACCCTAGACGAAATTAATTTCGTCCAGGGTTTTTATATTTTTAGTGTAGTCTTAATTAAGGGTGTCAATTATAATTTTGACATAAATCATAAAATGTTTCCCCGTTTATTTACACTTGCAGAAAAATATTAAGTGTATATAATACACTTAATACATAAAAAACAAAAAAATATGAAAATCTTAACTTTCTTTAACAATGCCGGTGCGACCGGCCACGTATTCTTTGTCAGTAATGGTAAAAGAAGAGACAAAGGATTCGCGTATAGCGGGTTTGTATTCCCAGGGACTACTATTGCAGTAATTCCAACAGTACCCCAAGCGTATAGCTTTGCCGTAGAAGTTCTGACTTTGAACAAGCAAAAGATAACCGTTACTGGGAATTTAAAAATCATTTTTAATGATCTGGAAAAGGCCGTCGCTAAATTTGATTTTACAGTAAACAAAAATGGGTCATATACCAACAATTGGCAGAGTGAACTTACTTCTATTGTCTTGGAGCAAGTACTGGGTCCAATTCAAACTCATGCAAAATCTAAAAATGTAAGTGAAGTGGTGACTGAATTTAAGGAATTTGAAACAAGTGTAATGGATTCTGTGAATTCTAAAAAAACGGAAGATGTATCTGATCAGTCCGAAACGGAAACAAGTTCAGTTTTTGGGTTAAAAGGTATTAAGGTTGAGTCTTGTTCAATTGTTAAGATTACTGCTAGCGATGACGATGTTGCCGAAGCCTTGGGTGTTAAAGAACGAGAAGAACTCTTAGCTATTGCTGATAAAGCCCAACACGACCGTCAGAAGAAAGCTTCAGAGAATGCTCGTGCGTTAAAAAAATACGATGCAGAGACCGCACAAGAAATGGAAGATGAAAAAACCAAATTAATTGAAAAACAATCAGTTAATAAAAAAGCTGAAGCCACATCTGACGCTGCAGCAACAGAAATCCGGTTAAATGCTTTGGAGAAAGTTGATCCAGGTAAAATTTTAGGAGCTGCAATCATGGAAGCTGCAAAAAATGGCAATTTAACAGACATTGCTCTGACTACAGAATTCCTGTCTCTTATTAAGAATAAATAACTTATTATTATGGACAGGATTGTAATTGTTATAAAATCAACCAGGTTAGATGATCTAATTAAAAAGCATTTTACAATCGGGGCAGTTACATTTCATTTGGAATCTATCGATAGCTCGATTGAGCCGTATATCATAGAAGACGCCACGTATAAAAATGCTTTGGAATTAATTACAAGTCAAATACCTGGAGAAATTCCAACGGCTATGGTTGAAAGAGAGCAATTGCCAACTTTCTTGTTTCGACCAACTGATTTTATCATTGCCTGTGGACCTGATGGACTGTTTGTAAATCTGGCTCAATATGTAGGGGATCAACTCGTGTTAACCATTAATCCTGATAGGAGTAGTGTTGCTGGGGTATTAATGTTATTTAACCCTGCGCATGTCACCGAAATGATTAAGAAGGTGAAATCAAACACATGTAAAGTCGAAGCCTTGCCGATGATAAAAGCCACTGTTGATAATGATAAAGTGCTATGGGGTTTGAATGATATTCTTGTTGGCAGAAATGACCATATTTCATGTAGATATGAAATAGCTTATGCTGGCCAAAATGAAAATCAATCGTCTAGCGGAATACTTATCTCTACTGGTATTGGATCAACTGGCTGGATTCAGTCAATTCAAAACATGTTGTACGGCTTAACAGGGAATCGGTCTAGTAGGATTAGTAACCCGCCCGGTGCCACCAGTCAGGAATTGCTCTTTGTTGTTCGGGAACCATTTTTGTCGCCGAATACAGGGGTTTCGATTGTTACCGGAAGAATTGTTCCTGGACGTCCGCTTGTCATTACATCCCAAATGCCAAAAGGAGGATGTATATTCTCTGATGGGATTACTGAAAAAGCTATTAGATGGAATGCTGGAAGCCAAGTCAAAATTACGATTGGTGAGAGATCCATTAATAGAATTGTCGGATAAATTAAATGTATATCTTGCCGGTGTTAAATCACCGGCAATTTTTATGATAAAATGATACTAGTAGTTATATGTCACAAAAAAAAGTAAACGAAAAAAATATAATCTCAAACCTCCGCGTGGCCGTGGGGGCTGTTGATGTTGTACTTTTTACTATATTGGATGACAAGTTGCATGTGTTACTAATACCGATCCACCGGCCACCTCATTATGTACACCTTCAAGGTCTCCCTGGTGGGATTATTGAGCATAGTGAATCTGCTGATGCGGCTGTGTTTAGACATCTTAAAACTAAGTTGGGTGTCTCAGGGATACAGATAGAACAGCTGTATACTTTTTCTGATCCGAAGCGTGATAAACGAAGTCGCTCAATTTCAATTGCGTATATGGGTTTAATTACGCAAGATAACGCTAGTTTAAAAGATAAAACAGAAGGAGAGTGGTTTAATATACACACATTACCTAAACTTGCTTTTGACCATAAAGAGATAATCAAGGTTGCTGTAGATAGGTTAAAAGGAAAAGTGACGTATACAACTATTGTTTCGAATTTATTACCGAAGCAATTCACACTTTCCGAGCTTCAATATGTAAATGAAGTCATTCTGGGGGAACAGTTCGATAAAAGAAATTTTAGAAAAAAGATCCTCGCAAGTGGGCTTATTGCTCCTACCGGGAAGAAAAAGAAGACAATAAAAAGACCCGCTGAGCTCTATATCTTTACGAAGTAGAGGTATTTGACTTTTCTGATTCTTACGTGTATTATATCTATACAAGGCCCCAAAAGGGCTTTTAAAATTGCCCGCTAATTTATATACATTGTATGCAGAAAATCGCCAATTATCTTCGAGAAACCAAGATAGAACTCAATAATGTTGTCTGGCCTAAATGGCCCCTGACAATAACACACACAGGTATTGTTATTACTGTGGCTCTTGTTATTGGTTATTTATCTGGTCTATTCGATTCTCTTTTGTCTAAAGGTCTCGCCGCACTCCTCGGTCTTTAATAGCTTAGTTTTTATAATATATGGCAAAACAAGGTGAAGGACAGCGCAATTGGTACGCAGTGCATACATACGCCGGCTATGAAAATGCCGTTCAGCGTAATCTTCGTCAGCGTATTGATTCTCTGAATATGCAAGAAAAAATCTTCAACGTAGTTGTTCCAACTGAAAAGAAGATTAAAATCAAGGGAAACAAGCGTGTAGAAGTTGAAGAAAAAACATATCCTGGATATGTTCTTGTGGATATGATCGTAACTGATGATTCATGGTACGTTGTGCGCAATACGCCTCGTGTGACTGGATTCGTTGGGGCTGGAGTTAATCCTGTTCCGCTTAACCAAAAGGAAGTTGATGGACTCTTTAAGTCAATGAATCAGACAGATGAAGCGAAATATACAGCACTCTATGCAATGGATGAGCCTGTTAAGATTACAGACGGACCGTTTAAGGATCTTGAGGGTATTATTTCTGAAGTTGATACAAAACTCGGTAAAGTAAAGGTCTTAGTATCACTCTTTGGCCGCGAAACCCCAGTTGAGCTCGACTTCTTGCAGATCAAGAAAATATAAGGTATAGTGCTCGTACTGTTACGCTTCAATTTATTATAGAAACTAGAATCTGATCTTATATGGCAAAGAAAATAATCAAAAATGCAAAATTCCTCGCTCCGGCAGGGAAGGCAACCCCAGCTCCACCACTTGGTCCTGTTCTTGGACAGGCAGGTGTTAATATCGCCGATTTCTGTGCAAAGTTCAATGCAGCATCACAGGAATACCTAGGAGAGACTGTTACAGTTAAATTAACTGTATACGAAGACCGAACGTACGACTTTGTTGTCAAAACACCCCCAACTACAGGAATGATTCTTAAAGCTGCAGGTCTTGAAAAAGGTGCTGGTAAGCCAGGAACCAGTAAGGCAGGGAAGATCACAACTGCACAAGCAGAGGAGATCGCTAAAATAAAAATGAAAGACCTTAACGCCAAAGATTTGGCTGGTGCAGTCAAAATTGTGGCTGGCTCAGCAAGATCAATGGGTATCCAGGTTGTATAAAAAAAGTCCCCGAAAGGGGACTTTTTGTGTGGGTATATGATATACTTATAACCATATGAATAACAATACATTGTCCTCCAAAGAGATATTCTCTTTTGGTTTTAAGAATGCCAAGAAACATTTCTGGTCTTTCTTTGTTTTTATTATTGTGTATTATGGTCTTAATTTTATCTTTAACTCGCCATTTAAAAATGATACATCAATGAGTCTTCTTCAGGGATTAGGACTCATCATTAATATGGTGCTGTCTGTGTACTTAATGATGTCTTTATACTCAGCTGTATTTAAGATGGTTCGAGGAGAAGAAGTTACTATGAAGACATTTTTTACTTGGCCTCAGAACGGATTCAAGGTCGTCTGGACAAGTATTGTTAGTGGATTAGCTGCGGTAGCTCCTCTGTTTATAGGTGCTCTTATTTGGGGCTTTAGTTTTGCAATGGGTCATATAGCTGGAGCGATTATTGGAGGTATTATTGCTCTTGCTCTATTCCTTGTTGGTATCTACATAATGATTCGTGCATCTTTTTCTAAGTATTACACGTTAGAAACAGGGGCTTCAGCAGTCGCTAGTATTACAAAGTCATTTGAAATGACAAAAGGTCTTGTTGGTCGCTTGATTGTGCTCGGTATTATCTCATGTGGTATCGTACTTCTAGGCTTTATCGCTCTCGGTATTGGTCTGTTATGGGCTTTTCCAACTGTCTTTATTGCTTGGGTATATGTATATGTCCTCCTTGCCGGTACTAAAAAAGAAGCATCTATTGATTCAGTAGCTCCAATTGTTCCACAGATGGAAGAATTAGCTCCACAGACTACAGAAGAGGTTCCAGTTAGCCCTATAATGTCAGATAATACAACAATCTAGTATGTTTTTCACAAAAGTTCTCACAACTATTCAGTCAATTGGCTATGTATACTTTCTTTTAATTATCGTTGCCGATATTATTCTATGGAAATTACACCCAGTACTTGGGGTGTTGGGTGTTTTGTTTACTTTTGTCTTCTTGCTTGGGTTGTTCTAGTATCCTTGTTCTGGTTTATAAAAGTTTTATAAAAAATATGTCAAAAAATACTTTCATTTTGAAAGTATTTTTTCGTCTTTCTTGACGTCGAGCTGGATAGGTTTCCAAAACAAAAAAATAACCTAAATTGGGTTATCCACTGTTCTTTTTCCCTCCTAATTTTGGTATTATGATAGTCCAAGTCACCTTGTTGCTCATCATTATTTACTAAGTATTATATTAAGACACAATGTCGATTTCCATCACTCATCGCGACGGTACCAAAGAACCTTTCAATGCTGACCACATTAATCGTTCTATTGAAAGAGCTAGTTTTGGTTTGACTGATATTACGGCAAAGGTAATGCAGATCGCAACTGAAACAGAACTTACTCTCTATGATGGGATTACGACTGATGAGCTTGATATTGCAACAATCAACGCAGCCCTTCAGAATGCTCAAGAAGATATAGAATTTGATAAAATTGCTACTCGTCTTCTTTTGAAGGTGATATATAAGCGTGTACTCGGAACATATCCAGAAGAAGATTTTGATGCGATACATAAGATCGGATTTAAAGACTGTATTACGCAAGGCGTTGAAAAGGGAATGTTCCACGTTAATCTTGTTGAGAAGTTTGATCTTGATCGTCTTGCTGACGTTCTTGACCCATCTCGGGATGAGCTCTATTTCTATTCAGGACTTTCTTCTATGCAGAATCGTTATTTAACTAAAGGCATAGATGGTCATCCTGTTGAGACTCCACAGTATTTTTGGATGCGCATTGCTATGGCTATGGCTGTGAACGAGGCTGATCCTAATCTTTGGGCTGAGAAGTTCTATCATAAGATGTCTAAGCTTGAATATCTGTCTGCTGGTTCAACTAATATTGGTGCTGGAACAATGCGTTCAAGTCTCTCTAACTGTTACCTTATGGAGGTCCATGATGACATGGAGCATATTGGAAAGACTGTATCTGATGTATTACTGCTCTCAAAGGCTACTGGTGGTATCGGACTTTCTGTGACCAAGCTTCGTGCTGAGGGATCTCTGTTGTCTTCAAACAATACCGCTTCGAGTGGTCCAATTCCATTTTTACATATTATTGATAGTGCTGTTCGTGCTGTGCAGCGCGGCGGAAAGAAAAAAGGAGCACTGTGTTTCTATATGGAGAACTGGCACCTTAACTTCCAGGATTTCCTTGATCTTAAGCAAAACGCCGGTGATGATTATCGTCGTGCTCGTACTGCTAATACCGCGGTCTTTATCTCTGATGAATTTATGCGGCGAGTCAAAGAAGGAGAGGAATGGTATTTATTTGATCCGAATGAAGTTAAAGATCTTAATGAACTCTATGGAGATGCATTTTCAAAACGATATAACGAATACTGCCGTATGGCTGACAATGGTGAGATACAGCATTTTGCAAAAATGCCAGCGTCTCAGCAGTATAAGAATATTCTTGTTTCCCTAGAGACTACATCTCATCCATGGTTAACCTGGAAAGATTCTATAAACGCTCGTGCTCTTAACAATAATACTGGTACTATTCATTGTTCAAACTTGTGTACTGAAATTACGCTTCCGACTGATCGTGATAATATTGCTGTATGTAATTTGATCTCTATCAATCTTGCAAAGCATGTGAAGAATGGAGAAATTGATTGGCCATTACTTGAAGAATCAGTTCGTTTGGCTACTCGTCAGCTTGATAACTTGATTGATGTAAACCAGCCACCGATCCCTGAAGCTACTCGTGCTGATAATGAAAATAGAGCTGTCGGTCTTGGTCTTATGGGCTTTACTGACACTATTGAACAAATGGGGTATTCATACGAAGATAAAGGTTCTTACGATATTGCTGATAAAGTATTTGAGTTTATTTCATACTGCGCTATTGATGAATCAGCGAATCTTGCTGAAGAACGTGGTGTGTATACAAATTTCCCTGGTTCTGGTTGGAGTCGTGGTATGGTTCCAGTTGATACGCTTGCAGTTCTTGAATACGAGCGTGCAGAAGAGCTCACTGTTCCAAAAGTTGCATCACTTGTTAATCCAATTGTTGACTGGGATATGTTACGCTCAAAAGTAAAGAAAGGTGTTCGTAATGCAACGCTTATGGCTATTGCACCAAACGCAAATATTGGTCTGGTTGCTGGTACAAGTCCTGGAATTGATCCTCGTTTTGCTCAAATGTTTTCTCGAAATAAAATCTCTGGAAAATATCTTGAGATTAATCCAAATCTTGTTGCCGCCCTTAAAGGAGAGGGAATATGGGATAAGGTACGTGGTGAAATTCTAGCTAATCAAGGTGATATCAGTGCTATTGATGCTATTCCTGATCATATCAAGCATATCTATAAAACATCGTTTTCTGTTTCTCCGTATGCATTCATTGAGGTTGCGGCACGCGCTCAGAAATGGGTTGATCAAGCAATCTCTCGTAATATGTATCTTGAAACTTGTGATATCGATGAAGTTATGAAGATCTACAGTACTGCATGGGAAAAAGGTCTAAAGACTACATACTATCTACATATGAAGCCTCGCCATACTGCTGAACAAAGTACTGTTTCAGTTAATAAATCTCAGTCTCTTGGTAAGGTTGGATTCGCTGCTCTCAGACAAAAACAAGCAGCCCCTATTCTCTCGATTGATACACCAATTGAAGTTATGGATACAGCTCCTGAGTCTGATGTTAAGATTCCAGCTCATAATACCGAGCCTGCTGTTACTGTTCACCTTGCAAATGATCCTCAAGATGCACTCATCTGTGATGGTTGCCAATAATTATTAATATAACTATATATCTACAATGCTTTTAGGAAAACTTTCTCCCGCTGATACAACACTTCACCCAATGAAATATAAATGGGCGTATGAACTCTATCAACAAGCGGTACGTAATACATGGTTCCCTCACGAAATTGCACTCGGTGAAGATTTAGCTGATTGGAAAAAAATGACTGATGATGAAAAGCATGCTTTGTCTTTTTTGATGGCATTCTTTAATCCTGCTGAGCTCATTGTTAATCGATCACTTGCTCTGGGTGTATATCCATATGTTAAATCACCGGAATGTCACCTCTACTTAGCAAAACAAATGTGGGAAGAGGCAAACCACTGTGTTGCCTTTGAATATGTTCTTGAAACATTTCCTCTTAATCGTGATGAAGTGTACAAAGTTCACTTGATCACAGATTCTATGATTGCGAAGGAGGCGTTCATTGAAAAATATCTAGTTCGCATGACTGAAGTTTCTCTTGATATTGAAAGTGTTGAAGGAAAAAAAGATTTCATTCGTAACCTCGTAGCAACTAATATTGTCATGGAAGGTGTCTGGTTCTATACCGGATTCATGGTTGCCCTCTCATTCCGTCAGCGTAATTTGCTTCGTAATCTAGGTTCAATGATTAACTGGGTTGTCAGAGATGAGTCTCTACATCTTAAGTTTGGTATCGGACTTATCATGAATGGTCTTGAAGAGAATCCAGAACTGCTTACAGAAGAATTTGCTGAAGAAATTCGTAATATTGTTATCGAGGGAGTGAATTTGGAATGTGATTACAATAAAGACTTATTCCCTCATGGTATCCTCGGACTCAATGCTGATTATGTCAATCAATATGTTCAATATATTGCTGACCGAAGACTAGAAGAACTTGGTCTTGAGCCATATTTTAACGCAACTAATCCTGCAAAATGGATGTCGACTGCTAATGATGTGTATGAACTGGTGAACTTCTTTGAAGCTCAGAATACATCTTATGAAGTTGATGCTGGTGGACATGGTGAGAAAAAGCACGACGAAGAAAAGAAAGACTAATATGTTCTAAAAACCGCCGAAATTCGGCGGTTTTTGTATAGTATGCAATATCTCTCTTTTGTTGTATGCTGGGGGAATGATAGCCCTAAACGACATACTACTTCACGAGGATGATACTATCCTTGTTATTAATAAGCCTGCTGGTCTCACAGTGCATCCTGACGGAAGAAATGAGTTTAATACACTTTCTGAAATGATTCTTGCTGAGCGTCCGGATATGAAATTTGTCGGAGAGCCTCTAAGTGTTGATGATACTAATCTCATCATGCGCCCAGGTATTGTACATCGCTTAGACCGTGACACTAGTGGTGTTATGGTGCTAGCAAAGACGCAGGAAGCGTATAGTAGTCTTAAGCAGCAATTTCATGATCACGTAGTCAAGAAGCACTATATTGCTCTTGTATTTGGTACATTTCGTCATGTGCGTGGACAAGTTAATCAACCAATTGGACGGTCAAATCTTGATATTCGTAAATGGGCGGCTGGAGTACATGCTCGCGGAGAAAAGAGAGAGTCTCTAACTCTCTATACCATTAAAGGGGATGGAAAAGTAACAGGGCCTGATGGAGAGCATTTCAGTATCTCACTTGTTGATATCTATCCACAGACAGGCCGAACACATCAGATCCGCGTCCATATGCAGTATATTCAGCATCCAATCATTGGTGATTCACTCTATGCATCCTATGTTCCGGAACTACTCGGTATGAAGCGCCAAGCGCTCCATTCCTATGAGATTAAGTTTGTACACCCAACAACTAAAAAGTCTGTATCATTTTGTGCACCGGTGCCAGAAGATATGGCAGGAGCGATTAAGGAGTTAGGAATATAATATGAAGAAAGGAAAATTAATTGTTATCGATGGTACTGATGGGTCGGGTAAAGCAACGCAAGTTGATTTACTGGCTAAGCGTTTAAAGAAAGAAGGACATACTGTTAAAATGGTTGATTTTCCTGAGTACTATAATAACTTCTTTGGGAAACTCATTGGACAGTGTTTGAGTGATGAAGAATATGGTTTTTTAAAAGTACATCCAAAGATTGCTTCTGTGCTCTATGCGGCAGACAGATTCGAATCTTCACATCAGATTCGTACATGGATTGATAAGGGGTATGTGGTTTTAGCAAATCGATACGTGAGCGCTAATCAGATTCACCAGGGTGGTAAGATCGCAAGTGCTAAAAAGAGAGAAGCATATCTTGAGTGGCTCGATGAGATGGAGTATACGGTGTTTAAAATTCCAAGACCCGACATAGTTTTATATTTGAGTTTACCTATTGATATTATTTTGAAATTGATTGATGAGCGTAATAAGAATACAGAACGATCATATCTAAAAAAGAAAAAGGATGTACATGAGTCAGATAAAGACTTTTTGGTTAATTCTCGCAGTAGTGCGATGTGGCTAGCTACTAAATTAAAGAATTTCATTAAAATAGACTGTGCAGAAAAGAAATCAATTCGGAGTCGTGAAGATATTCATGAAGAGGTGTATCGAACAGTGGGGAAGATTTTGAAGAAATAGTATGCAGATAAAAATTAAAAGACTCAAAGACGATACAAAACTCCCGACCTATGCCCATCCAGGAGATATTGGTATGGATTTGTATGCCATGGAGACAAAAACAGTTATGCCTGGCGAGCACTATCGATTCTGGCACGGTTTTGCGCTAGAATTTCCAGAAGGATACGGAGGTATTATTATGGATAAGGGTAGTATCTCAAAAGCTGGACTCCATCATATGGGTGGTGTCTATGATGCTGGATATCGCGGTGAGTATAATACACTGCTGGTTAATCTATCCAGTGAGCCATACACCTTTGAAAAAGGAGACAAAGTTTCTCAGTTAGTGATCATGCCTGTTGTTATTTGCCAGCTTGAGGAAGTAGATACCCTCAGCGAATCAGTAAGAGGGGAAGGGATGTTTGGAAGTACTGGTAAACAGTAAGTCTTTACAGACTCTATATTATAAGATACTATAGACAACATAAGTGCTGATGGGGGTATCGCCCCGGAGCTTCGGGAAGAACGTCTGTAAAAAGACCAGTAGAACCCATAAATGAGTCTCTTATATTCTATAAGAGAGAAACAAGGTGGTACCACGGGGAAACTCGTCCTTGTATAGCAATTGCTATACAAGGGCGAGTTTTTATTTATATACATATGGAAGAAGAAAAACAAAAACAAGGAAAAACAGCGAATGAACGAGAACTCGAGATACTTTCTTTTTGGGCAGAGAAAGATATTTTTGCGAAGAGTCTCGAGAAGTATTCACCAGAAGGTGAGTTCGTCTTTTACGATGGTCCACCAACGGCTAACGGTCGTCCTGGTATTCATCACCTCGAAGCTAGAGCGTTTAAAGACGCAATACCTCGCTACAAGACTATGCGCGGCTATCATGTTCGTCGTAAGGGGGGCTGGGATACACATGGGCTCCCTGTTGAACTTCAAGTTGAGAAACAACTTGGTCTAACGAGTAAGAAACAGATTGAAGACTATGGCATTGGCAGGTTTAATGCAGAGTGTAAGAATAGCGTCTGGACATATATTGATGAGTGGCAAAAATTTACCGATCGTGTCGGATACTGGATAGATCATACTGATCCATATATTACCTATGACGCCTCGTATATTGAATCACTCTGGCATATCGTTAAAGAAGTTGATAAGAAAGAATTGTTGTACAAGGACTATCGTATTGTTCCATGGTGTTCACGCTGCGGTACCGCACTCTCATCACATGAATTAGCACAAGGATATAAAGATGTTAAAGATCTATCAGTCTATGCAAAATTTAAAGTTACTAGTGATGCTAATACATATCTCTTAGCGTGGACAACAACACCGTGGACATTGCCGGGTAACGTTGCATTAGCTGTTCATTCTGATCTTTCGTACGTGAAGGTGAATGGTGAGTATCTCATTCTTGGTAAAGACAGATTGGCTTTGATAGAGGGAGAGTTTACTGTAGTTGAAGAATATACAGGAAAAGATTTATTGGGAATGACCTATGAACCGCTGTACTCATATTTTACGGATACGCTTCCTGAAGAACAAAAAGAAAAACTAGTAAAAGCATATACTGTGTATCCGGCTGACTTTGTCACCGCTACAGATGGAACTGGTATTGTACATACTGCGATCATGTATGGACAAGATGACTTTGAGCTTGGAACCACATTAGGACTTCCTAAGCATCATCTTGTAAAAGAAGATGGTCATTTTTTGGATGCGATGGATTTTCTGTCTAATCGTTTTGTGAAAGATGAAGAGGTGGCAATCGATGTTATTAAGGATTTAGCACATCGTGGGCTCTTGTTTAAAAAAGAAAAGTACGAGCATAGTTATCCATTTTGTTGGCGTTGTCAGACTCCATTGATTTACTATGCTCGAGATTCTTGGTATATCCGCATGAGTGATCTTCGTGATCAGCTCGTTATGAATAATGATTTCATTAACTGGGAGCCAAAACATGTACAAATGGGACGATTCGGTGAGTGGATAAAGGAGGTTAAAGACTGGTCTATTTCACGTGAGCGATATTGGGGTACTCCACTACCGATTTGGATGAATGAGGAAGGTGCTCGTTTTGTGTTTACTCATCGCGATGAACTCAAAGCACATACGAAGAAATCTGGGAATACATATACTATCATGCGTCATGGTGAAGCGGAGAGTAATGTTCGGGGAATCGTTAGTTACGCAACGGGAGCTGTTACTCCGTTAACACCAAAGGGTGTAGAGCAGGTTAAAAAAGCAGCGCAGGACCTAAAGGATACAAAGATTGATCTCATCTATGTGTCACCATTTTTGCGTACTCGTCAAACCGCTGATATTGTTGCGGAGGTTATTGGTCTACCGCAAGTAAATATTGTTGAAGACGAGCGTTTAATTGATCTTAATTCTGGTATATTTGAAGGTAAAAAATGGGAAGAGTATTTTGATTTCTATCAAGAAAATCAAGAATCTCGATTTACTGTTCCTCCACCAGGTGGTGAGACAATGGGGGAAGTTCGAAAAAGAACTGGAGATTTTCTGTATCATATAGAACATACGCTTGAAGGTAAAAACATCTTAATTATTGCACATGGAGCAACTATCTGGATGCTCAATGCTGTTGCTGGTGGAATGACCGCGAAAGAAGCTATTGCGTATCGATATAATGAAAATAAAGGTTCAGAGCATTCAGATTGGGTGCAGAATGCTGTACCAGAAGTATTGGATTTTGTACCGTTACCACATAATGAACACTATGAGCTTGATTTACATCGTCCGTATATTGATGAATATCCAATGTATGCAGATGGTAAACCATTAACCCGTGTTCGTGAGGTTATGGATTGCTGGTTTGATTCTGGTGCAATGCCGTTTGCTCAGGATGGATATCCATTTAAAACAGACAAGGTGCTCTTTCCTGCAGATTATATTTCTGAAGGTTTGGATCAGACCCGCGGATGGTTCTATACGTTGCATGCCGTTGCTGCACTTCTTGAGAAAGGTCCAGCGTATAAAAATGTTATTTGCCTTGGTCTTGTTATGGATAAAGATGGAATCAAGATGTCTAAGTCTCGAGGTAATATAGTTGATCCATGGGATTTATGTGAACGGTTTGGTGCTGATGCACTTAGGTTTTGGATGTATAGCGTGAATCAACCAGGAGACTCAAAGAATTTTGATGAGAAGACTGTTGATGAAATTGTTAAGAAAGTATTCAATCTTGTGCGTAACGTGTATGCGTTCTATGATCTCTATCGTGATCGAGAACGTGAGGAGTCGTATGGTCCACCGAATAGTAAGAACGTACTTGATAAGTGGATATTGATCAAACTAAGTGCTCTTATAGAAAATACAACTCAGTCTCTTGATGCGTATTCACTATTTACTCCGGGCCGTGAAATTCGTGGTTTTATTGACGAGCTATCAACATGGTATGTTCGTCGTTCCCGTGAACGTATTCGTGGTGGTGACAAGGAAGTTCATACTACATTGTATTTTGTATTAAAAAATCTTGCTAAACTTATGGCGCCGTTTACACCATTCATCGCAGAAGAGCTATGGCAAGGGTTACGACATGCTGGAGATGTGGAGAGTGTTCATCTTGAGACATGGCCTGATCCAGTATCTCTTCCTGAGTCTGAATTTATTCTGGAATCAATGGATACAGTACGTACACTTTGTACACTTGGACACTCTCTTCGAAAATCGCATGGTATTCCTGTTCGCCAGCCACTCCGTAGTTTTTCTATTACTAAAGAACTAGCTATGGAATATACTGCTATTATTGCGGATGAGCTCAACGTGGAAATTGTTGTTACTGGTGATACTACTGATTTCGACACCACGATAACTGAAGAACTTAAGAGTGAGGGTAGCTTTAGAGAACTTGTACGTTTTATTCAAGATACACGTAAAAAGCTTGGACTATCTGCTGGAACTAAAGTAGTGCTTACAATCGGAACGAATCCCGATGGTAAAGACTTTATTCTGTTCTGGAAAGAAGCATTATTATCTGAAGTTTCTGCTTCCGATGTTGTCCTCGATGAGGTCGCGGGAGGGGAGGAGATTGAGATTGACGGAAAGAAATTTGCTATACTGATCGCATGACCTCTTTTTCTTTAACCTGTATTCGCTTTTTCCGAGCTTTTACTCGAGGTTTCCGTGACGCAGAGTTTAGGCGACTTGTGTTTATTGTAGGTACTCTCTTGTTTTCTGGTTCGATAGTATATCACTTTGTTGAAGGTTGGGAATATATTGATTACTTATACTTCAGTGTAACGACATTAACGACTGTAGGTAATCCATTCTTAGCTCCTATTACTGTAGGAGGGAAGATTTTTACTATGGTCTATTTGCTTATTGGTATTGGAGTCATGCTTTCCTTTGTCGCCCGTGTTGCTGAACAAGCTAAAAAAGAAGCTTCTGTTGCTAAGGGTTTGGCGAATGATTCATATCGTCATACAAAAAAAATTCTTACTTCTTTTAATGCAGCCTTTGATGAACCAAAGGAAGATGAATAGATTTTTGTATGGCGTACGACATCTATACTGTTTCTGGTGTTATTCTTGAAATCTGGAATCAAGGAGAGTGGAATAAGAAGTTTAGCTTTCTATCAAAAGAATACGGTATTATTGTTGTTACCGCTATTGGAGCGCAACGGCCAGCATCAAAAATGCGTGGGTATATTAATCGATTCTCGAGTATTTCAATTGATGTTGTGCACGGTAAATCAGGGTATCGACTTGTTCGTGCAAGAAATACTAGTTCTGGGTTAGTTGTGTATAAAAAAGAATCTTATTTTATTCTTGCTCGTGTTTCAAAATTACTGCAGGGTTTATTACCTATTGGGGCCCCACATCCTGAGTCGTTTTTCTTGTTTACTTCATTATGTGTATATTTGCAGAATACCATTGTTCTTGAGTCAAATGCAGATAAGATTTTTTACGAGACTGCTCTTCGATTATTGTCACTTCTTGGGTATCGTAAGGGGCATGAACTCGGGTTTAATCTCTCAACGTATAATGAATTTGATCTTCGGATACAAGAGAGCACTCTTATGAGAGAATATGAACTTATTTTGAGTGAGAATGGTCTATCATATGTGATATAATAAAAAAATGATACCTGAAAATACTGATCCTGATTTCATAAATAATCAAGAATCTCGGCTGTATAGCACTGAGCATGCAGCTCCAAAGCTCGAGCCTCATCCACTCACAGGCACGTCATTTAAGTTACGTGAGCCGTTTTCAATTGCACATACAAATGGCAAAGAAAAATTATTTCAACGTTCTTCTTTTGCAAAAAGATTCTTTCTATTTTCTTTAGTAATACTTGCTGCTGCGTTTCTGTATACTGGGTATCGGCTATTCTTTTCGCAGTCTCGTGAAGATTTTATATCAAAACATATTGATATAACTCTTGAAACCGCACCATTTTCTCGCGGAGGTGAACTATTACCTCTCTCTATTACAGTTGTAAACAGGAATAATACGACACTTCAAAATGTTCATATGGAAATCAAATATCCACGGGGGAGTGAGGCTGCTGTCCGTGAGGATTTTGAATATATTCGCCTTGACTTGCCAGATATTGCTCCAGGAGAAAAACAGAGTAAAAGTATTACACTAGTCTTGTATGGAGAAAAAGGTAGTACGAAAGATATACAGGCAACATTGGAGTACACAATTCCTGATTCGAATCTAACGCATACTAAAACTGCTGGGGCAGCTCTCAGTATTTCGAGTTCACCAATTATTCTTGATGTTGATGCATCAAATGAGATTTCTCCAAATCAGCTCTATACGCTTCGTTTACGTATTAGTCAAAATACGAAATCGTTACCCACAGGGTCTTTAGTTTCAATTGTGTTCCCTCGAGACTTCACTGTTGAGTCGTTATCAAAACCTCCAACATTTGATGTGGGTACATGGGTTATTAATACCGAAAAGGAGGGCGACTACGAAGATATTACTGTTACCGGACGATTTGGTTCTCAGGAGGGAGACGAGAGATCATTCCGTTTTTTTGCTGGTGTACCACTTGATTCTGGAGGTACAAAAATACAAACGAGTTATGTATCTCGTACCCATGTTGTATCGTTGGCGCGGCCAATACTTGATGCCTATATCTTGCTTGGTAATGAGAAGGGTAAAACAATTGCGGCATCTCCTGATACATATATCCAAGGAGAGATTGTATATCGCAATCGTCAACCAAATACAGTGATTGATCCAGTGTTTCGTATTCGTATTAATGGATCTGCTTTGGATGAAGTCTCAATTCAACCAGTCGAAGGGTTTTATGATTCGAGTAAAAAAGAAATGTTTTGGGATAAAAATATGCCGAAATAGGAACTACCTGCTACAACACGATAGTTGTACTAAAAGTTCGGAGCAAGCGCGTTTTTTTTCAAAAAAAATAATTCAGCATGACTTTATCTATCAGCTATTTACTGTTGGG
>CAZRUN010000007.1:0-3691 GCA_964603415.1 uncultured Candidatus Saccharibacteria bacterium | reverse complement strand
TTGGGATAAATATACTATGCCATCACTAGGCAGTATTGCACCTGGGGCTGAAGGTCACGTGTCTTTTACATTTCGGGTCTTGCCAAAAAATATTGACACCCCTGTTGTGGTTAAAGAACCAGTTGTAAATCTTGCACTATCTTTTAGTGGTATTAAGGATGATGGTAGTAGCGTGCAAAATCTTGAGAATATAGAATTTGCTACTGTGCGTGTTACCACTGAGCCTACAATTCGTGTTCAAAATGTTCACGCCAAGGGTCCATTGCCACCAAAAGTCAATCAAGAATCTGTGTATCAAATAACGATGACCGTGGATAATACTCACAATGATATTACTGGCGGTAGACTTATTGCTAAGATTCCATTCTACGCAAAATGGGTTGGTAAAGTGACGGCAGGTGAGAAGATAACGTATAATCCAGATACTCGTGAGGTTGTATGGACTATCGGCAATCTTGCGTCAGGTGCAGGCAATACTGGAATAGATCGTTCAGCTGCCATTCAGGTTTCATTAATGCCATCGCTCTCTCAAATTGATTCAGCTCCAGAAATTCTCCAAAATATTCGTTTTACTGGGACTGATTTGTTTTCTAATAAAGATGTAAAAGCTGGATATTCAAATATAACAACACGAATTATCAACGGTACATCAAAAGACGCAATTGTGATACAATAGCCGCATGGACGAGAAAAATGACTTATTTGAAAAGGTGGTTAACCTGACGAAGCGCCGCGGTTTTGTCTATCCATCAAGTGAAATATACGGAGGTTTTGGTGGGGTATATGACTATGGTCCTATGGGCGTACTCCTATCAAACAATATTAAAAATCATTGGTGGAAAATGATGGTTCAAAAGAGACCTGATATTGTTGGTCTTGATTCTGGTATTTTTATGTCACCAAAGATTTGGGAAGCTAGTGGGCATGTCTCAGGATTTTCTGATCCATTAATGGAACACAAGAAAACAGGAAGTCGTGTCCGAGCTGATCATCTGTTAGAAGAAATTGGTATTGTTGCTGATGAAAAAATGAGTATTGATGATATTAATCGTCTCCTTAATGAAAATAAAGATGCGTTAAAAAAGATTGGTTATGATGTTGATGAATATACTGAAGCTAAGAGGTTTAATCTGCTTGTAAAATCAAACCTCGGTGATTTTACTGATGAAAACAAAGATCCAGCCTATCTTCGTGGAGAAACTTGTCAGGGTATTTATGTGAACTATAAAAATGTTATTGATACGACAAGTCAGAAGATACCATTTGGTATTGCTCAGGTTGGTAAGGCATTTCGCAATGAAATTGCTGCTCGGCAGTTTATTTTCCGTACTCGAGAATTTGAACAAATGGAAATGCAGTACTTCACTCGACCAGAAGAAGAGATGGTAGAGTATGAAGCGCTTAAAGAATATCGATGGAATGCACTCCTATCTATTGGACTTAAAGAGGAAAATTTAAAATGGCATAAACATGACAATCTCGTGTTCTATGCTAAAGAAGCCTATGACATTGAATTCAACTATCCATTTGGATGGAAGGAACTTGAAGGTGTTCATGCACGCGGCAGTTATGATTTAACACAGCATGCAACACATAGTGGTCAAAAGCTTGATTATTTTGATGAGTCTCGAGGAGAGAAATTCATCCCTCATATTATTGAATCAAGTATTGGTGTTGGGCGACTCTTTCTAGCACTCCTCTGTCAAAGTTATGAAGAGGAATTAGTTGGCGATGAAATGCGTGTCGTTCTTCGTCTACCAAAGCATATTGCGCCAATTCAAGTAGCTATATTACCACTTTCAAAGAAAGATGAACTTTCATTACCAGCAAGTAGTTTGTTTGATGAATTATCTGAATATTTTATGTGTCAGTATGATGAGACACAAAGTATTGGTAAGCGATATCGTCGGCAAGATGAGATTGGTACGCCATACTGTATAACATATGACTTTGATTCTTTGAATGATAATGCGGTAACCGTGCGTGATCGCGATACTATGGAGCAGGAGAGAATTTTAATCAGTGAACTCGTTACTTACCTGCAGGGGAAGTTTAGGAACTAATATGAAAAAGATAGACGGTGGTTGGCAATTTACCGTGTATAAGATTTCAAATGATCGAGTATTAAAATTACCTAAATCGTATTTCTCTCAATTTATAACTGTGTTATTGTGCGGGGGGCCATTTGTCTTTTTAAAACAACCAGTACAGAGAGTTCGAAAAGATCTTCGCAGTTCTCTTCTTAATCTACAAAGTATTCTTTTACGTACTGATTTTCCGGCCCATCTTCTGGGTAATCCAATAATTGATATAAGTACTTTTTCTTATACTCAAGACTTTGTGGAAACCTTAGATTCTTATATGCAAAGAAGCTCTTTTGAGCAAAAAGAAAAAATACTTACCCAATATCCGAAACTTTTGAAATCTCTCTGGGATTTTGGTGTCTCGGAAAAAGTATTTAATTTTAAGTTAAATATGGGAGTTGATGCGTCGGGGCGTTTAATCTTTACAGATCTTGGGGAGTTCGATTTTGATAAAAAAAGTATTATTTCTGACATACAAACAAAGAGATGGCTTCGAGCAGCAAATTACCGCTTCCTTAAAGATCTACAATTACAAAAATCGTATAGTGAATTAATGGGGCAATCTCTTACTGTTCAGGAATTTGAATCTCGCTGGAGATCACGAATATAGATTTTTAATGTATACTTAAATTATGAATTTCATAAAAATAATTGGCTGGCTCGGAACATTAATACTCATGGCAACATACACTCTTAATGTGTTTGGTGTAATTAGTGCTCAATCTCTAGTGTATCTAATACCGAATCTCCTCGCTGGAGTTTTGTTAGGTGTGCGAGTGTATAACGATAGAAATTATTCCAATGTTCTTTTGGAGATTTTTTGGATTATCGTTACACTTGTTGCTATTGTTCGTTATTTTATATAACGTGGTATACTCGCTCGTATGAAATATAACGTCACTACTCTTAAAAATGGTCTACGAATCGTTACCGTCCCGCTGCCGAGTTCGGCAACGGTCACAGTACTTACTCTTGTTAATACCGGGAGTGATTATGAGTCTCAGGAGGAAAGTGGGATCTCTCACTTTTTGGAGCATATGTGTTTCAAGGGGACATTAAAGAGACCGAGCGCGCATAGTATTAACTTAGAACTTGATTCACTGGGGGCTGAGACAAATGCATTTACTGATCATGAGGTTACTGGCTACTATGCAAAAGGTGATGCTCGGCATTGGAAACACTTTATCGATATTATCTCTGACGTGTATTTAAATTCAACTCTTCCTGCGGAAGAGATTGAAAAAGAGAAGGGTGTTGTGATTGAGGAAATAAATATGTATGAAGACATGCCCAATCATGTCATTAGTGAGAAGATGGAATCCTTTATGTACGGCGCACATCCTGTTGGTCGTCCTATCATTGGTACTAAAGATCATGTTCGTTCATTTACGAGAGATATGCTTGCTTCATATCGAGCGCGCAGATACAGTCCGCATAATACAGTTATTGTCGTTGCTGGTCCTGTGACAGAGTCGGGTGTTGTAAAAGAAGTTACACAGCATTTTGCTGGGTATATGGGTAAGAAGACAGTAAAGATTAAAGAAGTATTAATTACTCCGCGTGCCAATCCTATTTTAACAGTAGAGAAGAAAACTGATCAGGTTCAT
>CAZRUN010000006.1:22883-24113 GCA_964603415.1 uncultured Candidatus Saccharibacteria bacterium | reverse complement strand
ATTTTTTCATATGCCTCAATAAAATCAATCGGTAACCCTTCAACAACCATACCTCCATTCTTCCCGGCTGAACCGGAAGCAATGTCATATTGCTCAATGAGTACAGTCTTGAGTCCAGCCTTGGCAGAGTGATATGCCGCAGACACGCCAGTAATACCGCCACCGACAACAACAACATCGACTGTTATGTCTCCTGAGAGAGATGGACGAGGAGTATACGGAATATCGAGCCAATATGAGCTGTGCTTCATGCTATATATGGTAGCAAATTAAACCTGTACAAGCAAATAGAAAAACGAATTCAAAAATGCTAGGATATGTACATATGAAGAAAACAAAAATACTTTTTTGGATAACAACAGGAATTATCTTCTTGTTCGAAGGTGTAATGCCGGCATTAACATCACACAATGAAATGTCGATCCAAGGGTTCGTTCATTTAGGGTACCCTATATACTTTGTAACAGTACTAACAGTCTTTAAAGTTCTAGGCTCAATTGTGCTCATTGTTCCAAAATTCTCTCCGCGTATAAAAGAATGGGCGTACGCTGGATTTGGAATTGATTTCATTTGCGCCCTCGTTAGTCTCTTAATAGTAGATGGATTTACAAGTATGGCATTAATTCCATTACTTGCTCTTGTGATTTTAATTATTTCGTATATTCAGTATCACAAGTTATTGAAGATGACACAATAAAAAATGAGCCCCGATCGGGGCTCATTTTTTTTAACCTATTGCGGGAGCGGTGAGATTTGAAC
This sequence comes from uncultured Candidatus Saccharibacteria bacterium, assembly GCA_964603415.1. Taxonomy (GTDB): domain Bacteria; phylum Patescibacteriota; class Minisyncoccia; order Phycocordibacterales; family UBA9973; genus 2-01-FULL-33-17. The sequence continues at coordinate 23,354 of CAZRUN010000006.1, read as the reverse complement.
TCACGGACCGCTTTCACGGTCTCTTGTTTTCAAGACAAGCGCCTTAAACCTCTCAGCCACACTCCCCTTTGCTTATACTTAAGCAAAGAGACTATACCATATCTGAATATAAAATTAAAGTCATCCTTTATTATTCCCCAAATGCGTCTTTTAATGCCTGGATATCGAACTTTTTCATTTGCATGAATGCTTGCGTAACACGAGCGATTTTTTCTTTGTCCCCCGAACCCATCATTTCGTCCATAATACTTGGAACAATTTGCCACGAGACTCCAAATTTATCTTTCAGCCATCCACATTGCTCAGACTCAGGAACCGCAGACAGTTTCTCAAAGTAGTAATCAATCTCTTCCTGGGTATCACAGGTAACAATAAACGATATAGCTTCATTGAAGACAAAGTCGTGTGGCCCAGAGCTATCCATTGCCATGAAATTATCTCCTTTCACATCCTGGAAATTCCATGTACGCC
>CAZRUN010000006.1:12906-22735 GCA_964603415.1 uncultured Candidatus Saccharibacteria bacterium | reverse complement strand
AGGGAACACAGATGTGTAGTACTCAATCGCTTCTTTTGTTTTACCGGAACCGTCTTTTGTAAACATGAGCATTGGAGTAATCTTCTGATCCATTACATGGTCATCACTCAAAGAGAGTTGCCATGAGAGTCCATACGCATCTTCGAGCCACCCGTATTTATGTGCCCATGGATAGGTATTGTATGGCATTAATGCTTTGCCGCCATCAATGAGTGTATTCCAAACAGTTTCGATATCTTGCTCATTATCAAAATAAGCAAAGAGTGAGATTGAAGGATTGACTTTAAACAGCGGTCCGGCACTCATAGCCATGAAAGGCTGACCAGCGAGATCGAATGTGACAATATCACAGTCCCCACTTGGGGTATCAGGAATTGTAGTTATACTTTTTACTTTTGAATCACTAAACAGTGTCGTATACAAAGCAGCCGCGTCTTTTGCTTGTGTATCAAACCAGAAATGTGGCGTTATCTTTTTCATAGATATTAAGAACTCACAACTACGGTAAATCCACCATACGCCATTCTCTTCATATCGAATGGCATCGGCATGTCTTTATATTTTTCAGCTTCCTTATCCATATCTTTCATTACTTTTTTATTCACACTATCGCGATGAGCACGTGATTTATAGGTGATATATGAAAACCATACAGTCTCATCTTTTTCTGCTTGGATCATAGCTGGAAAAGAAGGTGTTGCCATTCCTCCCATACTAGGATTAAGATCATCCCCCATACATTCTTTGTAATCAAGCGCTCCATGCTTCATCCACATCTTAGAAGCACTCTCAGCCATTTTCTTGTATGCGGCTACATTCTTTTTAGGAACAACGAGTACAAATCCATCTACATATGTTGTTTTACTTTTTGCCATACGAATTTATAATTACCTTACTAATGAGTATATCCATAGTACCATGGGTTGTTTATTGTAGGAATTTTTTAATTTAGTGTTTGTATGCTATTTTAAATATATGGAACACCTTGATGTATATAAACACGCGGCCACACTCCTGCACCTATTCGGTGTGGTTCTAGGACTTGGCAGCGCTACTATTACCGATATTCTTTTTTTCAAGTTTGTTCAAAACAAACACATTACAGGAAAAGAAGCCAAGCTCATGGATATACTCTCACGTGTTATCTGGGTAGCATTACTCATACTCGTAGTTAGTGGAATTATGCTCTACATTCCAAGTATGGATAGATTAAACGAATCAGGGAAATTTTTAACTAAAGGTGTTGGTCTTCTTGTGCTTATAGTAAACGGACTCGTCCTCGGTTATTTTGTCAGACCAAAACTTACAAAAATTGATTTTAGCAACAACAACGTATCTCGTTTTGGTTTATCACATTTAGTTAATCGTAAAATGAGACGATGGGCTACCCTGTGCGGAGCTATATCTATCAGCTCATGGTATTTCATTTTCATCCTCGGAGGTCTACGCGGCGTAACATTTCCAGTTGTGTATGGATTGATTGGATATGCCATCATACTAACACTCGCTATCATTGGTAGTTTTATTTTCGAGAGCGGCGCATGGCAAAAACTACAAAGAAGGATACATGCTGGACACTATCACCAGAAATAAAATAAAGCCATGTTATAACATGGCTTTTAATATTAGAATTTGATCTTTAATTTTTTCTAAAAGAACAATGGAATAGGGTTTTAGATCCCCTGTAATAGAAGAAAATAGTGGAAAGTAGATCTGTTCGGTTTCAGTGATCTGTTTTTGTATCCAATCTATTCTGTCTGGTGGAAATGAGCGTAGATTGTGCAACCTGTCTATCATTTTTCCTAAAATTGCATTTTCATCACACTTAACCATTTCAATATAGAAACAATATGCTTCGTCTTTAGTGAAAAACTGTACATTGTCTACAAACGGTTTGGTTAAGTGAATAACGGTACTTGAAACATTAGGATTAAATACTCTTTCTAAACGAAAGCGCATAATTGAAACAAACGACTCATAAGATATATCATTACTACCGAATAGTGGACTGTCTTCTCCAGTATCATGCAGTAAGAATGAAATGATCAAATCGCGATCATACAAACCAAGCTCATCCATCAGGATTAAACATACGGCACGGGGGTGTTCAAAATAACGCCCTCCTTTCATTCTCTTATGAGTACGATGAGCTTCTTTAGATAAATCATATGCAAAATCAATTAGCAATATGTCATCAGGACTAAAATGTCTCACCAAGCGACCATGGAATGTTTTTCTGTTTTCAGTGTGTGTACTTGTTGTCATAGTTTTAAGGGATTAAGGGTTTAAAAGTAGATATTGATTTTCATTTTCAATAAGCGGACACCATGCGGGTGTATAGGATTCTTTCCAGACATGATGAGGCCTGCATGCAACGGTAATATTTTTCTCGGCTTTTGTGCAAAAGACCCTAACATCATCATCGCAAAACCAATCATGTAAATCAGGGTCAGGTAATACCTGGTGGAATGGACAGTCGAGACAATTAGCTAGTTCTGTCGTTTCTTCTATTATTGGAATTATGATTAATGTATTCATTTTTTAATGTTCTGTTTATACTCATCCTAGAGTATTTTTTGTGTATTGTATATACAAAATAGCAATATATTTACATATTCAGTATATAATACTTTACATTTATATATAAATTGCTATAATAATATACATAGAAATGTAATTTAAGTTTTACAAATGCAATATCATGATCCCCTTATAAAGCTCGGCTTAACCCCAGATCAGGCAAAAGTATACGAGGTACTGGTTTCCTCCCCTGTCCTACCTGCCAGACTCGTTGCACAAAAAGCTCTTGTCGGCAGAGAACTGACGTATGCCGTCCTAAAGCAGCTCGAGATGCTTGATCTCATAGAGCGTTCAACGCAAGGAAAAATAATACTCTTTCGCGCAAAAAATCCCCGTTCAATTAAAAAGATTCTCGAGGAGAAACGCGAATCCACAATGGTAGCCGAGAAAGCATACCAAGATATTATTGGTTCCCTCATTGGTGACTACAATACAGCACACAGTAAGCCATATATTAGATTCTATGAAGGAGTCGAAGGTCTTCAAAAGACATATGATCATATTCTTAAGCATGCTAAGACTGTTCACGTCATGAGATCACTCTACGACTATGAGCATCAGGACATTCGAAAAATGGTAACTGAGCAATTAGAAAAACAAGCGACAAAAAAAATTCGATCATATGTTCTCAGTCCTCACCTGCCCCACATGTCTTCTGAGAAACTAGTACACAATCTGGAACGAAATATAACACGTAAGGTAATTAAGAAAGAAAAATTCATCCTGCCGTCCCAAGTTATGATATATAACAATACGGTAAGTATTACCTCCATGAAAAAGGAAATTATCACTACTATTATAGAAAACGAAGACATCGCAAAGACGTTTATAGCCTTGTTTAATTATATTTGGGACACCGACGAGTAGCATTGACATAATAATTAAAATCTAGTATTGTAACAAAAAAATAAACATATGAGAGAAATAAAAATTAACAAACAATTCACAAACAGACATGATAAGTCTCTGGACAAGTATTTGACAGAGATCTCAAGAATCACAGCGATAAGCACTGATGAAGAAGTCCAGCTTTCTATACGTATTCGCGAAGGCGATAAAAATTCCTTACATCGTCTTGTAACTGCAAACTTACGTTTCGTTGTTTCAGTTTCAAAACAATATCAAAATCAGGGCCTTAGTTTAGGAGATTTAATAAATGAAGGAAATTTTGGATTAATCAAAGCAGCCAAGCGATTTGATGAAACACGTGGTTTTAAGTTTATCTCCTATGCTGTCTGGTGGATTAGACAATCTATATTGCAAGCATTAGCTGATCAATCTCGTACGATTCGTTTACCCTTAAGCACAAGCACCAATCTGGGTAAGATTCAATCAATAGCGGAAAAACTAGAGCAAGAGAAAGAGAGAGAACCAACAGACACAGAAATAGCAGAGATGCTTAATATGTCAGAAATTGAGGTATCTCAAGCGTTAAATCTTCACAAAAAAAACAAATACGTTTCTCTCCATGAAGAGATTCCTGGACAAGAAAATATTTTACGATTAGACACCATAAGCAGTGGAGAGACTGCTGACAATATAATGATCGAAGAGTCTTTTCAAAAAGACTTAGACCGGGTTATCACAAGTCTAAAAAATCCAAGAGAGGAGAAGGTTATTAGACATTTTTTTGGAATAACAAACCACAAGGAGATGTCTATTTATCGACTCAGTGAAGAACTATGTGTCACCTCGGAAAGTATTCACCAAATTTTAAAAAGGGCCCTAAATAGGCTACAGAAAAAAGAAAAGAGTAAGATACTCAGAAAATATTTAAATTAAGACTGTAATCCCTGTAACAACAGGGATTATTTATATCATTGACATAGACACAATATACTGTTACAGTAATAAAAACTATGAAAAAATATACACCACAACTATTCACAGATTGGACAATTGAGTCCACATCAAAATACTATGCAGAAGTACGTCAGATACCTCAGATTAATGCAGAAGAGGAGGTTGCCTTAGCTATTCAAATTAGACAAGGCGATATGTGTTCCTTGGAAAAATTAATATCTGCAAATTTGCGATTTGTTATAAAAATCGCAAAAGAATATCAAAATAAAGGTATTCCGTTAGGAGATTTAATAAATGAAGGAAATCTCGGCCTAATCAGAGCTGCAAAACAATTTGATGAAACAAAAGGTTTTAGATTTAATTCTTATTCTGTATGGTGGATTAGACAATCAATCATACAAGCGTTTGAAAAAACAAATAGAATTATTCGATTACCAAAGCCTGAGATGCTTGATTTAGAAATACTCCAAAAAATTGTAGAAGGATTATTTAAAGAAACACAGCGCGAACCAACAATGGAAGAAATGGTTACCATTTCAGGATTTAATTCTGAAAAAATTAGAAGGTTGCTATCTCACACACAAGTAATCTCATCAATAGATTCTCCGGTATCCCCTGACAATACAGATCTAATCATAGAAACACTTAAAACTGATGAGGAGACACCTGACGAAGAAATATTAAAAGATACATCTACTCTTTTTATCAAAAAGACAATATTAGAAACACTTGAAGAATTACCTGAAGCTGATAAAAAAATTATACTCTACTCATTTGGTGTATGTGGTATGCCTATATATAGAGATGATGATATATGTCGAATTGTTGGTATAAGCAAAAGAACAATATTCTCAAAAAGAACTAAGATTCTTAAAAATCTTAATTCGAATACTCAACTTAAAACTGCTTACAAGGAAATATTGCAATAAAAAGCAAAATCCCCCAATGGGGGATTTTTTATTACGCTTTTGTTACTCGAGATAGAAGAGATTTTTTGCGTGATGCAGTATTCTTCTTCAAGACTCCTTTCTTTGCAGCCTTGTCGATTGCAGCTTGAGCTTTAGAGACAAGAGCTTTTGCGGCTGATTTGTCAGTTTTCGCAAGCTTCATAACAGCCTTAGTCGCTTCTTTGTATGCTTTAGTTGCGCGATCATTGACCGCCTTTTTCTTCATAGATCCACGAAGCGCTTTTTTTGCTGATGTTGTAATTGGCATGATTAAGTTATAGGGATATGGTTACCGATTGTTAATCCCATACTACACGATGTACAGGTATGGACACTATACCAGAGAAAACCAAAAAAGGAAAGCATTAGTTACAGTACACCGTCTGGGTACCACTATAGTCATCTGTTGCTCCTGCACTCTTAAAATTAAGAGTTTTGTCGACACAAATTGATCCACCACTCGGCAGTGGTGTGTTTACAATAAAAGTACTTGAACCATCTGCTTTCTCTCGAACTATACAACTAACAGAACTAGTACCATTTAAATTTTCAATATTAGTTATTGCTTGAGACACAAGCGGGTCTCCAAAAAGTGTGTCTGTAAGTGAATAAGAAGCAGTACACGAAGAACTAGAATTACCTACATAATGTTTTACTGTGAAATAACTACCCTTAGTATCATACCAGTCCTCTGACTGTTTTCTGACCACGTCCATATTTAGTTTAATAGAAGCACTCTTAGATTTATTACGCGCACTGGACACAGATGAAGTAACAACAGCAGCCAAGATGCCAATAATTGCAATGACGACGAGTAGCTCAATGAGAGTAAAACCTCTTTGTCGTAGTATCATATGTAACCAGTATACCATGGACGATATGATATACTAGGTAAATGATTGCACGAATAAGCGGAATTGTTATTGATACTGATGATAAATCAGTTGTTATTGAGACTGGTGGTATTGGCTATCAAGTCTTCATGACTCATTTCGATATGCCAAGTATTGGAGACTCAGTAACTCTCTTAACTGTATTTGTTGTACGAGAAGATGTACAAGAACTCTATGGATTCCTTACTCAAATCTCGCGAGATCTATTTAAACTTCTCATTACCATCTCTGGCATTGGACCACGAAGTGCACTTGGTATCCTCTCTCTCGCAAGTCCGAATGATCTCCTGACATATATTGCTCGTGGTGATGCAACATATTTAACTAAAGTTTCAGGTATTGGTAAAAAGACAGCACAAAAAATAATACTCGAACTTCAAAGTAAAGTAGAAGGAATGGTTGCAGAAAATGGAGTTGGCGCTATTAGTAATGACGCGCTTGATGCTCTAACCGCTCTTGGTTATTCCCCTACTGATATTCGAACTGCATTAACAGAGTTGCCTGATGACATTGATACTACGGATACTCAAGTTGTTATCCGTACAGTACTCAAAATGGTTCGTAAGATGTAACGCTATGCCCGAGCTCCCTGAAGTTACAACAACAGTTACTGGTATTAAAGATCATTGCATCGGCTGGACTATTGCCGATGTATGGAGCGACCTACCACAAGAAAATCCAACTCGAGTTCATTTCAATGACACGATAAAATATATCGGCTTCTTTAACACATTTAAAAAGAATATTATCGGACAAAAAATCACAGGAAGTACAAGACGTGCTAAGAATATACTCATTGAACTTAGTAGTAAACACACAATACTCATTCATATGAAAATGACTGGTCATATGATGGTTGGGAACTATACATATAGTAAAAAGAATAATACATGGACTGTTAGCGAATCTGAGAAAAACAATAATCTCCGTGATCCATATAATAGATTTCTCCATCTCGTCATTACACTTAAAAAAGGAGCTGCGGAAAAACACCTTGTCATGTCAGACTCTCGTAAGTTTGCCAAAGTAACACTCCTAACACATGAGGCAGACAGAGAAAAACATTTAGGAAACATAGGCCCAGAACCAATTAACCCAGATATACCATACAATGAATTTATCCAAGTACTACATGCTGCCCCAGGAAAGAATAGACCTATAAAAACACTCCTCATGGATGCGGTAGTCATTGCTGGTATTGGTAATATTTATTCCGACGAACTTCTCTTTCGATCTAATGTGCATCCTGAAAGTAGGTGGATTAACATACCTACTATAGCTCGCAAGCGTATTCACGCAGCGATGCTCAGTGTTCTAAAAAAAGGAATAGATTTTGGCGGAGATTCAACCAGTGACTATCGTGATATCCATGGAGCCCGAGGAGGGTTTCAAGACGCGCATCTCGCATATCGTAAAACAGGATCCCCTTGTAGTAAAAAATCATGTACAGGTACAATAACCAGAAAAGTTATTAATGGACGCAGTGCCCATTTTTGCCCTGTACATCAAACACTCTATACATAACAAAATACTCCGCATATGCGGAGTATTTTGTTATGCACGATGTTGCTTTGCTAGAATAAATTCTTTGGCAATATTTAGAAATTCTGTTTCTTCATCTTGCAGAACATCACTCTGTTCATCCAAGAATATGTCTATCTCTTGCGCCGTACCGTTAGCTGCAAGTCTTAAGACCTCTTTAAATCTATCTATCCCTGAACTATCTTGAAAGTTTTCGTATAAGAGCATCAATGCTTCGCGAGTACCTTCTAATTGCTCATAGGCAATTCGATATCTTTCTTTAAGATCAGGATCAATTTCAGGAGGTTTTGCTTTAAACGTTTCGTAGGTGATATGGTTTTGTATAATATCAGAAACCTGATCGGATGACAGCTTGGAGCGCAACTCTCTTGTAAATCCCAAATCAGCAAGTGATTGCTCTATTTCTCTAGTAAGAGGACTATTTTTTTCAGGGTTAAACATATGATACCTATTTAGTAGATACAGTGGGTACGGTATCCCCTGTATAGTACTTACGCACAAGAAGAATAGTAGCTAATGAAGCAAGGAAACCAAGTGACATAAATGGAATTGTTACAAAACCATACTCATACACATAGTACGCCTTACAACTAGCTGCAGCATCACACGTTCCGGCTAATTCTTTACCGAAATAGTATATGTAATTATGGAGTAATGAAAACGCCAATGCGATACCAGTCATCCAAGGTAGATACGTAAAGATAGTTCCATCTTTCTTATACTTTGCAATACAAATCAAAAGTACTTGAGGAAATATAAATATTCGCTGAATCCAGCACATTTTACATGGTGTAAACAAAGCAATCTCTGAGTAATACAAACTACCGAGCATTGCAGCAATAAGTAACACTAACGATAAAGACAATGTATTGTTTTGTATAAATGAGAGCCATACATTTTTATCTTTACGAAAAAACACTAACACCAAAAGAGTTACAATTGTAATACCAACGGTAACGAGTATCCCTATACTGTATACGTGATCAATAATAGCTGTTAACATATTTATTTATTCAGTGCTGTAACGGCATCTAGTAATCTCTTAATTTCAGCAACATATGAGTCTTGTTGTACTGGCTCCATTTCAGACATAAACGCATCTTTTTGTTTAGCCAACTCAATCTTCCCCTCTTCGGTCACACTACAACCTGAAATCACCGCGAGATCTGCTGGTGCAATCTCTAATGATCCGCGAAGATCAGTGGCAAATTCCCATGTTGGGTAACTTTGAATTTTTGCATCAATACATACTTGTGTTTGTGGACTACCCGCACCACCCTCTGCACACTCTACATACGGTACAGTTTTAATTGATTTCATAAAGAGAGCTTTTTGACGAGCACAGTGTGGACACCATGATGCGCCATAAAACTTTGCGCCGCTATCTTGGAGACACTGAGCGGTAGTCGCAAGAGCTGTAGCTAGTACTGGATTTGCCTCAATACTATTCTTCTTATTAACACTAACTGCTAAAGCACTGACTCCTCCAATAATCACTATTAATACAATTATAAATATATATTCTTTCTTCATTCCCCTATTCTACCACAAACGAGTTAGTTCTGAGAGAGCAATCCCGGCAGCAACCGAGACATTGAGAGATTCCTTGGTGCCCCGCATAGGTATCTCAACAATATAATCAACGGTCTTTAAAGTACTCTTAGGAACGCCTGTAACCTCATTTCCAAGAATCAAAGCGATTTTAGATGTCTTCTTACTAAAATCCTCTCGATAATCAAGAGATGACGGATCTTGTTCAAGAGCAAGAATAGTAAAACCTTCTTTTTTAAGCTTTTTTATCAATGGTCCAATTGTCTTATGGTGACTCGATGGGACTGATATCTCAGCACCGAGAGCAGTTTTTGCAATCTTTGAATCTGGTCGGTTAAACATATCAAGAGGAGTCGGTGTATATCCGACCAAGTATATATGCTCTATACCAAGAGCATCAGATGTTCGAAAGAATGAACCAACGTTCTCGCTACTACGGATATCAAGAGCAATGAGCCGTATATGCTTGCTCCGATCCTCATTTCGTGTTATCTTCATACACATAGCCTAGCA
>CAZRUN010000006.1:0-12896 GCA_964603415.1 uncultured Candidatus Saccharibacteria bacterium | reverse complement strand
AGAGCAGCTCCCTTTTAAGGAGATGGTCGTAGGTTCGATTCCTACCGAGGGGACGAGTAAAAATAACCTTATTTATTAGGGTTATTTTTTGTTAACTCGATAAGAAATGGAACCAATTTTTAGTGTATAATAAAAAATATGGAAATTACTGAAGTAAACCAAATAGATATTTTAGAGCTTGAATTATTCAAATCTCAAGTTTGGCCTTATGCTGATAAAAAACACTACGGAGAAAATCAACCGAATTTTTATAAAGATACATTTACACTTATCGCAAAGGAAAATAATGAGATAGTAGGCTACATTTCTGTAATCATAGATACTGGGGTCGCTCAAATAGAGCCATTGATGGTAAAAACTGATCTACAAGGAAAAGGCATTGGTACTAAACTTCTTCAGTCTGCCGAAGAAAAAGCTAAAGGAATTGGAACACACAAAATGTGGCTTGAGACTGGTTCCGATTGGCTAGCAAAAGGATTCTATGAAAAACATGGCTACACATTAAGAACTATACTTCCTAACCATACAGGCGGAAGAGAATTCGTACTTATGGATAAGATGATATAATGTTCAATATGAAAAAAATTGCTATTGTCGGTATTTCTGGGTCTGGTAAATCTACTTTGGCAAATAATCTTGGCAAAAAGTTAAATTTACCAGTTCATCATCTTGATAAATATTTTTGGGATAATAATTGGCAACAGAGGTACACTAAAGAAGAGTTCAAAGCCCTAGTGGAAAGTTTTATAGCCCAAGATAAATGGATAATTGATGGTAATTATACAAGTGCAAACATTGATCTCCGTTTTGAGGTTGCAGACACAATAATCCTACTTGATATTCCTAAATGGAAAGGTATCTGGCGAGCATTCACTAGAACTTTTAATAAAGAACAACCTTTTGATAAAACAGAGGGGGCAAAAGAGCAGATCGATTGGGAGCTTGTAATGTGGATTGTAAAATACAAAACAAAAAGATTAAGAGAGTGGGTTGGGAAGTTTAAGAACAGTAAAAATGTTTTTGTTTTAAAAAATGATAAGGAAATAAATAATTTTTTATTGAACATCAGTAATATTTAAATTAATTACGATACTGACGATGATTTTAATATACTTACCAAATATTCCACTTCCCTACTAAATTGATTCCAGAATTCAAGTTCAAAGTGGACAATAATATTATAAAATAAGGATGGCTTGGAAATGTAGTCTACAAAAGTAGCTCCACAGGACCATCTCTCCTTCGAAATAGGTCATTGGCTTATAAAAAGTAAGTTCTACCTGAAACACTCCGCGTGAAGTAAAAACACATGGATATAGATATTCTGTTGCAAAAATTTTGCGATTACTCGATATCTATTCGCGGATATTCAAGAGACACCCTCAGGCGATATGGATTTGTTGTGAGAGGGTACACAAAATTCGCTGGTATCACAGAAATCAATCAGGTAAACGATGATAATGTGCGAGCATTATTTTATTATGGCAGAACGGAACGAAAATGGTCGGTGAACACATTTATTGTCTACCACAAAACCCTACTCGTATTTTTCCGTTGGTGTATAAAACAGGGTTATATGGAGCAGAATCCGATAACTGAAATTGAAATACCTAAAAAAGAAAAGCGTCTCCCAACAAAATTGAACAAGCAGGTTACATTAAAATTATTAGAGCTTGCCTATAATTACCCTTATGATTATAGGTTTTTACGTTATCGTAATCATGCTATATTCTCAACCTTCATATTTGCAGGATTGCGCAAGCAAGAATTGTTAAATCTAAAATATACCGATATTGATCTAGATAACCTGACTCTTTTTGTTAGACAAGGAAAAGGAGCTAAGGATAGAATAGTGCCAATAAGTTACACCTTAGCACAAAGCCTGAAACAATATCGAGAAGAAAGAAAAAGATTAAATAAAACTAATAGCGAATTCTTTTCCTCTCTACGTACAAATAGTGGATTTACTAATAACGGACTAAAGAAATTGGTCGAACAAGTGCGCAAATCATCAGGTGTAGTTTTACAGTCCATAAATTACGTCATACCTTCGCCACCCTTATGCTCGAAGGTGGATGTGATATCTATTCATTATCAAAAATGATGGGACATAGTGACATTAAAACAACAACGATTTATTTAGCAGCTAGCGCGGAACATTTACGATCACAAATGACGAAGCATCCATTGAATGATTTAGTACTGTAAATTAATACACAGGGTTTAGAATGTTCTACCAATTAGAAACAATCTCTTTATCTCCATTTTTGAATTCCATTATCCGTCTTGATGTCGCGGGACTGAGATTCTCTGGTAGGTTAGATATAGGAAACCAGTTCGCATCTGCAAGTTCCCATTGTTTTATAAAATTAGGAGAGATAATTTTAACAATAAAAATATAAACGGTGTCACGCTTACCTTCTTTTTTTGAAACATATTCACCAAGTTTATATTCAATCTTATTAACAGATAAATCTAATTCTTCTTTTAATTCGCGAAATAAGCATTCTTCTATTGTTTCTCCCTTATCTATTTTTCCACCTGGTAAAGACCAATGAGAAACATTTATATTTTTAACTAAAAGGATGTTTTCTCCATGTAGAACAATGGCTCTTGATCCATATGTTTTTGGCTTGCAAATTCGCCAATAGAAACGAATCAATGGATGAGTTATCTTGTATGTGACTCGCTTCATAGGTTAATTAAATTATAATATCTAAATGCTTTCTAAAAACTTTTTCAGATTCTCGAAAGGTTTTAGTAAAAGATTCTTGAGTAGCGTCTTCGGCAATGTGAGGATCGTGAGTAATTTTGAGCGCGAAAGAATAAGCGCCAACAAGATAGCGATCAACAAGAACAGTCAGCGCTTTTTCATCGCCTTCGAGATATTCGGAAATTAATTGTTCATCGTTTCTATTCATCAAATTATATTTTACCACGAAGTACCCATTTAGTGAAGTAAGGCAAAGAAAAGGTGAGCAAAACTACCACTCCCTGACTAGGTGGTCTTTTTTATTTCCTCAGTATCTCCATCAAATATTCCATATTCTCTACTGAATTGATTCTAGAAATCAAGCCCAAAGTGGACACGTAAAAATAACCTTATTTATTGAGGTTATTTTTTGTTGACCTGATAGGAAATGGAACCATTTTTATTGTTTGACATTTTGGATAATTATGATATAATAGGTTAAATTATAAAAATATGCAAAAAAATAAAACGAATCTGAACATCAGTTTACTTCAAAAGTTTATCGACGCAGGTAATCATGACAGTTATTGTTATACCGTTAGTGGAAAAGTTAGTCCTAATCATTCGGACAGGCTTAACATTTTTGTTATCGGTTATCCCGACGCCACAGAACCTATTGGAAAAATTCTAAATGAATTAGACCGCTTCGGTGGCGCAGTCGTATTTCAGCAAAACTATGGTGCCCACCAATGGATGGAAACCGGCCAGGTTGATCTTATCGTTGGTTATGAAATGGAAAGTGGTGAAACTGACTGGTTAGGTAAATGTTACGATGTTGCCCGCAAATCAAACGCTCCTCTTTGTGTGGAGTTTCTTGTTGGAAGAGATTGTAAAATTAATGACTTTGCTCAAAAGTTCAAACTTTTTATGGAAAATGAATTTTATAAGCAAAAGAACCGCCTAACAGAAGAGCCAAAAAAGAAAAGACAACGCTCACTCACTGATCGCGAGATTGGTTGGAAAGGCAGAGAATTACTTTCTAGTCTCACTATATCCAAAGATCTTTCTGAATTACTAAAACATTTAGGGATTACCCATAAAGACTATCCTTTGAAAGGAACGGTCCGTGACCTAGTGTACAACTTTGTAATGATGATTGATGAAAAGCCCCATTTTTCTGGAACAAATGATGCGAAATATGATCACGAAATCAAATTCATTTTACAACAGTTAGGATATCTCCCACGTCCAAAAATTGACAGGGGTTCAGTACAAATTGATAATAATACACCAATAAGTGATGAGATTATCAAAGCGGTTCTTGGTTCAAGCATTGAAAAACATGCACACAAAACCACCCTTTCATTTTTTGGAAAACATGTTGAGCTTACAAGGGGTACTTGCCCAACAAAACACGATGAAAAGATTGATATCAGGACTTATAATCTCGAGAGTTTCAAAAAAATTATCGATGGTTCATATAGTTCTGATGACTGGTTTGAAGATTTCAACAAAAATACATTCATCAAAAAAGAAAGTACTGTAGAAAATTCAGACATAGCCTCTATAAAAGATAGTGTGGTTATGAAATGGTTTCCGGGAGTTTTCGATTATCGCCTGTTCAAGGTTGATCGTAATGTACTCGAAACTCTGATTCGTGCCGAGGAAGCACTTTGTATTCCGCACTTTGCGTATGAAGTTTTGTACGGAAGTTTCTACGGAAAAGAAAGTAAAATTCCTTTACAGCAGATTTCATAAATAAAATATAAAATTATTATGACCTATCTTTATGATAGGTCTTTTTTATTTCAATATCTCAACCAAATACTCCACTTCCCTACTGAATTGATTCCAGAAATCGAGGCCGAAGTGGACGAGTAAAAATAACCCTAATATATAGGGTTATTTTTTGTTAACTTAAGATAAAATGGAACCAAATTGTTTTAGTGTATAATATGAAAATGGAAAAAGCTTTTATTTGTCTCATCACTGGCCCAGCAGGGTCTGGTAAATCTTCAGTATCAAAAGCATTAGCAAGTAAATTTAAACGAAGTGCTGTTATAGAAGTAGATAAACTCCGTGCGATGGTAATAGGAGGATATGTTAGACCTTGGCCTTATAATGAGGAAGTGGATTTACAACTTTCTCTTAGTGCAAAAAATGCCTGTGATATGGCTACAAATTTACTAGAAAAAGGTTTCAATGTGTTTATTGATGATCTAGTTGGAAGAAAACTACTAGAACAATATTCCAATTTCTTTAAGGATAAAAACTTCAAAGCATTTCTACTTTTACCATCACTAGAGTCACTCCTGGATCGTTTTGACAATAGAGGTGATGATCAGGAGCTTAGATTAAGAACTACTGAACTTCACAAACAATTTTCAGATAAAAAAGATACATTAAACTGGCAGATTATAGATTCTAGTGAACAGACACTAGAGGAAACAGTGGGACAGATTTATAAAGCAATTATATGAAAAAGAAAATAATAATAGTAATAACTATTGTAATAGTTCTAATAATTGCCTACCTTTTACAACATAGTCCTTACACAACAAATACATTTGCCATGCATGTAATAACAGATAGTAGTAGTTCTGGCGGAGACCGAACAGCAACTGCTGATTTACAGTACAGGGATTCTATGTTAACTGCAGGTATTGCTACATACATAGCTCACCCACGTACAGGGGGTGAGATAAATTATACTTGTAAATACATTGACGAAAAGTGGGTTAGTATCAGTGACGAAAGTACAGGTATAACTAATGAGAATAAAGACAGAGGTAAATGCCTGTTTTTACAACAATACCCTAGAACTGTAGAAGGCGTTAGGGATCAAATAAAAGATAAAGGACTCTTACCAATAGGCTATAGATGTGGTCACGGAGATAGTTGTTATAGTATCGCTAAATAGAGAGTTAAACATTCATCAGCTTACAATACTGACGATGATTTTAATATACTTACCAAATACTCACATTCCTTTGCAAATTGATTCCAGAAATCTAAGCCAAAGTGGACCCGTAAAAATAACCCTATGTATTAGGGTTATTTTTATTAAGCTATATGGAGATTATTTAAACTAAATCATTCCACTCAACAACCTTGTTGAGAAATAAAAAAACCTACAATTAAAATGTAGGTTAGGTATTTATTTTTCGGCAGGGTGCTTATTTAGGCCTGCTTTTTCCATCTCGCGATAGAGATTTGCAACGGCTAAAATAACATTAGGATGTTTATGAGCATTCCCACCGCTTGTACTAATTCGAGTTGTTGTTCGAACTCGTACATCTTTTATTTCCACTGAACCTTTTCCAATTTTTTTAACATCTTCTAAAAGGTTGATATAGAAATCTCCATTACCTCCGGATTCCATCCAAAAATGAACTTCTCCCGCATTTTGATCATCAGTTAGTATTGCCATGGGTTAAATTTTTAAAAACAACCTTCACAATTAATTTCAAAATTACCTTTTACGCCTAAGGCAAACCACTGTCCAATTATTTTATTTTGGTTTTCAAACTTACCAATATAAATAATTGTAAGGCTGTGAGGATTATTGTTGTCATATTTTTTAAAGAAAACAACATCATTATTTTCTCTTGGCTCTCCACTAAAACCAACAGTAGGAGATTGATTATCATGAATCATAAAACCAACTGTAAAATCACCTAGGTAGTCATTTCCTTCACCATAATAAATACTTTGGGCTTGAGATTTTTTTTCAATTTCGCCTAAAAGATCAACGGCTTCATTTTGTATTAAAATTTGAGATTTATCATCATCTAACCATTTGTATTTTTCAGATGTAGTAAAAATTCCAGGCCAAAGAGTAATTTTAAATTCAGATTTTTTACCTTTTTCTTCAAAAAATCCTGTTAGCAGGAATTCGACAGATTTAATTTTTTCATCTTGATTGTTCATATTTTTATCTTATTTAACCATCATAATAACACAAATATTTATTTAAGTAAATATGACTATATTTACTTTTATTTCCCTAAAACTCACACTCCCTACTGAACTGATTCCGGAATTCGACTACTTTGACATTTTTCATAATTAATGTACTATACAATATAAATAAAATGTTAACTCATGGACAAAAACAAACTAACCATCCTGGTTATTGACCGACCGTTTAAAGAGAAAGAAACAGCTGCAAAAAATATACTTCCCATCTATGGGCCTAAATATGACTTAATCATGTTCCCTCCTAAAGAGGACGACCCTGAAACTAGAATTCAATTAGTATTCTGTAAACAGAAACTCATTGAAGAATTTAAAAACCTATTTTCTATAAGGTTTGACTACGGCCCTAATGATCTGAATGAATTCTTTGATTTTGATATAGCAGATATTGATGAGGTCTTATCTCAAAATTTTGAAATAAAAATATTTAATCTAACAGAAGTAGAAAAATAATTTTTAATTTTACAGATAAAGCCACTATGCAATATACATAGTGGCTTTTATATTTTCTCTAATATCAACTTTTCCAAATACAGTTCCATTTCTTCTCCCGGCCTCAGGCCAAACAATAGTTCAGTATAGAATTGCTCAGCCTCCCCTTCTTTCCAATTCCTTGAACCAGATTTTGTTTTAGAAAAAACAAATGGTGATATCCCAAGAGTTGTCGCTGTATCTTTGGGATTCTTATGGATCAATGTTAATGTCTTCATCGCCCACACAAGCCGTCCAAGTATCGCTTCCGCGCTCTCACCTGTATCTATTTCTTTTCTATACAATTGCCAAGTCTTCTTTTTGTCTTTGGAAATTAACGCATCAGTAATTGCAAAAGGATTGTCTCGCACAGTTTCTGCGGCCTTTAGCTTTACTGCTTCCCCACCAGCAGCAATAACAGCTTTTTCTATATCTTTAATAAAATCTTCCTCACAAAAAATAAAAAGATGCTGCGACTCACCAAACACTGGTGCAAGTTTTATAAATACATCCGCATCCCCAGCAACAAAGTCTTCCAGAACATACGCAGATAAACCACCAAAAAGTGAACTGGCGGTTGCGCGATATTCTAAATCTTTAAACGTTATAGTATCAAGAGTATGTTTCTCCAGGAGTGTTCCTGGATTTTTTGTTAAAAAATACCCAGCCAAAGCATTGGCTTCCTGCACAACTCTTTTTAACTCCTTCCCCGCAACAATTTTAAGCATGACTAAATGATGCGGCGAACTCGCTTCATATATTGAAGATATGCACCATCATGTTTCTTGATGTGACGAGATTCTTCTTCTGGGATGACAACAAGTACAGAAAAGATTAAAGCAATAACACCAGTAGCAACAACACTATATGAATTCATAATAAGACCAGCACCAACAACCATCATAAAAAGACCAAGCTGGGTTGGGTTACGAGAATATTTATATGGCCCACGACTGAAGTCTTTAGTGCCATCTGGAAGAGAATAAACCTTCTTGTTAACTGTTTGTGCCCAATACATAAGAAACGTTGAGAGGACAACAACAATACACCCGATCAGTTGAAGATTTTGCCCTCCTAGTCGAGGATAGATGACAGTATCAAAAATAAGCCCAAGGATAAAGGCGAAAAAGTATACCGCATATGACCGAGATAAAATAAGATGAATATTCATTGGTTTTTTTTCATGCTGCGTATGAGCAAGATATGCATGGTGATGAGGCTCAGACATAGATGTATTATACCATATCTCCCCAATTCTTTCCATGGTGCGATTCAACAATAATTGGAACTGATTGCCTTGTCCCTAGAAATTCCGGAGGAATTTCTTTTTCCATAATTGATTTAATCAGCACCCTCGCCTTATCTAGAACGCTATCCTCAACCTCAAAAACTAATTCATCGTGTATTTGGAGTAGTGGAAACACTGCATTATCTAAACCATGCTCTTTCAATGCTTTGTCTACATTATTAAGTGCGATGCGAATAATATCAGCAGTGGCAGTCCCTTGAATGGGAGCATTGGTTGCCATACGCTCTGCCATTGAGCGAATAAATGGCGCATTAGATTTTAATCCAGGTAGTTGTCGACGACGACCGAACAAGGTTTCGGTATAACCAAGACGTCGCGCGTTGGTAATAACAGTATCAAGATATTGAGCAATTTTTGGGAACTGACTAAAATAAGTATCAATAAAAGCTTTAGCTTCGTTGCGACTTACCCCCATCTCCTTACCAAGCGCTGTTGAGCCCATACCGTAGAGAATTCCAAAATTGATCACCTTAGCATGACGGCGCATATCTTTCGTAACATCTTCAGCCGACACGTTATACACACGCCGAGCAACTTCAGTATGAATGTCTCGACCATCATTAAACACTTGAATTAAATACTCATCTTGTGCCAACAGTGCTGCAACACGAAGCTCAATTTGTGAATAATCGAATGCCATAAGAGTAAACCCTTCGCGAGCAATAAATGCTTTCCGCAGAGTATGCGCAAGTTCCCCACCAGCAGGAATATTTTGTACGTTTGGATTAACAGAAGAAACTCGACCTGTGGTAGTAGCAGATAATAAGAATTGCGGATGCAATAGATTATCCGTATCTACCATTTTACGCCAAGCATCAATGTATGTCCCCCGTAACTTTTCACGCTCTCTATAGTCGAGCATTTTTTTAACTATTGGATGAACATCTTCTAGTTTAGAGAGTGTATCAATATCAGTTGAATATAATCCATCTTTTCTTTTTTTAAGAGTCTTTGTTGAAAGATTCAGAACATCAAACAAAATATGGGATAGCTGTTTAGGAGAATTTACATTAAATTCTTCGCCGGCAAGATCAATTATTTCTTTTTCTAATATAACTAATTCTTTGGTTATTGTTTCTGAAAAATCATCCAGGTATGCTGCATCGAGCTTCATGCCCCGCTCGGACATTTTCTTAACTATTGGAATTAATGGCTTATCAACATATTCATAGATCCACCACAATGTTTTTTCTGCTTTTAATCTGGTCTCAAGCATTGCATACGCCTGTTCAAAAGTCTCCGCACCTGTATCTATCATGATAGTGTTCACGGTAGCAGTAGTTCTCTCAGAATTCAAAAGCCACACCATCAGCTGGGCTTCTTCAAGAAGAACAGGATCAACTGCTTCGGTAAACAGATCAGGTACTGACTCAACAGTAGCCTGTGTATCTTTTTTTACCTTTTTAGGTGTAGCTACCTTCGCAGTAGCAGCAGGCTTTACATAGTTTGGATCAAAACGAGAAAGCATTGTACGGAATTCATATTTCTTGAAACACGTTTCTGCTAATGCTGCATCAAAAGACTCACTCCATGTTTTTTCTGGAATCTCAATATCAACTGGCGCATCAGTACGAATTGTTGCAAGCATCTTTGAAAAAATTGCTTCGTCTTCGTTTTCTTGCAATATTTTTACAATGCGATCAGTAACTCCAGCTTGTTTTACTAGCTCTGGATTCTTATGCAGGACGTTATATATATTCTCGATTGTTTGAAAATGTTGTATCAATACAGTAGCAGTCTTCTCTCCGACACCAGGAACACCAGGAATATTATCACTAGGATCACCACGCAGACCCTTGTAGTCCTGAATATACGCAGGAAGAAAACCATAGCGCTCAACAATTGCATCTTCGTCTAGTAGCACTGTATCAGTGATTCCCTTCTTAAGAGTAAACACACGGACATGTTTGTCCTCGATAAGCTGCATTGTGTCCATATCACCAGAAGCAATAATAATATCAAACTTCTTTTTATCACTAAATTTTTTAGCAATGGTACCGATGACATCATCGGCTTCGTAACCTGGAGCATCAAGAATAGGAATGGAGAGCGCTTCAATGAGATCCCTGGAACTAATGAGCTGCGTTATCAAATCATCATCGGTGGCTTTACGAGTACCCTTGTAATCCTCAAACGCCTCATGGCGAAATGTCTTACCCGGCAAGTCATAACACGCAAAGATATAGTCTGGTTTTAGGTCACGAATGATACTAGCAACCATAGTAGAGAGTCCATAGAGGGCCCCTGTTGGGGTCCCATCGCTAGATCTAAAATCCGGCAAAGCGTGGTATGCCCTATGAATAATGGCATGAGTATCAAGTAAAACAATGCGCTGCATAGTGTCAGTATACCACACCCTCCATTTAGCCTGATACAACAAAACCCCTCGCAGTTGAGGGGTTTTGTTGTATCAGAGAAATCTTAATGAATCTCGCGGTTATCTGTCACTGTAGTTGTCGTTGTTCCCGCTGGGTTTACTTTTGTCGTCTTACTGACACGAGTAGCAGTCGGAATCATAAACAATCTAATGACGTAAATAAGACCAAGAATGATCAGAACCAAGATGAGCCATCCAAGGAGTGAGTTCGGTAGGAACGCACCTCCGAAGATTGCAGCACCAGTTAGATTTCGTCCGTTAACAGTACTGTTAAAGAATCTATCAAGATCATATGCAACTGCTTCTTCTTGAGCTGTTGTTGTTGGATTAGTATATGACATACTTGCATTCGCAACGAGCATATCTGAATCTACTGAAAGACAGTTAACATCAGCTTGAATAAACTTTACATCTTCCTGGTTTGGAAGAACTGTACCAATATTGAATGTTACTGTATTTGTTGTAGCACTGAATGTACCACCAGATGAAGACTTCACATAGACGAGTCCTGCTGGAAGCTGAACTTCAAGAATTGCTTTCTCGAGCACAATATTTGATACGTTCTTGTATACAACTTGATAGTCAACAACATCACTACATGTTAGATCTTCACGACGGTCGTCGATTCGAAGGAACAAGAGTGAAGGAGCTGAGTTAGCAACAATACGTTCTTCAGGAACAACTGTCGTTACAATTGGACGAACTTCTGTCTGACGAACAACTGTTCGTGTGACTGGAGCTGACGGTGTTGTAACAACAACAGTGTTTGAACGAGTAGTACATGAACGAACTTCACCTTCACGTGTACCATATTGGTTAGTTGCTACAACTCGGTAGTAATACGTTGTTGATGGTGCAAGACCGGTAATAACATCAGAGAACTGATAGTTTCCAGTATTTGTACCAACAGTATCTTGTGCTGATGTAAATGACAGATTTCCTGCTGATGTTCCATATTTGAAGTATCCCCTTGTTTGAGTTGTACTAGAAATATTTACAATTGAGTTGAATCGGCATGAAGAACTAGTGATACTTGTTGCTGCAAGAGTACTAGCACTTGGACCAGTCAATGTAATTGGTTTTGGAATACATGATCCAGCTTGTCCGTAGTTAAGCGCATTTGTATCGTAACAGATCGGAATGATCGGCTTTGGAATACATGGCAACTGTCCACCATAATTTTGTGCATTTGTATCGTAACAAATCTGCACTACTGGTCGTGGGATACATGGTAGTTGCCCACCGTAGTTAAGAGCATTTTGGTCATAACAGATTTGTGGCTGAGCAGGATAAGTACATGGTAGTGCACCATTGTAGTTCTGCGCAGTTGGATCAGTACACTTTTGTACTGGAGCAGCATCTTGCTTAACAGTAAATGTTGCAACAACGATACCCTGGTAACAAAACGCATTTCCAGTACTTGCACATTTCATGTATGACGGAATTGTCGGAAGAGAAAATGATTTTAGTTCAGCAAGAGTACGAATCTCTTTAACAACAACAGGAGTATCGCTACCTTGACGCTGGTACACTTTTGCACCGTTAAACTCAAGATATGAGTTACTTGGCATTGTTAGGTACGCAGTACCATTAACACCACCAGCTGATGAATTCAAGAATCCAGTGAATGTACCACTAGCACTCGGAGTCATTCCAGCAACAACACTCGTTGCATCTTGCTGACCAGTATTACGATAATATAAACGTACATCAACATATTGACCTACGTTCGCATATGCTTGTTGTTGATATGCAGCACAACTGCCCTGAAGACCTTGTCCTTGATTAATTGCAATACCAAATGCCGGAGAACAATCCGAAGCAATGACGTTTTCGTTAAATCCTGCACGCGCAGTACCAGCAACGGCAAAGAGCGCTAGCGCAAGAGACGAAAAAGCTAAAAGTTTTATTAAATGTTTCATAGTCACATTATATACTATATGTAACTATTTGTCAACCTTACTCGTTTTAGGCTATACACAGGGTGTGTATAGCTAAACACCCTAAAACCCTTATTTTTAAACATAAAAAAGCCACATAAATCAATTTTAATCATGCGTTTTTTTATC
>CAZRUN010000005.1:23658-25539 GCA_964603415.1 uncultured Candidatus Saccharibacteria bacterium | reverse complement strand
TGGTGTTCGGCCACAACGTAACTGCGTACCCAAGTACCCCTGTAGTTAACCTTGAGCCAATAGGAGGCGACCAAACACTCTCTAGCACTGTTGATACGGCAACAGTACTGACACTAACAGCAACTGATCCAGAAAGTGACCCATTAGCATATACAATCATTGATATACCTACAAAAGGAACACTAGGCAGTCTTTCTGGAAACCAAGTTACCTATACACCAACGGGCACAATTGGAGACGATTCATTTACATGGAAAGCAAACGATGGAGTTAACGATAGTCCTATCTCAACAGTACATATCACACTAACTCATGGAGTGATTACAAAGCTAAGTATATCTGCAAATCCGACAACGCTACTCGAGTCAGCATCCAGTACTCTTACTATCACAGGGCAAGATCAATTTGGTAACACTACATCTGCAGATAATACAACTAGTGTTACCCTCACAGCAGGGCCTGGTGGAAGTATAGTAGATACTATCGTTACGTTAGCTTCTGGAATAGCTACAACTACCATAACAGCGTCAGAAGATGGAACAATAGAATTCATCGCATCATCAGATCCATTAGTATCATCAAGCGTATTAGTCACGTTTGAACCACTACCGATTACCACTACACCAATTTCTTCTCCACTAGTTAATAACGGGGGAGCCGTACTCCTTCCGCAAAACACTCCGGTAGTTAATGAACCCGACCCAATAGTAGAACCTACACCCATTCAACCAAACATACCAGTACACGTAGAGCAGCCAATTTCTACAACCAGAGTACCAATAGAAGTAATCAAAACAGAGATCAAGGAAGTCCAAACAATAACAGAGCCAGACGCAGAAACGCCATATATACCACCCACAGCAGCAGTAGCACATGCTTCAGGAAACAGCTCAAAAAAGGCTTTTATTGCTGCATTATTAGCATTACTCGGCCTAATTAGCATTGGAACATATCTGTACCGTACGCATTAAAAGTGGTATACTGCGGATACATGAAGAACAGTATCGGCGTTAAGCATTCATAATCAGTATGAGAATCATTACCACATTTATTCTCATAGTTGCAATTGGTGGATTAGTACTTTCACCTGTCGGAAAGAAACTAGCATCAAATGCAGAAGCACCTACTATCCTAGCTAAACTTTCAGACTTCTGGAGGTCTGAAAAGATAGCATTACCTAAGGTAACAGGACCCTGCACGAAACCACTATCGTACGCACTTGGTAGTTTTGATACTCGATTTAACTTATCCCAAAAATCATTTCTAAGTGCTGTCACTGAAGCAGAGAGTATCTGGGAAAAGGCAGCAGGTAAAGATCTTTTTACATATACAGAAAACACAGGAGCTCTAAAAATTAACCTAGTGTACGACTACCGCCAAGAAGCAACTCTCAAACTCGCAACTATCGACTCAACCCTAAAGAGTAGTCAGTCAGCATACGACAAGCTAAAAAATGAACATGCAGCACTTAAAAAAGAATACACAGGTGCTCTATCAACATACGAAACTAGACTAGCAGCATTTAATAAACGAAATGGTGCATATCAAGAAAAAGATACTAACTGGAACGGTAGAGGTGGTGCACCAAAACGTGAATATGCAACGCTACAAAAAGAACAACTTGTTTTAAAAACTGAAGCTGAAGCATTACAAAAGATGCAAGTTACTGTTAACAAATATGTAAGTGACATCAATATACTTGTTGCTAAGCTAAACAAAGCAGCAGCAGATCTTAATCTCAATGTAGCGACATATAACACAATCGGACAAGCTCGTGGTGAATCATTTAAAGAAGGAGTGTATACCAGTACCGGATGGAGTCAAGAAATTGATATCTATGAATTTAGCAGTCGTGAGAAACTTGTACGAGTACTTGTTCAT
>CAZRUN010000005.1:13084-23648 GCA_964603415.1 uncultured Candidatus Saccharibacteria bacterium | reverse complement strand
GCACTTGGGCTTGAACACGTTAATGACCCAAAAGCAATTATGTATACATTAAACAATGGAAATAGTAAGGTATTGGCATCGTCTGATATTGCAGCACTTAATAGCCTCTGCGCAGCACAATGATTACTTCAGCAACATTCATAAAAGGAGTCGTCGAACCAGACGATATTCTTGAAGATGGCACACCTCAGATTGCCTTTATTGGTCGTTCAAATGTCGGTAAATCAAGTATCATCAACACACTGACAAACAATAAGAAACTTGCTATCACAAGTTCTTTCCCGGGCAGAACCCAAGAGATCAATGTCTTTCTAATTAACAAGAGTTTTTACCTCATGGACCTACCAGGGTACGGATATGCTAAAAACTCAAAAGCAGGTAAAGAAAGGATACAGGAACTCATTAACTGGTATCTATTTGAATCTCCATATACCCAAAAGTATGTAGTACTTTTGATTGACGCAAACATTGGACCAACAAAAGACGATATAGATATGCTTGAGAACCTGCAAGACACAAAAAAGAATATCATTGTTGTTGCGAATAAGATAGATAAAATAAAGAAATCTGAAGTCAAAAAAAATCTTGATAAGATACGAAATACAATTGGACCACACACTATCATTCCATTTAGCGCAGAGAAAAAAATTGGAATACAAGAACTTTCAGATATACTGCTAGACTAACACAGTGTTGCATTTATTTTAATTTTAATGTATAATTTCTCTGTATAAAGCTACAAATTTCTATTGAAGATTGCCTGCAAAGATACAAGAAAAAGAGTCGATGTTTTTCAACTACAGTTAATACAAGAAAAAAATATGAACGGAATCATTAAGACTCTTAAAGAGCAAGGATTTGGATTTATTTCTCGCGAAGGCGAAACAAAAGATCTATTCTTTCACTCACGAGATCTAAACGGCGTCACATTTGAAGACTTACGTGAAGGCGATGCTGTCACATTTGAAGTTTCAGAAGGTGATAAAGGTGCATTTGCTACAAACGTAACTCGCGCGTAAGCAAAACCTAAAAACCGCTCGGACATTGTCCGAGCGGTTTTTAGTATGACAATTACTTCTTTGTAAGTTTCATTGCCAATGATACAGCATACACAGCGGATAGACCGACGAGTATGTATACTGCTTTTGAGATAACACTCATATTTCCAAAAATTGAATCAACGAGATTGTAATTGAAAAGTCCGACAAGACCCCAATTAATACCACCAACGATAATAAGGAGGAGAGCGAGTACATCTAGACCATTTAGTTTGTTCATGAAAAAAATATTATTATGCAATAATGTATATTTACACTCGACCTATGGTATACAGTATACCAAATACAAAATAAAAAAGGGGATTAATATCCCCCTTTAGTGGTTATTTTCTACCCATTACATACAACTCCTTTAAGTGGGATTTAATTGCTTTATGCACAGGGTTCGTATTATATGGTAAACCATGAGCGAGTACATGCTTTTTTACAATAGGTGCTATTTTTTCATAGTGCAGGCTACATATCTTTGGGAACAAATGATGTTCAATTTGGAAATTTAATCCACCGGTGTACCAATTTAATACTTTATTTAAAAATATATTCTTAAAGTAAAAATTAGCAGTGGATAAAATCTGACTATCGATTAAAGACACATCTATAAATCCATCTTCATCGTTAGTAAAAAATTCAGTTTCATTTACAACGTGCGCTAATTGAAATACATTACTAATCACAGCGCTGCAAATAATAGAATAAACTGCGTAACCAATCAACATTATTTTCCAGCCAAATAGTAGCCAAGGAAAAACAATAAATAGAGAAATGTGTACGATTTTACTAAGCCAAAAATTAAAGTGGTCAGCCCGATTTATTTCATTTGGGCGTATGTCATAGTTTCTTACTCTTTTAGTCCAATATTTTACAAAGTCGTTCCAAAATACCCAAAAAAAGTAAAGTACCTGATATAACAAAAATGGTGCGTAGATGAACTGATATCTATGTATCCATAGCAATGGTTGCGATGGATGCATTCGTAAAATCCATCCAGAAAAGAGATCATCGTCGTCCACCGTATTGGTCTTAAAATGGTGTATCTTCACATGTTTTATGATCCACAAAGCGAGACTAACCCCTAGTACAAGCAGAAATAGCTTAGCAGTCTTGTTTATTTTTTCGTTCTCTGAGAAAGTACCGTGAGATACATCATGGAGAACATTAAACCCTATGCCCGCTGAGACTAGACCTAAAAAGCCATACAGGACATATCTTGCTATAGGATAACTACTGGGAATAAAATAGGTTAATCCCAAAGTAGAGAAAAACAGGAGTACTAATATATAATATTTTTGTAATAGTTCTTTGCCTCCAACATGGGTCATATTGTACTCTTTTAGATACTCTTCGACTTCTTTTTTCATATCAAGATAAAAAGAAGAGTCTGGTTTTTTATATTTAATTGTTGTTATCATAGTTTTATATTTAACCAAGTATACCATTCTTAACCACATATATGATATGATAGGGATATTAGTAAGCTAATTACGAATTACATGGCAAAAGGAAACGATTCACGAAAAAAGGAAGCTAAAAAACCAAAGAAACCAAAAGCAGATAAGAAATAGCACCCAATAAAACCGTCTCATTCCCTTGAGACGGTTTTATGCTAGTATACATATACATGGAGACCTATGATGTCATTATAATTGGCGGCGGAGCTAGTGGTATGATGGCTGCCATCACCGCAGCTGAGCAGAATAAAAAAGTACTTATTCTTGAGAAAAATAAAAGACTCGGAGAGAAACTTCGCATATCTGGAGGAGGACGCTGTAACATCACTAACGATGAAGACGATATTCGTACATTCCTAAAGACGTACACAAAAACAAAAAATGCTGATCAATTCTTGTTCTCTGCTTTTTCGCAGTTTGATAAGAACGACACATTCGCATTCTTTAAATCTCGCGGATTACCGTTAGTAGTTGAAGCCCGAAAACGTGCATTTCCGCATACCCAAAAGGCAGTAGACGTAGTAGAAACATTAGAAAAGTATTTAAAAGAGAAGAACGTTACAATTAAAACAAGTTCTCCTGTAACCAAAATACATACGAAAGAAAAGAGTATCATTAGTGTCGCTACTCAAAACACAGAATATACAGCAACTAGTTTTATCCTTGCCACTGGTGGGGTATCACATCCAGAAACAGGATCAACAGGAGATGGATTTAACTGGCTACGGGATCTAGGGCACACCATCAAAGAACCAACTCCATCAATTGTACCACTCGCGGTTAAAGAGAAATATATCAAAAACCTTTCTGGTATTAGTTTGTCATTTATGAAAATAGCGTTCTATCTTGATGGGGTCAAGAAATTCACAAAGAAGGGTAAAATTCTCTTTACCCATTTTGGCCTTTCAGGCCCCCTCATTCTCAATAGCGCGTGTGAAGTACACGATCTATTGTATGCAGGTGAAGTAACAGCAACCATAGACATGTATCCAGATACTGAGATTGGATCGTTAGATACACAAATTGTAAAGATTTTTGATAACAATAAGAATAAGATGTTTAAGAACATGTTATCTGAATGTGTTCCTGAGGGTATGGGTAAATCTTTGATAGATGTTTCTCCAATAGCTCCTGATACCAAAGTACATAGTATCAGTAAAGAAGACCGTAGAAAGTTTGTAGATTTCTTAAAAGGATTACCTTTAACAATTACTGGTCTTATGGGCTACGACCGAGCAGTTGTGGCAGATGGAGGAGTCGCATTAACTGAAGTTGATTCAAAAACTATGCGATCAAAAGTTCTAGACAATCTATTTATCACTGGAGATCTTTTGGATATCAATCGTCCATCAGGAGGATTTTCATT
This sequence comes from uncultured Candidatus Saccharibacteria bacterium, assembly GCA_964603415.1. Lineage (GTDB taxonomy): Bacteria > Patescibacteriota > Minisyncoccia > Phycocordibacterales > UBA9973 > 2-01-FULL-33-17. The sequence goes on along the minus strand of CAZRUN010000005.1, from coordinate 19,776 downwards.
ACAACTATGCTGGACAACGGGATACGTAGCAGGGAAGCATGCGTAACAATACTACCTATTGACTTTTCAAATATATAGTGTATTTTTAAATAAAATCCTATATATGAAATATGTACCTCAAACATTCGGAGTAATTAGTATTTCCATAGCAACACTTTATGCTTTGTATCTTACTCATAATTTTCACTGCCTTTGGTTTCTCATAGGTATAGTCATCATCTTAACTGACGGAGGACCGAATGGAAATAAAGAGGAAGATACTAAACAAACAGAAGAAATCACTAGTAAAAATTAGATGACCGAGACCCTTTTGTAGGGTCTTTTTTTAATTCAACGGATTCCTAACAACAATCGAGCCCTCTTTTGTATCTATAGCCAAGTATCCATTGATACTCAATATTTCCCGAAGTTCATCACTTCGCTCATAGTCCTTAGATTCTCTCGCAGCATTGCGTTCATCGGCAATCTTTTTAATATCCTCCGGTAGCGTCTTATCACTCTTATGATATTCAATAAATCCAAGTCCGAGAATGGTATCAATGGCATGCACTGTCGCGAGTTTTGATTCATCAGGTAGCGCAGTATCATCAAATAACTCAATAAAAACAGCAATTGCTTCAGCGGTATTCAGATCACTTGCAAGTGCAGTTTTAACACGCTCGAGATGTGTCACATCAACACTTCCTTCGGCAGAATGCATGATAGTAATATACTTTTCGTACATTCGTTTCAGTGTTGTCTGAGCGCCATAGACAGCATCCCAAGTCATATTAGCCGGGGAGCGGTAGTGGGTTCCGTACAAGAAATATTTATACGACAAGGGATTGATACCACGCTGCCTAAAGTCAGAAAGCATCAAAAAGTTACCATCACTCTTAGCCATCTTTTTGCCATCAATTAAAAGATGATTACAATGCACAAAGAACCTGGAAAGCGTATGATCATACGCACATTCGCTCTGCGCTATTTCATTCTCATGATGAGGAAACATATTATCGATACCACCAGTATGTATATCAACAGTATCTCCAATAAATTCTTTAATCATGGCTGAACATTCTATGTGCCAACCAGGACGCCCTGGTCCCCATGGAGACTCCCATTTGTTATCACCGTCATTTGCATCCCAGGACTTCCACAAAGCAAAGTCTTGAATGGCATCTTTATCATACTCGTCATTATCCATGCGTCCGCCCGCATTCTCTTTGATCGTATGTGGATCAATATCAACAAGCTGACCATAGTGCGTATCGCTTGAAACACGGAAATACACACTGCCATCTTCAGATCGATAGGCAAAATCTTTATCTATCAACAATTGAATAATCTCAATCATCTTAGGAATTGAATGTGTGGCACGCGGAGAAAGAGTCGGCGCAAGTAGTCTTAATGCTTCCCGATCTGTATAAAATTCTTTTTCATATTTTTCAGTTAAGTCATAGAGTGAGACACCAAGCTCAATAGATTTCTTAATTGTTTTATCATCAACATCTGTAAGATTAATGACTTGATTCACAGTATAGCCATGTGATTCCAATGTTCGACGTAAAATATCAGAAAAAATATACGCCCGATAGTTACCAATGTGCGGAGTATTATAAGGAGTGATACCACACGTATACATACTAACGTTTTTAGTATCAGGATTAACAGGAGAGAATTCCTCCACCTGTTTTGTGAGTGAATTATGAAGTCTTACAGTAGCCATCGTCGATTTTTAAAATGAAGTAAAATTAATACACCTGACAAGAGAATTGCTGTACTAATATACGCAAACTGACTAAATGTCTTAATGATTTCAACTTTTGTAATCATACCAATCAATGTAGCGATAAGCGTTAACGGAAATGTTGTAAAAGACATAATAGTCAATATACGCATAGTCTTATTTGTTTTTGCTGAAAGAAGAGAGTCATTTGTCTCACGTAAATCTATCAACAGATCACGATGTCCTTCAAGGATACCTATAATTTTATGGTATTCAGATCGCATATCAGCAATATATGGCGCATAGTCGGCTCCAAATATCTTTAAAGTTGCTCTCTCGTATGAATCAAGTATTGACCCATGAAAACGCATTGCCTGACGAAAATCAAGAATCTTTCTATTGATATGAGAAAGATCATTAACCATACGATCTTCATGCCCATTAAATATTTGTTCTTTAACGTGCTCCATCATTTGATAGAGATCATTTAATTTACCACCAGCCTGACGATATGCTTCAGTTAAAATAGCATGGAATAAATATCCTGCATGATTACCTGGCAGGTAATGAGAAAGCATAACCTGAACCTCAAGTTGTTTAGCAAAATCATGTAAAGCATTAGAAAATTCATAATGAACAGTAATCAAAAAGTTCTTACCCACAATAAAATCAATCTCAAGGTCGGGCATCTTTTTTTCATTATGAATACGAGGGAAATGGAGAACTAGATACAGCATTTCTTTATACGTATCAACCCGAGACAGAAGCGTTTCCGTCATGAGGTCGTTAAGTAGAATTTCGGGAACGTTATATTCTCCAAGAACATGCAGAAGTTCTTCTTCAGTTGGAGATTCAAGGTCAACCCAGGTAACATCCTGGTATGTATATGTTGAAATCATAGTGATAGTATAGCAAACAATGATATAAAAAATAACCCCTTTTCGTGAATGGGCTTAAAATATTTTTATTATTTTAATGTAATACCTTTAGACTACGAATAGTAATATATGTCAATATTTTATAAAACGAGTAGGGTAATAGAATAGGTACTAAACTTGCACAAAAAGCTTGTTTATGCTATATTTCTCACATGGAATTTGCAGTAATTAAAACAGGCGGAAAACAATACAAAGTCTCAAAAGGAGACACTATTCGTATTGAAAAAATAAAGGATGTAACTGAAGTCGGCCAGAAGTTGGTTTTTGATCAGGTTCTTCTTGTTGATAACGGTAAAGATACAACTATCGGTATGCCAATAATCAGTGGAGCAAGTGTTGCAGCAGAAGTTGTAAACATTGGCCGCGCAGACAAGGTTATGGTAGTTAAATATCTTCAAAAGTTTATAATTTCGCACCATAATTATAACCTACAATTGGCTGCATACCTTGCATAAGTCTCGCTACTTTAAAAAGAACGGACACCGCCAACCATTTGTTGAAGTAAAAATTACAGCAATACAATAAATTCTCTTTTAATAAAAACTCCGGGATATATATCCCGGAGTTTTTATGATATAATTTAAACACAAAACATATGCAAAGCCCGCACATGCCCGACATCCCAATGAACCGTGACGTGACATATTTTGCACGTACTAATTTTCGTGGGACAAATGAAATCTTTGGAATAAAGCGTAAGGACAGGCGTCAGCATTTATACATCTTAGGTAAGTCCGGTACTGGTAAATCAGCTCTCATCTCTAACCTCGTCATCCAGAACATCTGGAACGGTGAGGGTATTTGTCTTGTTGATCCGCACGGAGAACTTGTTGAAACCGTTCTTAAAGTTATTCCCGAACATAGACTAAACGACGTCGTATATTTCAACCCAGCAGACACAGAATTCTGTATTGGATTCAATCCACTTGAACTGCGTGACCCGAAATACAAACACCTTGTTGCGTCAGGACTCATGGGTATCTTTACTAAGATTTGGGCAAACGTCTGGTCTTCTCGTATGGAATACATCATGAACAATACCATTCTGGCATTGCTTGATACACCAAACTCAACACTCCTTGGTATCACCCGGATGCTTGTTGATAAAGATTATCGTCAAGTTATCATCAATAATCTTAAAGACCCGATGGTTAAAACCTTCTGGGTTCATGAATACGAACAATGGAAAGAACAATTTCGTAACGAAGCCATTGCCCCAATCCAAAACAAAGTTGGACAATTTCTTTCTTCTTCAATCATTCGTAATATTGTTGGACAACAAGAAAGTACCATTGATATCTTCAACTTAATGAACGAAGGGAAGATCTTTCTTGTTAATGTATCTAAGGGACGTATTGGTGAGGATAACTCAGCACTCCTTGGTGCAATGATTATTACGAAACTGCAGCTTGCAGCCATGGAGCGTGTTCGTATTCCTGAAGAAGAACGCCGTGACTTCTATCTCTACGTTGATGAGTTCCAAAACTTTGCGACGGACTCTTTTGCAAGTATTTTGTCTGAGGCACGTAAATACCGACTATGCTTAACACTCGCACATCAATACACTGCCCAGATTGAAAATGGAGATAACGATTTGAAAGATGCGGTGTTTGGTAACGTTGGATCAATGATTATTTTTCGTATTGGTGCTGACGATGCAAAAATACTAGAAAAAGAATTCGCTCCTGAATTTATTCCAGAAGACTTTGTTGGACTGCCAAACTTTCAAATATATCTAAAGTTAATGATCGATGGTATCACTAGTAGACCATTTTCTGCAAATACGCTGCCACCTATTCGAATACAAGAAGAAGGAACTGATTCAACAGAAGCAGCTATTAAACGATCTCGAGATAGATATTGTCGACCACAGAATGTTGTCGAAGCGGCAATCAACTCATGGAGTAGCACATCAGGAGGTACTCCGACTGAAGCAAGAAATCCTAGTGATCCAACTGTACCAGGTCATATCTCTCCAGGTCCAAGTAAAATGTATCCTGCAGTATGTATTAATTGCCAAAAAGAGATAGTGGTACCATTTGAACCAAAAGCAGGGAAGCCAATCTATTGTAAAGAGTGTCTTAATAAAATTAAGGTTGGCGAATTAAAACCAGCAAAAGGATTTTATGACAAAACATCCACAGAAGGACCAAAACCTGCCGAAGCGTTAGCAGCAATGGGTATTGAATACGAACCATCAGTCATGAATAATCGTCAGCCCGCACCATATCAAAAATTAACAACAAGCCCAGCGAGACCGACATACAATAAACCCGCATACACACAAAAAGCTATCCCGAAAAATGATGAGATTGTTCCAGTAGAAAAAACTCCAGACCCTGATGGTTTTACCTCACTTAAAGATCTTTTAGGGAAAATAACTAATACTCAAGAAATAAAGCCTGCTGAAAAGAAAGCTCCGGTTTTTGAAATTCCAGCAGATCCTAAAAAAGTAACACTTCATCCTCGAGTTACAGAGCAACGGCCGACTGTTCCTACAGCAAAAATAGTGACACCCGTACCACGACCAGTAGTCACAAAAGCAGCAACACAGGAATCTCAGCAGATACTCAAGAACATAGTCGCTAGCGCCACAGCAACACCAACCAAGCCGGTGCAGCCTCCAACACCAAAAGACACAAAACCAGAGGTTACTGAAATACATACAAATGATGATCATCCTCCAGCGCCCAAACCTCCAGCTTCATACCAAAAGAGAACACCTGCGGCGGAAGTACCAGAAGATGTATTAAGAGAATTATTCGAAGAAGTATCAACAGATTCAAAACTATAATATGAGAATTCTATTAACCGGAGGAGGTAGCGGGGGACATTTCTACCCACTCATCGCAATAGCTGAAAGAATCAAAACTCTTGCTCGTGAGCGCAAGATTTTGACTGTGGATTTATATTATATGTCATCAGACCCGTACGATGAGAATGCTCTTCGGGATAACGATATTACTTTTTTACCTGTTGCAACGGGTAAACTAAGAATATACCCATCACTTAAAAATATTACAGATATGTTTAAAGTTGCGCTTGGAGCAGTTCAAGCAACAGTGCGACTTTTCTTCCTCTACCCAGATGTTGTTATTGCGAAAGGTGGCCATGGTTCATTTCCAGCTCTTTTTGCAGCAAAACTATTGAACATCCCCGTTATCATACACGAATCAGACACACATCCTGGACGAGTTAATTTATGGGCAGGAAAATTTGCTAAACACGTAGCACTGTCATTCAAAGAAACAGAGAAGTATTTTGATACATCAAAAACAGCGGTTATTGGACTACCGATTCGAAATGAGATATTACACCTACCTAGTCCTCAAGAGGGCGCTTCTTATTATGGACTTGATTCCCATATCCCAACTATATTTATCTACGCCGGATAACAAGGGGCTGAAAAGATAAACAACTTACTACTGCAATAAGTGTCAGACCTACTAAAGAGCTATCAAATCATTCATAAATGTGGCACAAAGAATGCTGATGCAGTTACAGCACAATCAGGGGTAATACTTGAACAACACCCGTTCAAAAACAGATATATTATTAAACCATTCTTAAACGCAATAGAGGCTCGTCATGCTGCCGCGGCATCATCATTAGTTGTAGCTCGAGCAGGCTCAACATTATTTGAAATTGCAGCATGGCATATACCAGCAATCGTTATCCCAATAACACACTCACACGGCAATCATCAGCACAAAAATGCTGTGTATTATGCCGAAATAGGTGCAGGTATTGTTATGCAAGAAGAAAATGCTCTTCCACATCTCTTCATTTCGGAAATAAATAATATATTACTACACCCTGAAACATGGAAGAAAATGCATAATGCAACAATGGAAATATCAAGACTTGATGCCGCTATGGAAATAGCCCGTCTTGCTGTTTTAACAGGCGAAGCTCACGAAATGGAATAATATGGCTAATTTTAATAAAATACAAATTGTTAAATATGCTCCACCACCAGCAGAATTACCAGTACTCGGAGACGTTGATCCAAAAAATGTCTGCTTTATTGGACGTACAAACTATGC
>CAZRUN010000005.1:6660-13074 GCA_964603415.1 uncultured Candidatus Saccharibacteria bacterium | reverse complement strand
ATGCCGCAGCCCTCGAAGAGAAACGATATGTATTCGGTATAAAACGAGTTGATAGAAGACGCCATTTATATATCATTGGTAAGTCTGGTGTCGGTAAATCAAAACTTCAAGAACTTATAATTCGTCAAGATATTACGTATGGATTTGGCGTGTGTGTCATTGATCCACATGGAGACCTTATCGAAGAGATTCTTAATTTCATTCCACAGGAGCGCATTACTGATGTGTGTATTATTGATCCATCTGACGATACATTTCCGGTATCATTTAACCCACTCGCGAATGTTGACCCTATCTTTAAAAACCAACTCACTCAAGGATTTATCGAAGCGTTAAAGAAACAATTCGGAGTTAATTGGACACCACGACTGGAACATGTTTTTCGCTTTACAGTCCTTGCTCTTCTAGACTATCCTGAAGCAACAATGCGTAGCATGATTTCAATATTAACAGACGCTACCTATCGACAAAAAGTCATTGAACATATTGAAGATGAAATGATTAGACGTTTTTGGGCAGTTGAATTTGATGACTGGTCAGAAAAATTTAATACAGATACAATTATTCCACTCATCAATAAACTCAGTCAGTTCCTATCAGATCCAATGCTACGATATATCTTTACTCAGAAAGAAAACCGCATTGATTTAGAGAGATTAATGCAAGAAAATAAAATAATACTTATTAACCTATCTAAAGGTAAGATAGGGGAGGAGAATGCATCATTTTTTGGGTCACTCTGTATGGCGAAAATTAAACAAGCAGGAATGTCTCGTGCAAAAATGGTTAAAGAAGAACGCAATGATTTCTATGTATATATTGATGAATTCCAGAACCTAGTAAACGAGACGTTTGAAAACGTTCTTTCAGAAGCACGTAAATATGGTCTCAATCTAACATTAGCACATCAATATGTTAACCAGCTTTCAGCAAAAGTACAGCAAGAAATTATGGGAAATGTTGGGTCAATTATTACATTCCGCATAGGTGGAGAAGATGCTGTTAAGCTTAAGCCTGAATATGCTCCAGTCTTTGATGTTAAAGATATGATTAATCTTGGAATTGGAGAATTCTATATTAAAATGACTATCGATGGTGAATCATTTGATCCTTTTTCTGCTGAAACACTTAAAGTATTACCACCAATACATCTATCGTATAAAGAGCAGATAATCAATGAATCAAGGAGTAGATATGCAATACCTATGACTGAAGCTAGGCAAGCCACATTAGATTCACTAAATGAGTAACAAAGGGGACTTCTCTGCAATAGAGAGGTCCTCAAGTGTATTAATCTGAATCCATTCACGAAGAAGTAGATATTTCACACTTGACGCAGTACCAAAAAGAGTATGAGGGATGCCGGCTTCATCGCCAACATATACCGGTTCGTATGAAAAGAACTCATGTGTGAGCGTATAAGCCCCAGAGAAGCATGGAACAGGAGTATCTTTCTCTTCCTCAGTAAGGAGACGAAAAGACGCAATTTCTTGATTAACAATATCAAGATCACATGTTCTGTAGTGTACAGAAAGTTTCTTATAACTCAATCCATATGATGGAGATTTGAGTAGTAATAATTTTTCAAGATCTTCTTTTAGAAAAATATCATCTCCGTTTAAAACAAGAAACCTGTCTTCATTTGAGACATAATCCTTTGCAGCCATTAATGCATAATAAGTACCTTGAGTAGCAGGGTCTTGAAATACAATAGTTACTTTTTTATTAATAGGATTATCCTTAACAAATTGATTAAAAAGATCCTCATACTTCTCCCTAACAACTAAAAAAACTTCATTAATACCTTCGGGAAGGGAAGAGAATATATAACTCAAAAGAGGCCTCTCTTTGAGAAGAATCAAGGGTTTAGGGGTATGTTCAGTGAGAGGCTTTAGACGCTCACCATTCCCAGCACATAAAATGACCGCTTTCATACGGGGAGAGTATAGCACAAATAAAAAACCGTGTATTCTTTTGAAATACACGGATCTATCTAGAATATGTAGCCGTCTAGAGTAACTGGATCATTTAATGAGCCAAAACGGATACCATTTAAAAAATTAAACAATAATCTAACACTGCCTTCATGGATTATATCCTTATGGGCAAGTTCAATTATTTGCTCAAGGGTCTTAACGTGAACCTTCGAAACCTCCGAAGGATCATTAGTTTGTAAAGACTCTGGTATAGAATTAATCACCGCATAATACAAATGATTATCATTAATACCATGTATCCTTTGTTTTTGATAGCAACCAAACAGTTTGAAAGAGTCAACAGGGATATCTATTCCAAGTTCCTCACAGGCCTCACGATATATTGCCCCGAGCACAGTTTCGTCCTTATTTATCCCACCACCAGCAAGACCAGACTTCAATACACCGTTACCAGTGCCTCGATCATCTTTATCTTGGATCAGTAGATACCGTTGCTTCATATAGTCAGAATGGAAACCAACCTGAACTATAGCCTGAACCCCATGAATAAGGGGTTTAATTACAACAGGATCTATTCTTTTTTCCCCATTCATAATGATAGGGGGGTTAGCAAGAAAAAACAACGCAAAAACAGATAAACAAGAAAATTAAATTAATACCAATCTTGTCCTGAGTTTGTTGATCAAATTCTAATGTACCAACTTCATGTTTTTTAAAATAGTTAATTACTCTTCTCATAATTTTTTAATTTTCGTTATTATAACATCATACAAAAACCCCTTATATATAAGGGGTTTTTGTATAAAAATCTATTTAGTGACTTTTTTGATTGTTTTCTTCTTTGAAAGTTTTACTACAGTAGCATCACCTTCTAGAACTACGTGAACTTGTTTACGGACAGTTGTTGAACCATCGAAATTATTCTTTCTCTTGTTGGTAAACTTTACAGTACCATCTTTGAGAGCGAATAGTGTATGATCACGTCCCATACCAATATTTTGACCAGGAAGTATCTTTGTACCGCGTTGGCGGATAATGATATTTCCAGCAATTACTTTTTCTCCAGTATACTTTTTAGTACCCAGGTACTTTGGTTTTGAGTCTTTCAGGTTCTTCGCGGAACCCCCGGCTTTCCTATGTGCCATATTATGTATCTACATTTGCGTATAGTAGGACAGAACATATCTATGTGACAGATAGATATTAGCCCTAGATATACTGTATAATAGGTAACGTAATGAATATAACAGAAATAAGTCATAATATCAAGAGCTGGATACAGACCAACACTGGGCAAACAGTTCTCATTTTACTCATCCTTATAGCCTCAAATATGGCTAGTTTCTATATCGGTAGATCAAGCAGTATAGGACCAAAAAAGTCTTCAAATCAAAGTATTCAAACTCCTCAAGACTACAGTCTCGCAGATCCAGAAATACCAAAAGAAGGGACGCTTGCGGCTGCAGTAACAGCTACTAAGGCAAGCGAAGTAAAGCCAGAGGAACCCTCTGATACCAGTCCTCGATATGTAGCTTCAAAAAATGGTCGTGTCTACTACTTCACATGGTGCGCAGGTGGCAAAAAAATAGCAGTTGAAAATCGTGTCTATTTTCAAACAGCTGACAAAGCCAAAGAAGCAGGACTAACTCCGTCAACAGCATGCGAAGGACTTGATTGACAGACATTGTTGTAAGCAATAGAATATGGTAAATCATTTAACTATATATCTATGTCAAAAAAGAACAAACAAAAAAACAAACAATCAGCTCTAGTACTTAAACCTTATATCACAGGAGGCGACAGTATCTGGCCACGAAAATCACAGCGACAGGCACCAAATAAACCACGATTCTCACAAAAGCAGCGTCCTATTTATTCAGCGAAATAAGAGGGAAGTAGGGATCCTATTTTACATAAGATATTCTTAGTACGTAACATAGGGAATCAATACCCCACCCCATTCACAATCAGAACAAAATAAAATATACATTGGTTAGCTGTCACATCATGTGGCAGCTTTTTCTTTTTTAAAATTCCAAGACCTAAGCAGGGAATACCAAGGTTTGAAAATAGTAACAGCATTGCGCAGGTTTGAGTTTATATATAGTTTATAAGTATATATGTATATTAATGTCGCACAACATAGATTTTGCGACACTATATACTATACACAATAAAAATAAGCCCCGTTAGGGCTTATTTAAAAAATGTCTTATGCCACAGTGCTAACATATATAATGCAAATAGTTTTCTTGAAGTATCTGCCTTACCTGCCTTGTGTAGATTGATTAATTTCACCATCTCTGACTCGTGCACGTATTGTCCAATAAATTCATTTCCAATAAGTAATGCTTCGAAGTTCTGCATGTCAGTTCGTAGCCAATCTCTGAGCGCCGTTGGAAACCCTAGTTTGCGTCTCTTATTTGCCCCCTGTGGAATAATGCCTCGGAACGCCTGACGAAGCGCATACTTGGTCGTCCCATGACTAAACTTAAGCATGTCGGGCAATCTACGGGCATAGTTAGCTACACGTACATCAAGGAATGGGACCCGAAGTTCTAGTGAATGCGCCATGGTCATTTTATCAGCCTTGGCTAAAATATCACCACGGAGCCAAGTATGAATATCAATGTATTGCATCTGCGTTGGTTCGGAATAATCCTTGGCTCGATCATACAGTGATTCAATATTAAAATATTCTTTTACTTTCGGTCCTTGCCAAACTTTTTCAAGTTGTTGCATTGTGTACAATCGAGCATTACCGATATACCGATCTTTGAGTGGTGTAAAATATCGCTGCAAGTAGTTCTTGCCAAAGAACTTAAGTTTACCAAATGCTAAGCGTCGCAAAATATTGTGGCGTATAATCTTTGGGACCAGGTTCAGTCTCATGCGATCATAGTATTCATGATAGATGGTATAGCCACCAAAGAACTCATCAGCACCTTCACCAGACAAAACAACGGTTACGTGTTTGCGCGCTTCCCCTGCCATTAGATACAAGAGTATAGCTGATGGATCAGCTACTGGCTCATCAAAATGATATACAGCTTTCTCAAGCACCGCCATATACGCTTCCCTATCTACAAGCTGCCTATGATGAATACTCTGTATTCTGCTAGAGGTTTCTTCTGCATTACTGAATTCATTTGTATGCGTAGAGCCGATAGTAAACGTATGTATCGGTTTTTTTAAGTATTCAGTTAACAGCGTTGCGTTAATACTACTATCCACACCTCCAGATAAAAATGATCCAACCGGTACATCAGCTATCGCATGATGTGCAACAGAATCTTTTAGAAGCGTTTGAATATCTTTTGTTGTCTTATGTAGCGAGAGCGATGTGTCTTCAGTAAAGGTAAAATCGAAATACTGTTTAATCTCAAAATGACCAGTCTGTACGTCGACAGTCATAGTGCTACCAGGAGTTAATACAAAAATATTTTTGAAGAATGTTTCAGATAGCGGATTATATTGATATTGAAGATAGTGATAGATTGCATCAGCATGTATTTCTTTTTCATACCGAACATCCTCTAGAATTGATTTAATCTCTGAGCCAAACGAAAACAACCTATTGTCCTTAGCGAAATAGTAAAACGGTTTGATGCCGAACTGATCACGCGCAATGAAGAGTTCTTTTGTTTCTGTATCGTAAATAGAAAATGCAAACATACCGCGCAGGAACTTTGGTGTATCGTGTCCAAAGAGTTCATACAGCGCAAGAATTGTTTCAGTATCAGAATGTGTCACAAACGGATAATCTTTCAAGAATTCACTCCGCAGTTCTTTGTAGTTATAGATCTCTCCGTTAAAGAAAATACATTTTGTCTTATCTGTATTCCAAATCGGCTGATCACCACCGGCAATATCAATAATAGCCAGACGTCGCATCCCAAGACCAACATATTCGTCAGCATAGGAACCAGCACCATCAGGACCACGATGGAAAATAGCATCGTTCATGCAGCCAATTATGGCTGTATTTTGACTCTCTCCTTGGCCTATATGGCCTACAATTCCACACATATACCGTGCATTATACTGTGTTTCTGGCTATTTAACTATATCCTATTGACTTGACTTTTATAATAAAACATGCTATTATGTATAAAATAAAAAAATATATGCAAGACTCAAAAAAGTACCTAGTGTACATCGCAGAAAAAAAAGATATGAATAACACTAATCATGTTATTTATCAAATCAGCCCAGAAGGAATATTGATATTGCCAGGGGTAATAATCCTAAACGGTATCGTTACCAAAGTATGGGAAGAATTAAAACACGAAAATCCGGAAAAACCAAAACAGATAGAATCAACGGACTTACGTTTCTTACTATCTGAGCATTTTCCAGACAATCAGGAAGAGATTAAAGAAATACTTCTTTCTTTAATCTAAAAGAATAAAAAACGAGCCTATGATTTTAAATCATGGGCTCTCACATACGATGCATTACCAAAAATCCAAAAACT
>CAZRUN010000005.1:0-6650 GCA_964603415.1 uncultured Candidatus Saccharibacteria bacterium | reverse complement strand
AATCATGGGCTCTATTTTTTTACTTAACTTTTATATTCTCCTTAAGACTTCTTCTTTTCCAAGAAGATACGTAACTGTAAATGGATCCGGAGATTTTTCTTTACCCGTCAAGAATACTCTGAAAGCCCAGAGCACATCCCCTTTGCCATTCTGTTCGGCATACGTCATAATCTTGCCTTTGATATTCTCAATGTCCCAAGCGTCTTCAGGAATATCTTCCACAATTTTTAATACATGTGCAATATGGTCTTTGATTGTAATCAGTGCACCACTCCCCAATTTTGTTTTCGGTGATACAAGCATCGCTTCATTGTAGATAGGCGTATCAAAAAAGTAATCCCATTCCCCTGCTTCAGAGAGCGTTGTAATTTCTCCAAATGTCGATACATGATCAAGAATGATTGGAGTTAGTTTCTCAATATAGTCAATTGATGCCCTTGGATGAGCACGCATCTTTTCCGACAGGAATTCAAACACAAATGATGTTTGCTGTTTGATATCAAGCATCTTTATATACTCTCGGTTATACCAATTAAGTTTCTCCGGATTAAACACAGCCGGAGATTTTTGTACTTTTGTAAGATCAAAAGCTTGAATAAGTTCATCTTTACTGAATAATTCTTGATCAGTACCAGGATTCCAACCAACCATACAAACCATATTAAGAATAGCTCCCGGCAAGAAACCACGGTCGCGATATTCAGTAATAGCAAGTGCTCCCTTTCTCTTTGAGAGCTTCTGTCTATCTTCACCAAGGACGAGCGGCAAATGAGCATAGACAGGAGTTGGAGCACCGATAGCTCGTTGGATTAGAATCTGACGAGGAGTATTAGACACATGGTCTTCTCCTCGAATGACGTGCGTTACACCTTCATCAAAGTCATCAACAACAACAGCTAGATGAAAGAGTGGTTCATTAATGTTTTTGGCAAGAACAAAATCCCCTAAATCAGCAGTATGCATTGTCACGTCTCCTTTAATTTCATCGTGAAATGTAACATCAATGTTAGGATTCTTAAATCTAACAATCTCCTTAATCACACCACTACCATCTTTTGCTTCTTCTTTAGAGATATATGCATGACCACCTTCTATCATCTTCAAAAGAATTTCCTTATGCCTCTCCATGTTTTCGGATTGAATATACTTCTTATCATACTCAAGACCAAGCCATGTTAAAGAGTCGAGAATATTCTCCTCGTTTTCTTTCGTAGAACGTTCTTTATCAGTATCTTCTATACGGAGAATAAATGTACCAGCATGCTTACGAGCAAAAAGGTATGCAAAAATTGCCGTACGATATGCACCAGAATGAAGCTTACCCGTTGGACTTGGGGCGAATCTCGTAACAACGTTATCCATATTATATCTTTCCATCCTTACGAATGTTTTTGAATTCTTGTGTAAGCTTACCAAGCTCTTCTTCGGTCGTATCCTCAAGATCAATGAAATCATTACGAGCTTCTTTAACAGAACGGATCAGTTCATCAAGTTTGAGATGGACCGCTCGAGAATCACGGTTTTGCATGTTCTGAATCAAGAACACCATTAGAAATGTTACCACTGTCGTACCAGTGTTAATGACAAGTTGCCATGTATCAGAATAATTAAAATACGGACCAGTTATTCCCCAGATAATGATAATAGAGAGAGCAATAGCAAAAGCAAGCGGAGTCCCTGTAGACTCACCTACTTTGTGGGAGATTTTGTGAAATAGTTCATTCATAGACAAAATTATATCATGCTAAGGCATATAACGTAAGTAATATATACCAATATTGACAATAGTATAAGGCTATCGTAGAACTTGATATTTATTGGAGGCCATGCTACAATATAATACAAGTTAAACTAATTCTAAAAATTCACCTCTTAACAATTCAAACTATGTGGCAACCTAACAATTTTAACGACTACCTGACAAGACTCAGGTTTATTGACCAAGCTATGAAACCTTTTATGTTGAAAGACGTAAAGGTCTCAAACATACAGGTTAAAGAAGAGAATACTACCATCAAAGACTTCAAGGTAGATACTACTAATTTACAAGTCTATCTATCCGATTTGAACAAAATTATTAATCATCCGTTCGGAGAAGGACAGATGTATGACGATTTTACCCAAGAGGCTAAAGATTTATACGACACAATTGCCCTATATCTAAGAAGGGTACAAGTAATGAAGACCAATCTACATGAAAATATTGTAGAGTACATGGTCAAAATCATGACCGATTACAAAAGACCAGTAAGGACTCACAACAGACTTTTAAATTAGGCTGATAAATATGCCCAATAAATGCCCACCCTAAGATACCTCGTATCGAAAGGGTGGTTTTTTATACTAATTGACAGAGTTAATAAAAATTGTATAAATATTGATTTTTGTAATAAACTCACGTATACTCCCCAATGAACCAATCATTTTAAAAATATGAGAAAGAAAACAATTGAAAGGAACAAGAAGACTGTCGAAGATGCAGAGTGTCAATTTAACAAATTGAAAAATAAATACGAAGAGAAAAAAGATCAGATATCTGATGAAAGTCATTATGGTATCAAAGATGAACTTATAAAAATAGACAATAAGTTAGAGAATATATTAAAAATAGTATCTAAAAATAAAAAAACAGAAACCATTGCACAAAATATTAACATCCTTAGAGACCAGGTACAGGAATTAATATACATTATTGAAAACCCAAAACCAGGACCCCACTCTGATATCCCCCCTCTTAATATGAAAGGGTCTTCTGATTTAGTTCGTAAAGAACAAACAGAAGAATAAGATAATTCCGTAAGCATCTCAAAGTAAGTAGTAGCCACCTAAAAGATTATATTAATCTGAGGGTGGTTTTTTTATGATATACTGCTGACCATGATACTCCGTTATATTATATTTTTTGCTTCTTTTTTTGGTGTTATAGGTATTGGCTCGTATAGTATTTACAAGTCGTATACGTTTATTGGCGTACTAGGAAAACATGGAAATGCAACCTTGCTAATTCTCCTCCTAACGATGCCCGTACTTTTTATACTAACAACAGTAATTAGTATGAAGACCCATATACTCATCAATGATTATATGTATACAATTGTCTGTATATGGCTACCAATACTTCTCTATCTTTTTATAGGATCAATACTCCTATCAATTGTTATAGTATTTGTTCCAATAACCCATTCTTTCTTTTATACAATCCTGACATATACCCTTATAGGTATATCAATTCTTTTAACTACATATGGCACATGGAATGCTCATCGTTTTACAACAACACATATATCTATTCCAAAAGAAAATGCACTAAGTGAGAAATGGCGAGGAAAGAAAATCATACTTCTCAGTGACACCCATATTGGCATTGTACATAAAGATAGATTTCTTAAGAAAGTCGTATCTTACGTAACATCCCAAAACCCTGATATGGTCCTCATTGCTGGCGACCTAGTTGATGGCCCTAAATTCCCCCGAGAGGCCTATTTAGGGCCTCTAGGAGGCTTAAAAGCGCCTCTAGGGGTCTATTATACTCCTGGCAACCATGAGATATATGCCGGAGACGAACAAAATCTGTATGCCATAACAGACCCATATGTAACAGGGTTACGGGATAGCAAAATACATGTAAACGACACTGATATTATTGGGTTTATGTATGATGCTGGAGAAACGCCGCAAGGGGTAATGAGTAGACTAGAGAAAGTACACTATGATCCCAATAATCCAACAATCGCGATTATGCATGACCCAAAAAACAATAGTGTGCTTCAACATAACGGAGTTGATTTGATTGTCTCTGGACACACACATGGAGGTCAATTATGGCCATTCACCGCCGTTGTTAAAAAAATCTTCAGAGAATATACTCATGGATTAACTATTAAAGACAACACAGCAAGTGTCACCACAACTGGTATCGGCACATGGGGCCCACCTGTTCGCATCGGAACAAACCCTGAAATTATTGTTATTACATTTGAATAATAAAATCCGAGCCAAGGCTCGGATTTTATTTTGCACTAATTGTTACAACGCATTCTGTTTTCTTATTCCCGATAGACACAACAACAGTATGCTCCCCTATTGTTTTAATATGTACATCTTTCAAAAAGTCTTCAGACACAATGACCCCTGCAGCACTTGTAAGAAGTGGAGCAATATCTTTCGCACTAACCGCTTTAAATAAATTACCCTTCTCATTTGCAGGCAGAACCATAGTAATACTCACACCGCTGAGAGCTTTCAGTGTAGACTCAACTCGAGCCTCTGCAAAAGCATGTGCTGTATTTCTATCAGCCAATCTCTCAGCTAATCGTTCTAACGCTTTAGGTGTTGCTTCTTCGACTAATTTTCTTGGTAATAGAAAGTTCCGGACGTAGCCATCACTCATCTCTTTAATATCGTCCTTTTTACCTAATTTAGGTACATCTTTTAAAAAAATTATTTTCATACTTATTTTGTCTTTATTACTTCAATCGCCTTTTCCATTTGATTATCTTTCTGAGGGTTCTTTTCATCGTATACCGCCTTCACCTCAATATCTGGCTTAATACCATTCTTGTCGATAGTACTGCCGCTTGGTGTTAACCAGCGAGCAATAGTTACTTTAAGAGACGTATTCTCGGGCATAGCCATGAGCTCTTGTACTGATCCCTTACCGAATGTTTTTACACCAACAAGTGTCGCAAGCTTATGATCACGCAGTGCACCAGCAAAAATTTCTGATGCTGAAGCAGAACCGCCATCTATCAAAACAACAAGTTTTGGTTGTACTGATAGATCTTTATACCCATAACTCACGTGAACTTCCTTTTTATTTTCTTTAACAAAATCTTCGGATACAATAGTCTTTCCATTGGGAACAAAATAACTTGCCATATCAACTGATGCTTCAAGGTATCCACCGGGATTACCACGAAGATCAATGATCATACGAGATAGTCCTGATTTTTTATACGCTACAATTGCATGAGCAAAATCATCTGATGCTTTCTCTCCAAAATTATATATAGAGATAATAAACACATCGTCAACAATAGAACTCTCAAGCGTTGGAACAACGATTGTGTCGCGTGTTACTGCAATAGTTCTAGGCTCTAAATCACCTGCTCGATAAATATCAAATGTAACGACTGTCCCTTTAGGTCCACGTATCTTACCGATCGCTTCATCAATAGACATGTCTGCACTAGAGGTCCCATTAATCTTTAGTATTTTATCACCAGTCTTAAGACCAGCTTTCTCTGATGGTGAATTTTTGAGAGGTGCAATGACTGTTAAAATGTCATCTTGTTTACCAATCTCAGCACCAATACCACCAAAACTACCTGCTATTGATTCATTGAATTGTTTTGATTCTGAGGGAGGCATAAATTCTGTATAAGGATCACCAAGAGAAGCAGCAAGTCCTTTAATGGCCCCATACATACGATCATCGTCCGTCTTTTCATTAAAATGAATAGACTTGTCTCTTAGTGTATTCCATATCGTAAAAAATAAATCAGTATCAGTGTTTGCTGAAGATACAACTTCAGATGCAGCAATAGCAGACCCAATAGGAAACTTTACAATTTTCTTTTGAGCAGCTATTGCTCCAAAAGCAAAAGAGCTTGCTGAAAAAACAAGTAAAATTGCTGCAAAAGCAATGTATGTATATTTCCTTGTATTCATACCTATAGGAAGTTTACGATAGATCCTCTAATGATACTCGTGAATCAAAGTGATCACCCTCAGTATGAGAAGACTTAACAGAAACACGGCGAACGCGAGGTGTCATTTCAACTTTTCTTCGTACACGAGGCCTTGCTACAGGAGACGCATTAAACGTATCTACTGCTGGAGTACTCAATGTCATAGGAGGTACTTCTACCTCATTAGTAGTAAAAGATGTAGGAGCCTGATTAACAGGGATAGAAGTCTGTACTTCTGGAATATATTCAGGGGTAGCTACTGGAGCATGAGAATGTATTTTTTGTTTTTTCTTTTCGTTATTATATTGACGATTACCGATAACAAGAAGAATAGCACCGGTTAAAGAAAAAAGAACTGTTTTTGTTTGCCATGAAAAACCAAGCCAGGGAATAATAAGAGCCCAAAGACCAATATATGAAATTGTACGTTTTGATGCCATATAAGAAGAGTATACCATAACGAAATACCCTATCCTAGCCCTACTCAATATCAATAAGAGCCTCTTTAGTGTACTTATTTTTAGGGTCCCAAAGAAGGAACGAATCTATCCCTAAATCATGCGCTGCCTTAATTTGAGCAGTGACTTCAGCTTTACCATACGGGACCTCTAGACTAAAATCCTGAAGCCATGGTCTAATTTCCGTATCAACACCAAGTGCATTCCTACGATTTATAGCATCTGATAATGAAAAGAGTATTGTTTCGTAGGGAGCGTTTTCGGGTGAAGAAAGATTTTTGTAGCCAGGATAAAAATGAGATGGATATATCATTGGTGAAATCGCATCAACATGGACAAGTAAGTCTTCATAATATTGACCAATGTTCATATCATTTCTATCTGTCACAATCTGTCCGAAGACATCGATCGAGAGTGGAATATCTTTAGGAGAAAGACCTTCTTTCATGAATACCAAGACATCAGTTATGACATCTTTCTTTTTCTTATCCCGACTTATTGG
>CAZRUN010000004.1:22410-27790 GCA_964603415.1 uncultured Candidatus Saccharibacteria bacterium | reverse complement strand
GAATGGTAGATGCTCAAGAGATACCTGGAGCAAAAGATTATATTAATGCACTCTATGAATCTGGGCATGTTATAACCTTTTTTACTTCAAGACTTGAATCACATAGACAGGTAACAGAAGAATGGTTACGCAGTCACGAATTTAAATACCACAGTATCTTAATGGGAAAACCTCGGGGAGGGAATTATCACTGGATAGACGATCGAGATGTAACGGTAACTAAATTTAATTCCTGGGAGAGTATATAAAAAGAACCCGTCTATAGGGTTCTTATTTTATTCAATTACGGTAACTTCAGACGGTAGCTTGTCTTTAATCTTTTCTTAAGTAATTCTTGTTCTCTTCCTGGTTTTAGTGTTAGCAGTGAGTTATGTATTAAGTTAGTTTTTAAAATCAGATTGCCACATAGTGTAGCAGAGAATCCAATCCGATTTGAATTTGTATGACTAGGTTCTATTATCCAGGTTTCAAGGTATGGAGGAACATCGATTTGTTGTAGGAAGTAAGATACTTTAATAAAATCATTAGCGAAGTGGTGCCCTTCAATAACACCAGGAATAATACCGTTTTCACTGTATTGTAATGGTGAGTTTTGTTTTGATCGACGTATTTCGTCAAAATTTAAGATCCTAGATTTGTATTGGTCTAGAAGACTTTTAATGCATCCGCGGATGAATAATCCGAAGAAGAATCCTGATATATTTTGTCAATAAAAAAGCCCTTGAAAATCAAGGGCTTTACTATGTATCATTGCGTCGTATTGTTCCTAATTATTCATAATTTGTGGATCTATTACTTCCTCAAATGCGTATTTCTGATACAACGTATTTAATATATCGCTCTTATAACTATTGTATAAGTATATTCCGCTTACGTAACCAAGCATATTGTCATATTTTTGTGCCTTAGTTATGTTATCAGTACACATATTGCATAATTTTAAACTGAAATCGATACGATCTTTAGGAGATTTCCATTTTCCGGAATTTGTTCCCGGAATCTGTTGAAGGCTGCCTTTGGTCGCAAAAGCACAAGTTAAGTCGTTAAAATCATTAAAGGCAGATTTTTCAGCCTGAAACCTTGGAAGGAATACTAAAAGTAGATAAGTACTAATAAGTATCCCAATAGAAATTTTTACTTTTTTGTTCATGTTGCAATGTATTTAAATTTAAATAAACCATACACTACTAATATAATTTCGTCAATTAGATACCTGTAGACAAATTTGCTACTATATTCCAATGGAAAACATACAGATAGTAATACTGGCCGCAGGTAAGGGTAAGCGTATGAACGCCGATGTACCTAAGGTCTTGGTTCCTTTTCATGATATACCTATGATTGATTATGTGGTTGATGCAGCTATGCATAGCGGTATTACAAGTAAGCCAATCTTAGTTGTTGGTTATGGTAAAGATGAAATCATTACACATCTTGGTGATAAGGCTAGTTATGCTGTTCAAGATGAACAACTCGGTACCGGACATGCTGTTAAAATAACTGAAGATACTATACCTAAGCATAAGGAGCATGTATTAGTACTTTACGGTGATCAGCCGGCAATAACGGGCGCCATGATTACTAATCTCGCACGAACACATCTTGATGAACAAAAACCTGTAACCATGGCTACGGTTAAGGTGCCTGATTTTCAGGATTGGTATTCAGTATTCTACTCTTCATTTAGTCGTATTGTTCGTGATGGTGATAATGTAATACTTCGCAGTGTTGAATTCAAGGATGCAACAGAAGAAGAAAAAGAAATCAAAGAACTTAATCCGTGCTATTTCTGTTTTAACAAAGAATGGTTGTTTTCAAAACTATCTATACTTAAAAATGAAAATGCTCAAAATGAGTATTATCTAACTGATCTTGTGAAATACGCTGCTGAAGAGGGAGGCATTGCTTCTGTTTCAATCTCTCCAGAAGAAGCCCTAGGGGTGAACACTATAGAACAACTGAGGGAACTTGAGGGTATTATCAAAAGACCGCTATAGATTGATATTTAATATATAAAAAACCATCCTTCCGGATGGTTTTTTCTTAGTGTCCTGTTTGTATAAAGATATAAATATCTTCGATTGCTTTAACTGCATCTCCTGCAGCAATATTATTTTGATGATACAGGCCATTTGTACAATCGCCAGCAGCCCATATACCTGCAGTTTCGGTTCGTTGGTTTATAGGGTTAACGATAACAGTGTTATTTGATGTCAGCATAACAATATCTTTAGCGAAATCAGTGTTTGGGATCTGTCCGATTTCAACAAAAATACCACCTGTTGGAATTGTATGCTCTTCACCAGTTACCTTATCTTTATACGTCAAAGAATTCACAAACATTTCTCCATCAACACGTACAATGTCGGCATTTAGGATTGGTTTGATATTGGGTTTTGAGAATGTGTGTTCAACAGTTATTGCATCAGCTTTGAATCCACTGTTGCGGTGCATAATGGTGACATTTTTACAGTATGCAGAGAGTTGTAATGCTGATTCAAATCCAGCATTTCCGCCACCAATCACAATGACGTCTTGCCCTGCAAAAACTGGGCCATCGCAACTAGCACAATAGGTGATACCTTTGTGTTCATACTTGTCAGCATTTTCAGCAACTAACTTACGACGACTTGACCCACTTGCAATGAGGACTGTTTTGGTTGTGATTTGTGTAGAATTGTCGGTCGTGAGGATAAAATAACCTTTCTCATTCTTAATGATATTTGTTATCTTTTGTCCCTCGATTGAATCAAGATACGGACCGATATATGAGAGCGCATGAGCACGCAAGTTTTTAGCTAGATCAGTGCCACTGATTTCATTGGTTCCAATCCAGTTAAAAATAGTCTCAGAGACCTGAGATTGTCCACCCCATTCATATGCCACAATGGCAGTTTTGAGCTGTTTACGGGCCGCATAGACGGCTCCAGCGGCTCCTGCCGGGCCACCACCAATAATAACGAGATCATATACCTGTTCATTCATATGGGGTAGTATATCATACACCTGATGTCATACAAAAAAATGCAATGAGCTAACTCATTGCATTTTTATACGTACTATCTTTTATTTCTTCTGAGAAACGCAGGGACACTCTTCCAGTCATCATCTCCAGCTTCTTCTGATACAGAATCATCAATGATGATATCAGGTGTTCGTTCTGGCTGCATTAATATTTTACTATTATCATTATTCTGACTTGCTAATGCTGCAGGAGAATTATGTGTGTCGTATGACGATGTCATACTGCGGGCTTGCGGTTCCTCCTGTATTATCGGGCGAATAAGATTACTTTGTTGACTCTGAGACATACTTCGCTTTGGCATATCAGTAGGGAAGCCAGTCGCGATAACTGTGAACATCATTTCATGCTTATTCAATTTGTCATCAGATACTTCGTGAATTGAGAGATCATCACCACCAGCGATAGCAAGGAGTACTCCTTTAGCGCCACTAATAGAGAGATCAAGGAGCGGAGAATTAATTGCTTCCATTGCAGCTTTTGCAGCACGATCTTCACCTGATGCACGGCCAATACCCATAAGGGCTGAACCAGCATTAGCCATAACAGCGCGAATATCGGCAAAGTCCACATTGATCATTCCAGGAGTAGTGATAAGTTCAGAGATACCTTCAACTGCTTGACGAAGGATTTCATCACACATAGCGAATGCATCTTTAAAGCTTGTGTCTTTTGGAGCAACAGAGAGAATACGTTCGTTTGGGATAACAATGATTGCATCAACTTCTTGCTCAAGATCAGCAATACCTTTCTCAGCCAATCGCATACGCTGTGCACCTTCAAACAAGAATGGTTTTGTTACAACAGCAACAGTGAGTATTCCTTGTTCGCGAGTTGCAGCTGCAACAATTGGTGATGCACCAGTACCAGTACCGCCACCCATTCCGCAGGCAATGAATACCATGTCAGCACCTTTAACGGCATCTTGAATTTCAGCTTTTGTTTCTTCGGCTGCTTTTCGTCCAACATCTGGATTCATACCAGCACCAAGTCCTCGAGTAAGGTTTTTACCTAAGTGGATTTTCTTTTCCGCAAGTGATTTATGTAAATCTTGCGTATCAGTATTCATGACGATGAATTCTCCGCCTTTTACTTTCGAACCGATCATGTGATTGAGTGCATTTGCACCGGAACCTCCGACTCCGATAACTTTAATTCGAGCAAATGTCTCTATTGGTGTGTCAACCTTGGCCATAGTGGTGTGTGGGATAAATTAACGTATAACGTGTAAACTATAGCAGAAACAAGAAAAACTACCAAATGGCTTATACACTTGATACCCGTAGTATTCTTTTACCTCTTACGGCATCAAATCTCGCAAAAAACTCTTTATTTTTTGGCCCATTCCGTTGTGAGTTGCAGATCTACTCATTTTTACCTGTCCATACTCTTCTTGGTCGTTAATACACAGTCCATACGATACGATCCAGGAGACATCTCTAATACGAGGCTTCATTTGGAGTAAATGTTCTGGAATTCCAACTCGGCAAGGAAGACGAAGTGTCGCACGAGCGAGTGATTCAATCTGTGCAATATGTGAACCACCGCCGGTTATAATAATTCCGGCAGGAAGTAGTGCATCTCGATTTATTTTTCGTAAATGTTTTTCTAGTAATTCAAAAATATCTCGGAGTCGTGCCTCAATAATTTCTGAAAGCTTACGTTCTGAATACGCACCCACAGATCTTCCTGTCTTAATCAATTCAGCCTCTTCAACACCAATCTTTAAACCAAGTGCAATGTCTTTAGTAAAATCAGATCCACCGATTGGGAATACATGGAGTGCGAGTGGTAGTCCACGCTCATATACAATTGTTGAAACAGTTTCTGCTCCAATGTTTGCAAGCATTGCGCCGTTTTGTCTTTGACCTTCTGTCATTGCAACTTTAGCTGCAGCAATCGGAGATGCCACAATGTTCTCTATTTCAATACCAAGATCAGTAAATAGGTCAACAACGTCTGAGAGATGTTGTGCGAGACAGACAATGAAAAAGACACGAACTTCGATTCGACTACCGCGCATACCAAGAGGCCTACCTAAGACTTCTTTTCCATCTATCTTAAAATACAGTGGTATTGTGTGTAAAATTTCTCGATTTGTTAGATCAATTTTGTTTTTTGCTTCTTCTATTGCTCTACCAATATCAAGATCACTAATGATTGTATCGCTTCTAGTAACAACGCATTCACCTGATGCTTGTATCGAACTAACACTAATACCTCCAATAGACACATTGACCTTTCGAACATCAATATGTGATTGGTCTCTCAGTTGAGCAATAAGATTGAGGACTGTTTTTTTTGCGCTATCGGCATGAGTAATATATCCGTTGCGTAGTCCCATAGACTCACACGCCG
>CAZRUN010000004.1:13589-22400 GCA_964603415.1 uncultured Candidatus Saccharibacteria bacterium | reverse complement strand
CGCCGCAACAGCAATAATTTCAGGAAAGATACCATTGTCTTTTTGTGGCAACGTTACAACCGCTCGGGCAGTATGCGTCCCGATATCAAATCCAATGGTGTAGTCTGGTTGTTTACTTCTGCCGAGCATGTCGTGTATCTAAATATAGTTTTTGCAGGATCTGTCTCTCCTTACGTTCCATTGTACTACTATGTGAGCTTCCTTTCAAATGTAGGCATCCGTGGATAAACAAAAATACGAGATATGTATCGAAATCCATCTCAAAATCCGGAGCTTGTTTTTTTGCAGTAGGCAAGTGAATAAATATTTCGCCACTTTCTTTTGTGTATGGAAACGATAAAATATTTGGAGTGTACTCTTTGTCTCGATATTCAACGTTAAGTTCAGTTACCATCTTTTTTGGAGCAAAGACAAGAGATAGGTCATACTTTTGTCCAAGTATATGGTTCTTGATAGCAAGAAAAGGAAGGTCTGAAACCTTCCTTTTCTGCGACACATAGGTGATAGAGAATGTGTCTGTTTGCATCATAGTATTATGAACTACGGCGTCCGCGAACAACGCGTGGCTTGATTTTACCAAGCTTCTTAAGTACTTCAATCTCAGCACGCTTCTTTAGACGCTTGAGTGTGTTTACTTTGTTTGCAAGCTTTGATGCTGGACGTGTATTGTATCTTTTGCCGCGAACTTTAGGGACGATTGCTGAATCCTGAACTTTGCGCTGGAATCGGCGAAGTAAAGAGGTACCTGATTCGGTACCAGCTTTCGTAACTTCTACTTGGTATGTTGTACTCATATATGTGTCTTAATATAGCATACTATTAATAAATTACAAGCATTTAGTAGACTTCAACCTGCATATATTTAAAGAACGGACCAAGAGCGGTAGTAAGTTCTCTCGGAAGCTCGTAGTTTTCACTAACAAGAGACCACTCTGTTAAAGGAAATGAAGCTTGAATTGTAACCTGGCCATTAACAGCGCGGTTCATAGTAATTGTGCTTGGAATTGCATATTGATTCAATATTTTCTTAATTGCATACTGGATACGCTCGCTCTTGCTCGCCAATATATCAAGTGTTGCTACCATATGCCGCGCATAGGGCGGATAGTGGAGTTCTATGCGACTACTTAGTTCAGTTTCTTCCCAGACAGCATTAGGTGTCTCAAGGAAATCCTGCTCATTATGTTTTAAGACAGACACAATCATTCCGATATCACACTTGGCTCCATATGTAAGGATATCTCTCGCTTCTTCACCTGATTCAAAAAATGGATCATAGAGGAGCGCTCCAAGTGATGGCACAATACACACGTCGCACGATTCGATAGTATTCAAGATTGGAAGTGATCCAATAATAATACCACCAGACTCTTGCCATGTTTTAAGCTTCTTAATACTCACTGATGAAGAAAAATCATATATGAGATCGTGCCTATCTTTCGGAATACTTTTTTGAATATATTCCATGATTCTTTCAATACCATAACCGACAGGAAGTAGATTCCATGAATCGCAGGTACGACATTTAACAAGAGCGGTCTCACCGCGATTACATTCTGTACACACAAAGAGGTATTCTCCAGCTATCCCATATTTGCGAGCATATATCTGGCCATTTTTTACTAATCGTAGCGGCTTCATACACACACTGCATGAGTGATATGTATTACAATC
Source organism: uncultured Candidatus Saccharibacteria bacterium (assembly GCA_964603415.1). Lineage (GTDB taxonomy): Bacteria > Patescibacteriota > Minisyncoccia > Phycocordibacterales > UBA9973 > 2-01-FULL-33-17. The sequence goes on along the minus strand of CAZRUN010000004.1, from coordinate 20,726 downwards.
ACCACACAAAGTCTTTGGCGCAAAACTCTTAGCGCTACCAACAATGAGAATTCTCTTATTTTCTTCGAATCGTTTAACTACATATTCTTCTATCACTTTAGAAACAGGGAACTGTTTCTCTGTATGAGGTTCATCTTCGCGAGACAAAATACGGATATTTGGAGTATTGGGTCCAGTTTTCTTAATCTCTGGTATATGCCATTCTCGATATCGTAATCGTCCATGATATACAGAGAAGGTGAGCGAGATCTTGAGTTTTTGCGCTAATAGCACAATACAGGCAGTTGGATCAAAGCCTAGATACAATAGTCCATATTTCGACAGTCCTTCGGGGTCCTCAAGGATAATATGAGACAGTTTTTTTGAATTAGTCGTAAAAAAAGAAAGGAATGTATGAAATGTCGCTGTATGATACTCCGAAGTACTGACTTTTTTTTCTTTTATCAATGAGGAAACGATACACAACGTATCACTGTCTTTTGTTATTACTTTCTTTTTTACTTCTTCACTCAAACATGCACGCACAAGTACATCGAGCGGAGCCATGCTGTAGATAGAGAACTCCTTGAGCCCATTAATGATTTCTGTTTGTAAGATTATATTACTCGCGTTATTTTCAATTGAAACTAGTTTCCATGGTAGTGACTTGATATAACTTTTCTCGTTATCAACTGAATCTACGGCTATGACGACAGCGTACTCCAAAGATTTTTTGATTGGTACTTCGAGTATTGTTCCGACACTGATCATGTCTTTCGATAGATACGAAAGTTCCCCACCGGGAATTTTTCGACGTATTGGAATAACACGAATCAGGTACATATATACCTACTCTATCATAATTTTAATAATCAATAGGGGTGTGCTATAGTTGCCCTATGTCACTCTTTCGGAAAAAACTGGGAATTGATCTAGGAACAGCAAATACGCTTGTATTTGTACCTGGAAAGGGAATTGTCCTATCTGAGCCATCTGTTGTTGCTGTTAGTGAGCAAGATAATAAAATACTAGCTGTAGGTAATGCAGCAAAGGATATGATCGGTAAAACTCCTGATTCAATCATCGCCTATCGCCCTATGCGTGATGGCGTCATTGCTGACTACCGCGTTACTGAAGCAATGCTTCGCTACTACATGATTAAGGCTCTTGGTAAATGGTCATTCGTCCGTCCTGATGTACTTTTCTCTGTTCCTGCCGGTATTACCTCAACTGAACGGCGTGCTGTTATTGAAGCAGCGCTTAAGGCTGGAGCAAAGAATGCCTATGTTGCAAAAGAACCTATCTTAGCTGCTATCGGCGCCGGTATTCCTATCTATGAATCACGCGGACACATGGTTGTTGATATTGGAGGCGGTACAACTGACGTTGCTGTCATATCACTTGGTGGTATTGTTGCATCAACATCAGTGAAGTGTGCTGGGAACAAACTTGACGTTGCCATTACCGACTTCATTAAGAAAACATTTAATCTAGCAATTGGTGACAGAACCGCAGAACAGATTAAGATAAAAGTTGCTTCTGCTGTACCGGTCGATGATGAAGTAACGATGCTCATCAAGGGCCGCGACTATATCACAGGACTGCCACGTACTGCTCAAGTAACAACGAATGAAATTTGCCGCGCTATCGACAAGGAACTACGTATGATGATCAAAGCAATCAAAGATGTACTCCAAGAAACGCCACCGGAACTCGCTGCTGATATCATTGACCACGGTATTATCATGACCGGAGGTACATCACAACTCCGTTCACTTCCAGAATTGGTATATCGCCGTACTGGCGTTCGGGCGAGACTAGCTGATGAACCACTTTTGTCTGTTGCTAAAGGAACAGGTGAAGCATTGGAACATTTGGATATGTACAAGCGAGCTCTCTTGTTAAAGCAAAAATAACACTATGGCAAACACATTTGCCCTGCTTGAAAATACACCTCAATTATCTCACGCATACCTATGTATGGGGGATTTTGACGAACATAGAGATGCGTTTGAAGAATCTCTTCGTACGATTAATCTACGACTACACGCCCCTGGACACTTTGTATTCATTGGTAATACGTTTGGAAAGAGCGATGCTGATGACCTCATTGCCTGGTATCATCGCGGCGCAACGGCCGAAGACCCATATACCATAGCTGTCCTTGCTGCAGGTACACTCAAATCAGATGCGCAGCAAATGCTACTCAAGATCTTTGAAGAAGCAAAGCACCCCTACATATTCTTCTTGTTTGCACCGCATGGCACTCAAATACTTGAAACCATACGTTCCCGTTGTACCATTATCGAACTTGGAGAAGAAAAAACAAAAGAAGATGTCTCTTCATTTGTTCAGATGAGTGCAGGGCAACGAATTAGTCATGTTGCTGGGATTACAAAGAACAAAGAAAGTCATCAGGTTCGAACATATACAGAAGAATTAGTTCGAGATTTGATTCACTATTTTCATCAAAAAGATATCTCTACTCACAAAGATATTCTTTCCAAACTCTTACAAGCCCAAACCTCGCTCACGGCTGGACATATTGCCCCCAAATTTATTTTAGATTACGTAATTACTGTGATATAATAACGAATATATGACGAAAGAAACAATAGAACAATTTAAGAAAGTAGAAGAATGGCTTACAACTGAGTATGGTCAAATTCATTCTGGACGAGCAACACCAATGGTTCTCGATGGAGTACATGTAGAACTATATGAAATGATGCAGCCAATTCGCAACGTAGCATCTATCTCAATCGAAGATCCAAAAACTATTCGCATTGCTCCATGGGATAAGAATGCTGTGAAGCCTATAGAAAAGGCATTAACTGATTCAAATCTTGGGCTGGGCGTTGTTGCTGATAGTGATGGTATACGTTTAATCTTTCCTGCATTGACCACTGAAAGACGTCTACAGACGGTAAAGATTCTTGGACAAGTCCATGAAGAGGCTCGTATTCGTGTTCGAAAAATTCGTGGAGACGAAATGGATTCACTTGGTGAAATGTCAGAAGATGAAAAAAGAAACGCAAAAGAAGAGATTCAAAAGATAACTGATAGTACTAATGCTAATCTTGAGGTAATTTTTAAGAAGAAAGAAGCAGAAATAATGGGTGACAACAACTAATATATGAACATCCTAATCTTCGTGATTGTGCTCTTAGTTGTGGTTATCATTCACGAAAGTGGACATTTTTTTGCTGCTAAAAAGGCCGGCATGCGTGTTACAGAATTTGCATTTGGTTTTAAGCCAAGACTTTTTTCTTGGACACGAGGGGAGACCACATATTCATTAAACGCATTACCACTTGGTGGTTATGTATCTATTGATGGTGAAAATACAACTACTCCTGGAGATACTAGAACTTTCCGTAGTAAATCACGATTAGCCCAGATATGGGTTATGTTTGCTGGACCACTAATGAACATTGTTCTAGCCTATGTGCTTATTGTCGCATCATATATTGGTATTAACAGTCCAGACGTACAAGCGCATCCATCATTAGTCATTCTAGAAGTACAAAAAGGCTCAGCAGCTGAACTTGCTGGTATATACGCTGGAGACAAGATCTCTTCCATATATGTAGATGGTGATATTGATCCGTCGTATGATCCTAGTATTGATATATTTCAAGAGAGTATCGCAAGTAGTAGTGGAAAAAATATTGTTCTTGAAGTTGAACGAAATAAAGAAATGTACACTGCAGATATCACACCTACAGATGTAGATGGTCAGTATCGTATTGGAGTGTCACTAGGGGTACTTGAGAGCAAGAAGTTGCCAATTGGACAAGCATTCGTGCAAGGTTTTCAGGATACCGCGCATATGACACAATCTGTCTTTAATGGCTTTGGTGATATGTTTAGCAAGCTATTCGCTGGACACAATGTGAAAGACTCGCTCATGGGACCAATAGGTATTGCTAAGGAAGTTGGTACAGTATCACAATTTGGATTCGACTATCTTCTTATATTTACAGCACTCATTTCAATCAATTTAGGTATTCTTAATCTACTCCCACTACCAGCACTTGATGGTGGTCGCATTGTTCTTACAATAGTTGAAGCTATTCGTAGAAAGAACTTCTCGGAGAATGTTGTTGGTATTATACATACTGTCGGATTCTTTTTGCTCATTGGTCTACTAATCCTTGTTACGGTTCTTGATGTTATTAAGTTGGTAAAATAAAAAGCCCATAGTATCTATGGGCAGGTATTAATGAGCTTTAGTTTTTGAATATGATGGTTCAAGAAGAAGAAAGATAGCGAATCCGCCGACTAAACACCCAATACTTATGATAGCGCTGTAGTCGCTATGTATAATTGTTTGTACAATATACAACGCGGGTAGTAAGAATAAGTATTCCCATTGAGTTAAGTCTACAAGTATAGGATCTTTGGGGCTGTTTTTAATCTGAAAGAAGATTAGTATTCGAGAGCATGCAAATAGCATACCTAATACTATAATACTTATTAATTTCCATTCAAAACTGAATGAACTCCAGAATGTAAACAGTGTATTCAGTCCCAAAAAAGCTGATATTTTGTAATAATAATCGCTATTCTTGATCCCAATTTCATACTGACGCATCTTCATGTTCATATATATAAAGGCACCAAATGTCATATTTGCGGCCAAGACAATGATGTTACTAACGAGTGAAAGACGCCCATCGACGTAATAATAGATCGCCAAAATATTAAGAACCACTAGACATATTGGCAAGATTATTCTTTTGTCTTTTACAGAATTTTTTAATTTTTTCATGATTACATAGATTAGAGATTGAATTACGTTAATAGTAATAAGTTACTCTGACTCTGTCAATAGCTATTTCTTGCTATTTCCGACCTTTTATAGTAAAATACCAAATACAAAGACGCATCCTGCGCCCTTTTATTTTTATCACCCTATATACATACACCAATGGAAATCAGAAATATTGCGATCATTGCTCACGTTGACCATGGAAAGACAACTTTGACAGACAAACTCATGCAGTTTTGTGGTACTGGAGATGCAGGTTCAACAATGGATACTAATGATCTTGAAAAAGAGCGCGGTATTACTATTTACTCTAAAAACACCTCTGTTAACTGGAAAGGTACAAAAATTAACATCATTGACACACCAGGTCACGCGGACTTCGGTTCTGAAGTTGAGCGTGTGCTTAAGTCAATTGACTGTGTGCTCTTACTTGTTGATGCGCAGGAGGGTCCAATGCCACAAACACGATTTGTGCTTAAGAAGTCTCTAGAACTTGGACTCAAGCCTATCGTTGTCTTAAACAAAATTGATAAACCAGCAGCTAATCCTGCTCGTGCTCATGACGAAATTCTTGAACTCTTTATTGAACTCGGCGCTGGAGATGATCAACTTGATTTCCCAATGATCTACGCTATTGGACGTGAGGGTGTTGCGATGAAAGAACTAGCTGATGAACGGAAAGATCTGTCACCACTTTTGGATATTATCCTAGAGCACGTACCAAACGCAGTGAAAAACGAAGCGGACCCTGTACAGGCACAAGTCTTTTCACTTGGATATGATTCATTCTTGGGACGTCTCGGTATCGTCCGCGTCTATGCTGGAGAATTAAAGAACAACAGTGAAGTATTGATTCACACAGCAGGCGGAACATTGCGACCTGGAAAGATAAATAAGATATTCCAATTTGAAGGAGTGAGTCGTGTTGCAACTGAGACACTTAGTGCTGGAAATATCGGTGTTGTTGCAGGTATTCCTGATATTACTATCAGCGAAACAATCGTAGACAGTAAGACAACTCCATCTATGGGTGACATTACTATCGATGAGCCAACAATCTCTCTTCGTTTCTTGGTTAATGACTCTCCATTTGCTGGACGAGAAGGTAAGTATGTAACGAGTCGTCAGATTCGCGAGAGACTTGAGCGTGAGCTTGAAGTTAACGTTGGACTCCGTGTTGATTTCCAAGAAGATGGATCTTCTATGGTCTATGGTCGCGGAGAACTACACATTGCTGTTCTTTTGGAACAAATGCGCCGTGAAGGATATGAAATTCAAGTATCTCAGCCTCAAGCTATCGTTAAGACTATTGATAACGTAAAATCAGAACCGTACGAAGAAGTTACCATTGATGTACCAACTGAATATTCTGGTGCTGTTCTTGAAAAGATGACTCGTCGTCGTGGACTCATTACTAACATGAGTGAACGTGAAGGAATTTCTCGTATAACACTAGAAGTTCCAACTCGTGGACTTCTTGGATACCGAAGTCAGTTCGTTATCGACACAAAAGGACTTGGTATTCTAGCTTCACGATTTATTGGATTCAAAGCATATGCTGGAGAAATCTCTCATAATGACGTTGGTTCAATGACATCTATGATGACAGGTAAAGCGGTTGCATTTGCTCTATGGAATCTTGAGGAACGTGGTGTTCTCTATATTGGACACGGAACCGAAGTATATGAAGGTATGGTTCTTGGTAACACAATGAAAGGGGATGAGATGGCTGTTAACCCTGTTAAAGGAAAACAACTAACAAACATGCGTGCATCAGGTACTGATGAATCTATCTCTCTTAAACCACCATATGTTATCTCAATTGAAAGAGGACTTGAGACAATGAAATGGGACGAATATCTTGAAATTACACCACTCTCTGTTAGATTGCGTAAAAAGTTTCTTACTGAACAAGAGAGATCTAAGAACAAGAGACAAACGATAGACGGGGATAAATAGTTATCCACTTTTGTCAAGAGATAATTTGACTTTATTCTTGTTATACCATATAATAACACCTAGACATCGAAGTATACATTATTAATAATTACACAGATCAATGCCAACGCTGAAAGATAAACAAGCTAAAGGAGCAAAGCTCTCCTTTAAACCAAAACAAGTAACCAAGTCACTCCTTGGTGTCCTCCCAGAACGTGCTCGTGACGTGCTCACTAAGCGTTATGGTCTAGGCGCTGACGGTGAAACAGCTACTCTCGAAGCAATTGGACAGAGCTACGGCATCACCCGCGAGCGTGTTCGTCAGATTGAGAACTACGGTATTCAATCAATCCAGAAGTCTGAAGAATACAAGAAGCATTTCGACCTTTTCCTTGAAATGCAGAAGCTTATCGACCAGCTTGGTGGCGGTCTCATCGCTGAACACG
>CAZRUN010000004.1:11642-13579 GCA_964603415.1 uncultured Candidatus Saccharibacteria bacterium | reverse complement strand
CTGAAAGATAAACAAGCTAAAGGAGCAAAGCTCTCATTTAAACCAAAACAATTAACCAAAAAACTTATTGGACACCTTCAGGATCGTTCTCATGACGTTGTTGTGAGTCGTTTCGGACTAGGGGCCGATCTTGAACACCGTACCCTTGAAGCTATCGGTGAGAAATACGGTATCACTCGAGAACGTGTTCGCCAGATCGAACATGCTGCACTCCAAGCTATTCGCAAACACCCTGCATTCAAAGAAGAAGGTTCTATCTTTACCGAACTCAAAGTTCTTATGAAAGAACTGGGGTCAATGATTGAAGAAGATGAACTTCTTGCAAATATCTCAAGTGATAAATCAACTCAAAATCATGTTCACTTTTATCTCGTACTCGGAGACGACTTTAAGAAGATAAAAGAAGATGATAACTTTAAATCACGTTGGCATGTAGACGAAGAGCTTGCAGATCAAGTACACGGAGCGCTGCACGGACTCTACGCATCTCTTGGGGATAGTGAACTCGTGGCTGAAGGTGAATTTATTACAACATTCATTGAACACTGCCGAAAGGAAAACGCTGAAATCTTATCTGAAGAAGTTGCACGTAGATACTTGCGTACATCAAAGAAGATGGCAAAGAATCCACTTGGTGAATGGGGTAAGGCTGGTACAAGTGGAGTGAAGACTCGCGGTATCAAAGACTATGCATATCTCATGATGCGTAAGCACGGTTCACCAATGCATTTCCGTGAAGTAGCGAAAGCTATCTCAGAAACATTCGGTAAGAAAACTCATACTGCAACGTGTCACAATGAACTTATCAAAGACCAGCGATTCATTCTTGTCGGACGCGGTATCTACGCTCTAAAAGAATGGGGATACAAGCCAGGAATTGTTCGTGAAGTCATTAAAGACATTCTGAAGCAATACGGTCCACTGACAAAAGAAGACATTGTTGACCATGTCATGAAGGAACGCTATCTAAAGAAAAATACTATTCTTGTAAACTTGCAGAACGCAAAATATTTCAAGAAAGGCAAAAACAACTTATACACAATAGTGTAGCACTCAAAAACCTTCCATATATTGGAAGGTTTTGTGTTATACTATGGCCATATGTCATCAGGTCATGGATCATCCACCCCAACACTACTTATTATTATCTTAGGTATCGTTCTTGTTGGTGCGCTTATTGGAATCTTCTATCCGCGAGGAATACGTACTACAAAACTCATCTCTCCAACTATCGATACGCTTGGACGAGTGGAGGGTCAAGATGTTAACCCAAATGACCTGCGCGAAACCGATGCATACTACACTAAAGCTGATATCGATAAGACTGTATGTGGAATCAAAGTATTCTCTCCACTTCCAACACAGCGCGTGAGTTTTCCTCTAGAAGTCTCTGGATATGTTAACGGATGTAACTGGGTACCGCTTGAGAGTCAAATTGGTAGTATTGAACTGCGTGATGGTAACGGTGCACTTTCAAAACTCATCATTATTCCAGTCGATGGAGATACATTTACTCTGCCTGCATATTTTAAGATAAAAATAAATCCGGAAATACCACCATCAACACAAAATGGTGTCTTAATATTTCATAATCAAAGTACTATACCTGAAACATTTCAGGTACCTATAGTATTTTAATTAAACATGATTGAATTTTACGGCATCAATATAATCATAGGAATACTCAAGGTACTCTTGGTTCTTTTACCGATTCCGCTTGCATACGTTGCGTATATCATGTGGCATCATTATGTGCAGGAACATTTTGTGTCAGGTATTCAATGGCAACTACTTGAACTTGAAATACCGCAGCAGGTGATAAAAACACCATTGGCTATGGAGACAATCCTATCTAACGCACTCTTCCATCAATCCGGTAATGGTATTTGGGAAGAATACTGGGAAGGCGCGGTGCCTACATATTTTTCTCTTGAAAT
>CAZRUN010000004.1:2162-11632 GCA_964603415.1 uncultured Candidatus Saccharibacteria bacterium | reverse complement strand
GACGCGTTCATTTCTATATCATTACTCCGAGTCGTCTCGTTCACCTGATCAAATCACAAGTCTACGCACAATACCCACAAGCAAAAGTTATAGAAGTCCCTGACTATGTTTGGGCTGTACCGAGAATAAACAAAGAGAGCGGCTGGTCTATGTGGGGATGTGAATGGAAACTCGACAAACCTGATCCATATCCATTGCGTACCTATGTTGACTATGGACTTGATAAGGTAGTTAAAGATCCAGGAGAACAAGTTGATCCAATCTTGTCGCTTTTTGAATTTATATCAACACTCGGTCCAGGAGAACAAATCTGGACACAACTTATTATTCGCTGGTCAAGTAAGAAATATTCCAGCGGACTTAGTTTTGCAGAAGAATGCGATCGACTTTTGTTAGATCTGGTAAAACCTTATTCGAAAGTTACCGTTGATGAAAACACACATGCAAGTTTTACAGAAATCCGTCCACCAGATCATTTGAAAGACGAAGTAACTGCTGTTACAAAGAAACAGCACAAGTTATTCTTTGATTGCGGTATGCGAACGATCTATCTTGCAAAAAACGAAGTGTTTGATAACGACAAACGCAAAGGAATGGTTATGATGTATCGCCAGTATGGAAATCCAGCATTTAACTCACTTGTGCGTGTAAACTCAACACAATATAACTCTCCATGGGAAGATCCATTTGATATTGTCTTAACTCAACGCAAAAACAGAATGCTCGATTGGTATCGTTTCCGTATTTTCTTTCATCCACCATGGCAACATGCGATGAAGTATCCATTCCCTTTAAATTTACTTATTGTAACTGATCCACCAAACACGTTTGTTCTTAATACAGAAGAGATTGCAACATTGTTCCACTTCCCAGCATCTATTACTTCTGCACCATCACTTAAACGTGTTGAGACTCGTACAGCAAAGGCTCCAACAAACCTACCAATATAAATATGCGTTTCTCTTATATACTCATCTTAACTCTAGTTATATGTACAGTCGTTGGTCTGTATATATTTCTCGTACCAATGCGTGTATTAGAAGTCAAAGTTGAAATTCCATACGGAGCATCTGTATCTACAAGTGGTGCGTTATTAAAAGACGCTGGAGTTATTCGTTCACAAGATGGTTATGCACTCCTGACTCGAGTATTATATCCTGAAGGTATTGTTGCTGGACGATATTCTTTCTCTGGAGAAGTTCCATTGATTTCCGTCCTATACAGACTCGCTCATGGTCAGTTTGGTACAAAGCAGGTCAGAATTACCATCCCAGAAGGATTTACAAATGAAGAAATTACAAATCGCTTATCTGCAAATTTTCCGCAATTCAAAAAAGAAGATATCAAGACAAAGCTACCAAAGCTCGATGGGTATATCTATCCAGAAACATATTTCTTTGATGCCGATGCATCACTCGATGAGATTGTAATTAAAATAACTGAAACAGGACACAAGAAAATATCAGCTATACTGAGTCCCATTGCAATTGAAAGTTCTGAAGCAAAACGTATATTAACAGTTGCATCACTCGTTGAAGCTGAGGGTAAGAGTGAAGATGAACGGAAGATGATAGCAGGGGTGATAGAAAATAGGCTCAATGCAGATATGCCACTGCAGCTTGATGCTACATTAACCTATTTAACAAACAAGGGAAGTAGTCAGCTAACAAAAACAGATCTAAAACTTGATTCACCGTATAACACCTATGTATACAAAGGACTACCACCTGGTCCGATAAATAACCCAGGGGAAGAATCGATCAGAGCAGCAATGAACCCAACACAATCAGGATACCTATTCTACCTACATGGCAGAGATGAACAGATTCATTACGCTCGAACATATTCTGAACATTTGAAGAATAAAGACAAATACCTACGATGATAATCACACCAAAAGACAATACCTATTCTCTTATCGACTCCGGCAATGAAATGAAGCTGGAGCGATTTGGTGATATAACACTGCTTCGTCCTGAACCAGAAGCAATTTGGCTCCCAAAGAAGATTGAGGAGTGGAATGATGTTGATTACAGATATGATAGAGAGGGTAAAGACAAGTGGCAAAAATCAAAGAGTACTCCTGATTCTTGGCATATCACCTATGGTGGCATTAATTTAATTATCAAGCCGACAGCATTCAAACATACAGGACTCTTTCCTGAGCAACTTTCGAACTGGGAATACTTCAAAGAGAAGACAAAAGGTACAAAGAATCTCAAAGTTCTTAACCTCTTCGGCTATACTGGAGGGTTTAGCGTACTCGCATTGTCATTAGGTCACCATGTGACGCATGTTGATTCGTCTCAAGGTGTGAATGATTGGCTTCTTGAGAACTGTAAGATAAATGAGCTTGATACAAAAAATCTTAAACTGATCACTGACGATGCGCCAGCATTTGTACGTAGACTTATCAAGCGAGGAGAAAAATTCGATTGGATCATTCTTGATCCGCCAGCATTCGGACATGGAAAAGGAAAAGAACTCTGGAAGATTGAACGAGACTTGCCAAGTCTTATTGATGATATTGGACTTTTAATGAGTGACGCGCCAGGCGGCGTTATTCTTAGCGGCTATGCTGCAGGATACAGCCCTGAGACATATCGAAATCTCTTACTTCCTTTTACTGACCTATATGGTGGCGATATTGAAGCTGATGCAATGACCATACAAGAAGAGTCTGGCAGACAATTAACACTTGGAATTGTTGCACGGTGGAGTAAATAGTTATATGAGATTGTTTCAAAAAAAGAAAAAAGGAATTGTATACATCGGCCTATCCGGGGGAGTTGACTCTGCTGTATCTGCAGCACTTTTAAAAAACCAAGGATACACCGTCGTTGCAGCCTTTATCAAAACATGGGCACCTGACGGCTATCCATGTCCAACCGAAGAAGACAAACGTGAATCAATGCGCGTTGCCGCACATCTTCGTATTCCATGGATAGAGCTAGATGGAGAAGAAGCATACAAAAAGAATGTTGCGACCTATATGCTCTCAGAATATAAAGCTGGACGAACACCAAATCCGGATGTTTTTTGTAACACCACGGTGAAGTTTGGAACATTCTATGACGCTGCTATGGAACGCGGCGCTGATTTTGTAGCAACAGGACACTACGCTCAAATGAAAAGTGATGAGCTTCATACTGGAATTGATACATCTAAAGATCAAACATACTTCCTCTGGAATGTACCGCATGAGAAATTGAAGAAGACACTGTTTCCAATTGGTAACATTCCAAAAACAAAAGTACGTGAATTAGCTAAGAAATTTAAACTACCAAATGCAGAAAGACCTGATTCGCAAGGAGTATGTTTCTTGGGTCCAATAGACATGAAGAGCTTCATTATCGATATGCTGCATCCAGAGCCGGGCAGTGTACTTGATGCTAATGGCACGACTATCGGTACTCATGATGGCGCCATACTCTACACAATTGGAGAGAGGCATGGATTCAAGGTTACAACTAATACCGGCAAGCCACTGTTTGTTGTTGATAAGGATACTGAAAACAACACAATTACAGTCTCAGAGAATCCGAAAGATCCATCATTCAGTAAAGATCTCTTTATTCAAAGTGAGAATTGGCTACCACATAGACCAAGCGAGGATCAAATAATAGATGCAGTCTTTAGGTATCACGGAGAGAAATATCCTGTTCGGATTACTAAAGAAAACAATATTCAGTTTATTAATGAATCAATAACAGCAGCAGAAGGGCAGTCCGTTGTGTTGTATTTAGGAGATCAGTGTTTAGGGGGAGGGATAGTTTCTTATTAGTTATTCCAAGAACAAAATTTGAATAAGGGGTCCAGATATGGTTTAATACTAAAAAACGATCATGGATTTACAAGAAGCAAGATGTTTAATATTACAAGAGGAATTACGGATTCCTGAAGATATGCCAGATTGGATGAAATTCAATAATACGCTCGATCCAATTGAAGAAGAATATATTAGTACCCCAGAACAAAAAGCTGAAGCCGCCGAGGCCGCATTCACACTGGTAACTATGGCTAGTAAAAATATCGACTGGAGAAATTTAGATATTCCATTATAAATTTTAAAAATATGTACGAAAGAATTAAAAAAGAAGTAAGTAGACTAATATTGTGCCACGAACTAAACATTCCTGAAGATACAACTGTTAAATTTAATGCTACAACTCATCTGCTTGATGAGGATCACGTATCGCTAGGAATAAGCGACCAAAATGCAGATCTGGCATTCGCTATGGGTCAATTAGCTTTCAAGAATTAAAACCACCGCTTTCGAGCGGCTTTTTTATACATAATGATATTATATGCAATAAATGCTATATTAGCTTTATGAAAAAAACGACCATACAAACCAAATGGGATCTAACACTACTCTATAAGTCAGTTGACGACAAGGCTATCCTTGATGATGTGGAGAAGATTGAAAAAGCTTGCTTGGCTTTCAAAAAAAAATACGCCAACAAAAAATTTCTAACCAATAATAAGGTATTAAAATTGGCCTTAGATGATTATGAACAATTAGATGGTTTCAAAAACCCGCTCGTATATTTGAAATTAGTCAGTGATATTGATAATAAGAACAAGAAAGTTGGCGCCCTCCGAAATATACTATCAGACAGACTGACAAATGCCACAAATAAGATTTTGTTTTTCAAGATATCCCTCGGGCAAATAGACAAAGCGTTCCAAAGTAAATTATTAAAAGATACAGGTCTTCAAAAATACAACTATTTTTTGAAGCAAATCTTCGAATATTCAAAACACCAGCTGACAGAGGCCGAGGAAAAAATATTGAGCCTTACTTCTTTAACATCCAGTGAACTATGGATTAGATCACAAACAAAATTACAATCTGACCAGTCGATCGTGTTCAAAGGAAAAAAAATGTCACTAGGTGAGACCAACAGTATATTCAGAGAACTCAATAAAAAAGATCGAGACGCGTTAGCTGTCCTAGTAAACAAAACATATAAAGACATTAGTTATTTTTCAGAAGCTGAAATAAACGCGATCGTTCTAAGCAAAAAAATGCGTGATGAATTGCGAGGTTTCAAAAAACCATACAGTAAGACAATTTTAGAATATCAGAACAATGAAAAATCAATAGAATCACTAGTAGAAACCATTACAAAAAATTTCAAGATAGCCCACGACTTTTTTAAAATAAAAGCCAAGATGTTGGGTCAAACAAAACTGGGATATTGGGACAGGTCCGCACAAATTGAAACAAAAAACAAAACAAAACTATCTTTTGAACAAGGTTTAAGTATTGTGCGAAATGCATTTAGTAAACTGGGTACTACCTATACTGACATTCTGGATTCATATCTATCAAATGGACAAATAGATGTTTTTCCTTCTTTAACAAAGAAATCTGGTGCATATTGCTGGACTAATGCCAATATGCCAACATTTGTTTTCTTGAACCATATTACTGATTTTAATTCAGTAATGACATTTGCTCACGAAATGGGGCATGCAATCCATGGTGAATTTTCAAAAAGACAACCATTGATTTATGAAGGTCACACCATATCAGTAGCTGAAGTCGCTAGCACACTGTTTGAAAACTTTGCATTTGAAGAAGTCTACGAAACACTAACAGATGAAGAAAAAATTGTTGCCCTGCACGATAGAATAAATGATGATATCTCAACCATTTTTAGACAAATTGCTTGTTTTAATTTTGAAACTGAGCTTCATCTACAGATTCGAGAAAAAGGAGCATTATCAGCAGAAGAAATGGCTAAACTTATGAACAAACATATGGGGGCATATTTAGGCCCTGTGTTTGACTTGAAAGACGACGATGGATATTTCTTTGTTAGTTGGTCACATATTCGACGATTCTTTTATGTGTACTCATATGCCTATGGTCAATTGATTAGTAAAGCTCTGTATAATAACTATAAAAAAGACAAAAATTTTCTAACAAAAATTGAGAAGTTTTTATCAGCAGGTGAGAGTATGTCACCAGATGATATTTTTGGCTCAATTGGGTTAAATACTAAGAAACCTGACTTGTTTATCGATGGCTTGAACCAAATAAAAGCTGACATACGGAAATTAGATAAACTGGTTTCTAAAAAATAGCAAAAATGCTATATTCACCTATATGACATCTAACGAAATCAGACAACGGTTCCTAGCTTTCTTTAAAGAACGAGGTCACGCCGTATTACCCTCAGCATCTCTTGTACCCGAAAACGATCCATCGGTGCTATTTAACACTGCCGGTATGCAGCCATTGGTACCATATCTTCTTGGAGAAGATCACCCTATGGGCAAACGCCTCGTAAACGCTCAAAAATGTGTCCGTACACAAGATATCGATGAAGTCGGTGATAATACACACGATACGTTTTTCACCATGCTTGGGAACTGGTCACTCGGTGACTATTTCAAAGAAGACGCAATCAAATGGAGTCACGAGTTCCTCACAAACAAAGAAGTCGGACTTGGACTTGATAAGAGTCGCCTCTATGTTACCGTTTTTGAGGGAGATGAGAATGCACCGAAAGATGAAGAGTCGCGCGCAATCTGGGAATCTCTCGGAGTACAAGGACATCGTATATACGAACTTGGCGCTAAGGATAACTGGTGGAGTCCAGGAGACAATGGTCCATGTGGTCCAGATACTGAAATGTTTTATGACCTCACAGAAGCAGGACTTGGAGATATTTCAAAAGAAGAATTTATCGCAGCCTGTGATCGTCAAGACATCATGGAAATCTGGAATGATGTGTTTATGGAATATGAAAAGAAAGATGGAAAAGTTATTGGAAAATTAAAGCAACAAAACGTTGATACCGGCGCTGGACTTGAACGTATCGCTGTTGTTATCCAAAAGAAAAAATCAATCTTTGAAACAGATCTATTTGCTCCAATTATGGAAGAAATAGCGAAACACAAGACGCACGATATTGTTTCCAGTGAGCGTATTGTCGCTGATCATGTGCGTACTGCTGTGTTTATGATTGCTGATGGCGTCTTGCCAAGTAATACAGATAGAGGATATATACTGCGAAGACTACTTCGCCGTAGTATCCGTCATATTGATCTTCTAGGATGCGCGCAAGTTGCCCTGGCGCAAATTGCCGAGGTTGTATGTGAAGAATATACAGATATGCTCATAGATTCACCAATTAAAAAATCTGAAATCTTAGATTGTATTCTTAAAGAAGAAGAGAAGTTTAGAATAACACTCGAGAAAGGTATGCGTGAATTTCTGCAAGGAGAAGATCCGTTTATCCTATTCACTTCATACGGTTTCCCAATTGAACTAACTCAAGAACTAGCTTCTGAAAAAGGAGAAACTATTGATATTGAAGCATTTAACGCAAAAATGAAAGCTCATCAGGATCTCTCTCGCGCTGGTGCTGAGCAGAAATTCAAAGGGGGACTCGCAAATCATAACGATGCAACAATCAAATTACATACAGCACATCATTTACTTCTTGCAGGACTCCAAGAAATCATTAGTCCTGATATTAAACAGCGAGGTAGTAACATCACTGAGGAGAGATTACGTATTGATTTTAACTTTGATCGAAAGATAACTCCGGAAGAACTACAGCAAGTTGAAGATTGGGTTAATGACAAAATCCAAAAAGGATACGACGTTGTTCGCCGAGAGATGCCCCGCGAAGAAGCTGAAGCTCTTGGTGCTCAAATGGAATTCGGAACAAAATATCCAGACATCGTATCTGTCTACTTCATTGAAGACACAGATGGCAAAGCATATAGTAAGGAATTCTGTGGTGGTCCACACGTCGGAAACGTCGGAACTCTTGGTCAATTCAAAATAAAAAAAGAAGAAAGTGTTGCTGCAGGTACACGTCGCATCAAAGCCGTGTTACTATAGAGATATGCTATTCAAGAAAAAGGCAACGAAACAAATCATACCGTACTCTATGTGTCTGTTGATGGACGTAGTATTGGTATTGCCTTGTATACCGGTTCAGTATGTCATTTCAGTGACAGACGAATTCATGTTCATGGCGAAACACAAAAGCCAATTGAAGTATTGTTTCGTGATGTCCTGTATGGTTTCAAACACAGTCAGCAAAGACCGTTTGATGAAATCTGTATAATTCTTGAAACTCCATGGATCACTGAGGTCCAATCACACGTTACAGAGAAAAGACAGACATCATTTGAAGTGAGTCAGAATATTATAAACAACCTTATATATAAAGATGCTCATTCAGCACGTGATACTACAACATACACACATAGTATGCCGTATATCATTGAGCAAATAGCATTAAACGGATATATATATCCTGATCCATACGGAAAGATAACAAACCAAATAGAAGTAGCTATCACTAAATTTGCTGCTGATCAAAGTATGCTCGCTTTTATTGAAAAAAGTGTTACAGAGTTTTGGAATAAGACCCCTATCACATTTAAAGCTGGTCCTGTATTTATTTTTACTATCAGTAAAAAACTAAAAGCTGAGACTGATATGTATATTAGTCTTGGATCAACAGATACAGTCATTCGCCTATACTCCAGAGGTATTGTAAGTGAAAAGATTAACGTACCATTTGGTTTTCAAAACATACTTGAATCTCTTGGATCTAAGTGGAATACATCATCACCAGAGACAACACACTGGATTGAACTCTTTTTAGATAAGACACTTAACGATGCAGAAACGAATCGAATCAAGGAAGATATTAGAACAGCAGTTCTGCCGTATATAGAGAGCTTCACGAAAGCAGGTGGCAACAAAGCAACGTTCTTACTTGAGAGGCCGATCACCTTATTTGGAGCAGAGAAGACATGGAATCGTCTTTTTAAACATCTTCTGAAAGAACGATACTTTGGAGAACTCTTTCCAAACATCGACGCAACTCCAGTTATTGATATCGCGAGCAAGCTTAAAGACTTACAAGGAGACAGACTTATCGCAACGTACGCCAGAGAAAACGAACTGGCATAAATCACTATGGCAGACAAACCACGAATGGGGGATATTAGACCAGTTAAGAAACCTGCTCCTCTGGCAGGACCGTCTTTTGCTGAGCCAGTAATGAAAGTACGGCAAGATCCTCAATTAGTTGAAATACCAAAAACATATCATGAATATATACAAACACCAAAAAGTATCCGTCGCGAGAGTAAAGTAAAAAAGTACATTGGACGAGTCCGCTCAAAACCAGCATCATGTCTGTTAGTGAAAAAATAGTTATTTCAAATAAAGAGGAAATAGCAGACAGGAAAATTCAGCTAGAGAAAAAAATAAAGAACCGACTACGATATGATATGCCGGAAGGATATCTGCTCATGGAATCATGCAGCAGCACTATCACCTATACAGAAACAGATACAAGTATTGAAGCCAATGTATCAGCTCTCATTTTTGAAAAGAAAAGTCTGGAGAAGTATCTTCTTAAAATAACAGCTGGAGATGCGTTTTATGTAACAGATATCAGTAAGTTGTCGTGTAGTTTGCGAGT
>CAZRUN010000004.1:1430-2152 GCA_964603415.1 uncultured Candidatus Saccharibacteria bacterium | reverse complement strand
CCATAGCTCTGGCTTCAAAAGGTAAGACGTACGCAAACTATAACCAACTACTACGCGATGATTCCCGTATTGAATCATATACGATACATACAGCGCCCGTTCCAATCTTTCCAATACTACCTCAAAAGAGTAAGCGCATTCATGTTATCTTGAATCAGTAAACAGTGATCGAAGTTCTTTTTCTGTTACATCATCAACAGTGTTAGTCATAAAAATCATAAGCTCAGTTGTCAGCATGAGATCTTTCTTAATGTTTCCAAACATATGTTCGAATGGATATGGTGATATCCATGCTGAATTCTTGAGACACATAAATCCTGCTTTCTTTAGAAGATAACGGAGTGCCTCTCGTTCATTTTTTCGTGTCTCAGGAATATCAAGAAGTATGACTCGCCAATATCCGTCCCATGTCGTACTAACAAGACTTTCATCGCTTTCAAGTTTGAAACTCATTGCTTTCTTTTTACCCGCTTGAGTCAACCGAATATATGTATTGTGATCAGAAGATATATGTTCAATCGATCCTGATTCCTCAAGACTTTTGAGGGAGCGAGTAACGGCATATTTTGCTCCAATTTCAGGAGTGAAATGGTTTGCTATATCATTAAGCAACACCGCCGGTTTTTCTGACAGGATTTTCACTATCTTCTTTGAATAATCGGTCTTTTTTGCCATATATCGATACAATACTATACATATGAGCATTTTACAAGGTTTTCGTG
>CAZRUN010000004.1:0-1317 GCA_964603415.1 uncultured Candidatus Saccharibacteria bacterium | reverse complement strand
TCAGCTCATATTAGTTAAGAATATATACAATATGGGAAAAATCATAGGTATCGACCTCGGTACAACTAACAGTGCAGTGGCTATCATAGAAGCCGGGCAACCAAAAATCATAGAAAACATCGAAGGTAATCGTACAACACCAAGTATCGTTGCGATTAGTAAAACTGGCGAAAGACTCGTTGGTCTTTTGGCTAAGCGTCAAGCAGTTACTAATCCAGAAAATACTGTCTACGGTATCAAACGCTTCATGGGACACATGTTTAGTGATCCTGAAATCATGAAAGGTAAAGATACTCTTTCATTTAAAACAGAGCAAGGTAAAGATGGTGGCGTCATGGTTAAAATCGGTACTGAAACATCTCGCCCAGAAGAAATCTCAGCAATGATTCTTGCAAAGATCAAAGCCGACGTTGAAGCAAAGCTTGGTGAGACAATCACCGAAGCAGTTATCACTGTGCCAGCATATTTCAACGATGCTCAAAGAAAAGCAACTAAAGACGCTGGGGCAATTGCTGGACTTGATGTGAAGCGTATCATTAACGAACCAACAGCTGCAGCGCTTGCGTATGGATTCAACAAGAAGAAGAACGAAAAGATTGCGGTGTACGACTTCGGAGGCGGAACATTTGATGTCTCAATCCTAGAAGTAATTGAATCTGATGATCTTCAGTCAATTGAAGTTCGATCAACTGATGGAGATTCACACATGGGTGGTGAAGATATCGACCAGAAGATCATCCGCTTTATTGCTGACGAATTCAAGAAAGAAAGTGGTATCGATATCACTAAAGATTCTTTAGCTCTGCAGCGTCTCAAGGAAGCAGCAGAAAAGGTAAAGCATGAACTCTCAACAACAATGGAATCTGAGATCAATATTCCATTCATTACCTCTGACGCATCAGGTCCAAAACACCTACTCCTCAAAATGACTCGCGCTAAGCTCGAAGAGCTTGCACGTGAATATATCGATCGATCAATTGAAATCACCAAGCGTGCAATTGCTGCAAGTCCATTCAAAGCAACCGATATTGATGAAGTTATCCTTGTTGGAGGACAGACCCGCATGCCAGCAATCATCGAAGCAGTTAAAGAGCTCTTTGGTAAAGAACCGAATCGTACTATCAACCCAGATGAAGTTGTAGCTCTTGGTGCTGCTGTTCAAGGAGGTGTTCTTCAGGGAGACGTTCGCGATATCCTACTCCTTGATGTCATTCCACTCTCACTCGGTATTGAAACACTGGGCGGCGTAGCGACTAAAATGATTGAAAAGAATACAACCATTCCAACTAATCGCTCACAAGTATTCTCAACTGCTGG
>CAZRUN010000003.1:20608-31363 GCA_964603415.1 uncultured Candidatus Saccharibacteria bacterium | reverse complement strand
GATTCGAACCTAGATAAACGGATTCAGAGTCCGTTGTCCTACCATTAGACGATCTGGCAATAGAGCTACTATATCATAAAACCTTTGTTTTTCAACCTTTCAATTGGTATAATCCATACATGGAAACACTACCCTTCACCCCTATATCAAGCCTCGAATTGATTCTAGGAAGTATCTCATTTCTTGCAATCACAGCACTGGCTCTCGCCGTCTATTTTAAAAACCCCAAGAGCTGGACTACTCGATTCTTTGTCATCTTATCAATCGTCCTGGATGGGTATATTGTATCAAATGCTCTTGCCCTGCACCCACTCGTACCATCTATCACAAACCAACTCTTTTGGGTGCGTATGGATATGTTCCTAGGAGCATTCATGTCTTCTGCATTACTCTTACTAGCGCACACATTTCCGCACAGCAAGATTAGTATGCCAAAGAAATACCTATGGCTCATAGGTATTTCAACTGTCATTTGTGCGGTCTTATCCTACACTCCATATGTCTTTGAATCATTATCATATCCTGCAGGTGCTAGTGCTGTTGTACCAAAGCCAGGATATGGTATTCCCTTCTATTTCATGCATTTCGTTGGACTACTTGTGATGAGTTTTGTCGTTATGTTCCGAAACTACAAACGAGCAATCGGCACAGACAAAGCACGTGTACTCTATCTACTCATTGGTTCAATCGGTACATTCTCTCTGTTAACAATCTTCATCTTCTTTGCAACGATCTTTTTTAGTAACACATCAGCGGTATTCCTAGGACCAATCTTCCCAGTGATACTAATGGGATCTATCGCCTACGCTATCATCAAACATAAATTCTTAGATATTAAGCCGATAATTGCGCGAGCAGTCTCATATACATTTGTCTTAACAGCACTTGCTATCATATATGCAGTAGTTCTCTTTTATGGTGTAAATAAATTCTTTGACCTACACCTAGATATAGGAGTTTTGTTTATTAATGCTGGATTGGCCGTCGTTATTGTTCTAACATTCCAGCCGCTACATGCATTTGTACGCAAAACAACAGATCGCCTGTTCTTCAAAGGCATGTACAATGCCGACAAGATTCTGACAGAACTCACACACGCGATAACAAGTACAATCAACTTTGATGATCTTGCAGATAAACTCCTCATGACAATCTCTACCGAGATCCGCGTCAGTAAAGCAGCCCTACTACTCATAGCAGATAATACCATTGGAACAGTAAAGAGTATTGGATATAAAAATTCATCACTTCTTTCAGATGATCAATTTACACTCTTCTTAGGTGAACAAAGTAATACAGGAAAACGTTTCTTTGTTATGGAAGACCTAATAAATGAAAAACAAAAAGAACTCTTCCGTACTCACGATATTGAAGCAGTCTTCCCCATCAGAGCAGACAATAAAGAAATAGCTGTGCTGGTCCTCGGAACAAAACTCTCAGGTATGCCGTACTCTGCTCAAGATCTCAACCTCCTTGATGTTTTTGCTTCTGAAGCAGGCATTGCAATTCAAAATTCAAGACTCTATACAGACCTCAAGATTGCACTTGAAGCAAAATCAAAATTTATCAGTGTTGCATCTCACCAACTCCGCACTCCAATATCTGGTATTAAATGGGGCCTTGAGGCACTTAAGGAAGGAGATAACGTTAAAAAATATTCAGATATTCTAGAAAAATCATATCAGCGTGTCATCTTCCTGGGTGAGCAACTTGACGACATACTAACTGCTCTTGATATTTATAATAAGAAAATACAAATAGACAAGGAGGAATGTGATGTTCGAGGAGTATGTGAAGAAGTCTCTCGAGAATACGCAAGTATTTTGGAGATGAATAACATCAATATTGAATACAATATAGAAGATAACGCACGCACAGTACTTGCTGACTTTAGTAAAATTAGAAAAATCATCCGCATACTCATAAAAAATGCAATTCTATACTCAGCAGAACATCAAACAATACACATTAGCGCTGAAACCAAAGACAACACAACTCGTATCACAGTGCAAGATGAAGGTCTCGGTATACTCGAAACAGAAAAACCGCACTTATTCGAAGAATTCTTCCGTAGCGATAGAGCACGACTCAAACTTCCTGATGGACTCGGACTTGGTATGTTCATTGCCAAGGCTTTTACCGAAGCCCAAGGGGGCCATATAGTGGTTATTTCTGAAGGAGAGAACCAAGGATCCACTATTTCCGTCTCATTCCCGAAATAATGAACCCTGTGGTATACTGACGCCATGGATACACATACAGAAAAACCTATTACAACATACAAACTCTTAACAGTCTCAGATATCAAAAATGCATGTGAGTTTAGATACGGGAAAGACGGAGAAATGGTTGAATTATGCCAAATGTCTGAAGAATTAAAGCAAGGTATTGATACATTGCAGCAATTCTCTCGTATTGCAACCATTTATGGATCTGCTCGATTCACTGAGGATAATACAAGCTATATAGCAGTCGAAAAGCTTGCATACGCACTCGCAAAAGACCTTGGATACAGTATTGTCACTGGTGGCGGTCACGGTGTCATGGAGGCTGGCAATAGAGGTGCGCACCGTGCTGGCGGTACATCAATTGGTGTAACTATCGTACTCCCCCACGAACAAAAGACGAATGACTACGTAACCCATATTATTCCATTTAACTATTTCTTTACCCGTAAAGTTGCACTCAGATATTCAACTGAAATAGCGATATATTGTCCTGGAGGATTTGGTACCTTTGATGAACTCTTTGAAGTTCTTACACTCATTCAAACAAAAAAAATGAACCGTATTCCTATCATTCTATTTGGAACAGAATTCTGGAATCCAGTTGATAAACTAATCAAACAAATGCTTGTCACTGAATATGGCACAATCTCCCCAGAAGATCGAAAACTCTATGTCATCACTGATGATATCGAAACAGTTCTCGAGATTGCTGCAGCCGCAAATCTAAAAGAAATGGGAAACAAAATACACAGCATTCGCTAAACAAAAAAAACCGTAAGATTAACTCTTACGGTTTTTTGCTGCTTTGCAGAATGCAGTGAACAAGTGATGCGGCGCAAGTGGTCGTGCCAAGAATTCAGGATGAAATTGTGTCGCTACAAAGAATGGATGTGTTGTTTTTGGTAGTTCAACAATTTCACACAATGTTCCATCTGGAGATTTACCAGAGAACACAAGTCCTGCTTCCTCAAGCCTCTCCACATATGCATTATTAACTTCATAACGATGACGATGACGTTCGGAAATAGTATCAGTACCATATGCAGCTCGAGCAATTGATCCCTTTTTGAGAACAGCTGGGTAGGCCCCAAGACGCATTGTGCCGCCCATATTCTTAGTATCAAGCTTCCCTTTTTGATCTTCCATAATCGAGATAACAAGATTTTTTGATTTAGGATTAACTTCAGGAGTATTGGCATCTTTGATACCGAGCACATTGCGAGCATACTCGATAACAGCTAACTGCATACCATAGCAGAGACCTAGGTATGGAATCTTGTTCTTACGAGCATATTCAATAGCTTTAATCTTGCCCTCAATACCACGAGTACCGAATCCCCCCGGAACAATGAGTCCATCAAATTTCGATAGTTCTTTTAACGCTTTTTGATCTTTTTCATACTTAGAACCATTAATCCACGTTAACACAGGTTTCCGTCCAACAGCATAACTTGAATATTTAATAGCTTCGATCACAGAAAGATACGCATCAGATAAAACAAAGTCCCCTGTATTAAAATATTTACCAACAACTGCAATATTAAGTTCTTCTTTAACAGTCTTTGTTTTACGTACAAATGTATTCCACTCTCTCGCACCAACACCAGATGGTAATGGGCATGTCATAGACAGTGTGTTGCAGATAAGATCAGAGAGTCCTTCTTTTTCAAAGTTAGCTGGAATATCATAAATACTACTCACATCTGGAGCCGCAATGATACGTTTACGCTTATCATCCAGTGCAACTTTAGAACGCGCAATGATAATATCAGGCTGAATACCAGATGCATTTAACGTACGCACAGCATGCTGTGTTGGCTTTGTCTTCATCTCACCAATAGTTCCAGGAATTGGAAGATACGAAACCATCACAAAGAACACTCTTTCGGGATACTTAGTCTTCATCATACGAGCAGCTTCCAAGAAGAGCATGTTCTGATATTCACCAACCGTACCTCCAATTTCAATAACGACAACATCTGCATTTTCAGCACCCCCCGCTTTCTCTATACGCTCAATAACTTCAAGTGGAATATGTGGCACAACCTCAACACAGATACCGCCATACTCAAGATTACGTTCCTTTTGAATAACACTCTGGTACACGGTACCTGTGGTCATATAGTTACCACGATTGATATCTTTGTTTAGAAATCGCTCATAGTTACCCATATCTTGATCAGTTTCATATCCATCATTTAAGACAAACACTTCACCATGCTCCCCTGGATTCATAGTACCCGCATCAATATTGATGTATGGATCAATCTTTATAGCTGTAACACACTGTCCACGATCCTGGAGTATCTTAGCAATGGAACTAGCCGCAACCCCTTTACCAACACCGGAAATAACACCACCGACAACAAAAATATAACTTCTATTGTGTGATGATGGAACTGTTTTCTTTGCCATATTACTTCTTTAGATATCGTGAGACTGATGCAAAACTAGCAGCCATGCCGAGGAACACACCAGAGAATATAATAAGTACCGCGATTTCGATAATGTTTTTGAGATAATACTCAAACAAATCAACACCAAAGAATGTTGTTAATGAATCACGAAGCATATACGTAATACCTAAGAAGAAAATAAGTGTAATAGCGGAAGCAATGAGACTATACACAATCTGAGCTACAATGAATGGTCCACGAATATACCCTCCTGGAGCTCCCACAAGACGCATAACTTCAATCTCATCCTTCATAGTATAAATACTTAGACGAACGGTATTAAACGTAACCATAATAGCAATAACAATAAAGATAAATGTAAGTGTGTACCCCACTTTCTTTACACCATCACGAAGGAGCAAAATTCGATCAATAACTGTCTTGTTTCTGCTAAAGTTAACTTTAGTAATGAATGACTTATTCTGTTCAAGAAATGTGGAATCACTTTCTAGGGTACGAATAATGTTCTCATACTGAGCAGTATCTTTAGCATGAATAACAAATGAAGCAGGTAATGGATTATGCCCAATTTCCTCAAGTGCTTGAAGTGTTACATCATCAGCTTCATGTCTTTCTCGGAAACGAACCAAGGCTTCTTCCTTAGAGATATATTCAACTGTCTTAACCTCATTCATTGCCTCGAGGTTCTTTTGCATAGCCAAAATAGTATCATCACTTGCTGATTCAGCTATATAGATAGTCACATCTACACGTGACTCAATGGCACGCAAAGATGCATCAAGAAGTGCTTGCGTAAAGAACAAACCAAGAATCACTGTCAGTGTAACAACAGTGACAGCAACTGAAGAGACTCCAAGAACTCCACTTCTACGAACGAGTGACATTCCTGAGCGGAGAACGCGACGAAATAGTGTACGATTAATCATAATTATATGTGCATCTTACTAGTAGTGTGATGATGTTTATCATCTTTAACGATACGCCCTTTTTCAAGATGAATAAAACGACGTGCGTATTTATGTGCCAAATCCGGTGTATGCGTTGTCATAATGATAGTAGTACCGAGTTCAGACAACTTACGCAATACTTGCATAACACTATGTGCAGAATCTGGATCAAGACTTGAAGTTGGCTCATCAGCCAAGAGTAACTCAGGTTGATGAATAATAGCGCGAGCGATAGCTAAGCGCTGCTTCTCCCCGCCAGAGAGCGTGTCAGGAAATGCATGCATTTTATCGCGAAGCGAAACTAACTCCAGAACGTGTGGTACATATTCAAGAATATCCTCATCGGTATGCTCACCTACTTCCATAGCAAAGGCAACATTTTCAAAAACCGTCTTATTCTTAATAAGGCGAAAATCTTGAAAAATAGTACCGATCCGTCGTCGAAGAGCAATCAAGTCTTTACGAGACAATGCATGAATATCTTGAGACTCGTAAAAAATAGTACCAGACGTTGGGACTTCTTCAGCTAATATTAATTTCATAAGAGTAGTCTTTCCTGAACCAGAATGGCCCATAATGGCCACAAATTCACCAGGAGAGACTGTAAGGGAGACATCGTTTAATGATTCGGTTTCGTCTTTATAGATCTTGGTCACATTCGTTAAATACAGCATATGCCTATTTTATCACATGAGAGCCCCAGCAACAATAAACTCATCCAAGTCCCCTGACAAAACAGCATCGACATTACTAGTTTCAATACCGGTACGTAAATCTTTAACCTGTTTATAGGGGTGCAGCACGTAGTTACGTATCTGATTCCCCCATTCATTCTCAACTTTTCCGGCTAATGAGAGATCAGCAGCCGATTTCAAGTTCTGCTTCTCGATATATACAAGAAGCTTACCATAGAGCATATCCATAGCTTTAGCGCGGTTCATTTCCTGACTTCGTTCTGTTGCAACATGCACTGTGATACCAGTCGGGATATGTGTTACCCGTACAGCTGTCTCTCGTTTGTTTACATTCTGCCCTCCTGGACCTCCGGCTTTACTAAACGACACTTCAATATCAGCACTCGGCACATCACCAAGCTGCAGATTCTCAATCAGTGGAATAACGTCAACAAGTGCAAACGATGTCTCGCGTGTATGTTTAGCATTAAATGGAGATAATCGTACTAATCGATGTACACCACTCTCCCCTTGTAGTAGTCCAAAGGCTCCCTTACCTGAAATTTCATAGGAGATACTTCGATACCCTGTTTTAGAATCTTGTGAATCAAGCACGCTACATCCAAATCCTTTTTTATGTACATACGATGTATACATTTCAGAGAGCATACGCACAAAATCCTCTGCATCATCTCCGCCCGCACCAGCATAGATAGATATGGTAGCATTACCAGCGAGGCGCTTGCGAATATCTCCTTCTTCTTTCTTTAGTTCTTGGTAGTCTCGAAGAATACTATCAGCCCGATTCTTATCAAGCCAAAAATTGCCATCAGCCATCTGTTTTTCGATGTCTGCTATCTGTATATTAACCTGTTCAAAGCTTCGCATAGAAAGATTGTACCATATATTTGGGATTGAATATTCTACGATATTCTGTATACTGAGACTGTTTCAGCCGTTGTAGCTTAGTGGTAAAGCACTATATTGGTAATATAGAGACCATGAGTCCGATTCTCATCAACGGCTCCATACACATAATGCCATCTTAGCTCAGTTGGTAGAGCAACGGTATCGTAAACCGTAGGTCCCCAGTTCGATTCTGGGAGATGGCTCCAATTTATACTACGTTAGGCAACACTTTCAAAATAACCATAATAAGAGCAAAGAACACAAAGAATACCCCGATAATCCGGGCAAGTATTTTTTCATTAATCTTGTTCGCAAACACTGACGTAATAGCTCCGCCCACCGCAGCACAAATACCCATAAGTATACCCAACCTGAAATCAATGTTTCCATTTTGAGCATATCCAATAACTCCCGACACTGCAGCAAGCAGCATAACAAAACTTGATGTCCCAATAGCTTTCTTAATATCAAAACGTAAAATAGAATACAAGATAATAAAAACAGACAAACCACCACCTGCCCCAAATATTCCTGTTATCACTCCAATAATGAGTCCCATTATCGTCATACCAATCGGATTCTTTAAGTACTCTGAGATTTTTTCAGGTACCATGAGTCCATCACCTTGACTCTTTGAGACACCACTCTTAAACATTTTAAAACCAAACACAATCATACAGACAGCGAGTACAATCATAATGAAGAGCCGAGAGATAGAAACCACAACATATGATCCAATCTGAGCACCAAGAAGTGCCCCGATGATGAGCCATAGGGCTTTTTTAAGTTCAATATTTTTTGCTCGATAATATGAAAAAGACACTGCCATAGAAGCAATAACATCAACAAGAAGACTAGTTCCCAGAACAATAGGTAGCGGCATGTCGAAGAATGTTGTAAAGATAGGAATCATCACCAGCACACCAGAGGCCCCAGTAATGCCAGTAATACCACCAACAAGTATTCCAATGAGTATATGAGTAATCATGATTTTTGTAATATTGAATCTATTTGAAACAATCTATTTTGCTGACTAACAAATTCAGTAACATCTGTTACTTCGCCATTTTTATACGCCTTTACTTGTACCACCAATCCCTGCATTGTTTCTGTACTAAAATATTGATCAAACATTAAATTACCTAAACTATAGAGTATCGGCTTACCATTATATATTTCAATATCCTGAGCTACATGCGGATGATGACCTACAACAATATCAGCGCCGCTATCGATCGCAAGATGTGCTAATTTTTCCTGACGGACAGTATGCGGCTTATACTCATCACCCCAATGGACAGAAACAACAAGGACATCACATTTTGTTTTAGCGGAGGTAATAATATCTGCAAAGTTCGGATCAGTCGCAAGTAATATACCTGGAGCAGTCTCAGTCGCCTTCATCCAATTCGGACCAACATCAGTGAATCCTAGATAGCACGTCTTAATATTGTTTTTCTCAATGATTTTTGGCTCCCGAGCATCAGCATAATTTTCTCCAGCTCCAGTAAACAAAAGATCTGCGCTCGTTAGTCGCTGCATTGTATCGTTAAACGCAATAGAAGAGTAATCCCCTACATGATTGTTGGCGAAGCTAACAATATCAATACCGATATCCTTTAAGACAGTCGTAACTACTGGATTCATTCGAAATGAATACATACTACCAACATTATGCCCCACGTCAGATACCGGACCCTCTAGGTTTATAAATGAAATATCATCATTCATAAATATATCCACATTTTTAAACAACTCACGATACTCTCCCTTAAAATTCTTGTTAACTGACCCTTTAACTCCACGATCAAACATCACATCCCCACCAAACGTTAACAATACAAACTCTGGAGTTTTCTCTTGAGTAAGTACAGCGCTACCAACAGAAGCTACTTGATCAACAGTCCGACCACTCAAAAAAGTATCTCCGGAAAAGACCCAGTATACAACGCAGAGGATAACCAGGATTATGTATATAATTCGTACGCCCTTCTTCATGAATAAAGACTACCACAAAAACCAAGAAGTTCTAAGATTTCATACGACGTCTAAACGATACACGAAAACCCCATTTAATTGCCTCAACCAAAAGGACATTAAAGACAAGCCATGCAACAACCAAGAGAATCCATGACCCATGGATAGGTATAATATCGAGTAATCGATAGAGCGGTGGCCATGTACATGAAATAATAAGGAGTACACTAGCTACAAGCACACTTATATTGAGAGAATGATTGTCAAACAATGGATATGAGAACAGCGGTCTATGTAAGCTCTTAAAACAAAAACAGATAACAAGAATATACGATGAGAATGAAAGGAATAGCACAGTACGAGCAATATCAAGAGGAGTACCTACTCGAAGTAATACCCAATAAAATACAAACAGTAGCAGTGATGAAAAAACACCAACACCGAGCGTTAATACGCGAACTTCTCTGTTAAATATTGTTTTTTCAACCTTCGATGAATGTTTACCAATATCACGATTTTCTTCAAACGCATACGATAGCGCAGGTAAACTCCCAGTAAAGAAATTAACCCAGATTATCTGCAGAGCACTGAGTGGTAACGGTAACCCAATAAGTAGACTTCCTCCAATCAGGACAACTTCGTCAAAACAATTCGACATAAGATAGACAAATGATTTACGAATATTAGCAATAATTCTTCTACCCTCCTCTATAGCAAGAACAATTGTTTGAAAATTATCATCCAAAAGAACAAGATCAGCTACACCTTTAGCAACATCAGAACCTGAACCAAGAGCAATACCAATATCAACAGCCTTCAGAGCCGGCGCATCATTTACCCCATCCCCTGTCATAGCAACAATTTCTCCGACCGACTGGAATAACATTCCAACACGAAGTTTATCTTCCGGTGTTACGCGAGAAAATATTTTAATATGCGATAATCGTGGCTTAAGCTCATCATCAGATAAACCACGAAGCTCATCTCCAGTAATCACCATTCCTTCATCTACCTGCCACCCTAATTCACGAGCAATACACAACGCGGTCCCTTTCAAATCACCAGTAATCATAACTACCCGAGCACCGTGGTTTTCAATTCTCTCAACCGCCTCTTTTGCTTCAGGCCTGACTGGATCATACAGAACAAGTACACCTGAAAAAGATACATTAATAACATCTGTCGGACTAAACGTTTCTGTATGCAATACATCACTCTTGAAACGAGCAACTCCTAGTAACCGCTTACCCTGAGAAGAGAGTATTGTGATTTGGTTTTCAAGTAGAATAAAATCTTCTTTTGATATGTTTGATCGATTAAGTAATATATCTGGTGCCCCGAACACAATATATTCCTTAACCACCTCATCATAGGCGACTGAAAATTTATTCGTTGAGTTAAACGGTAAAATACTAATACGTTTTTTAATTAGATCTTGCACCGGAAGATTGAGTTGTGCTGCAGCAATCGTAATATTCTTTTCGAGCGGCCGACCGATAAGTCTCCATTTGTCGAATGATTCTTCAGGATTTTCAATAACAACATCAACTGCCAAGAGTGCGTCCATAAGAAGAGCTGTATGTGCTGCACCTAAAGCAGAACC
>CAZRUN010000003.1:17196-20524 GCA_964603415.1 uncultured Candidatus Saccharibacteria bacterium | reverse complement strand
ACGCATAATACCGCGTTTTTTGGCTATACGACCGACACCAGTAGATAATATTACCGTAAGTGCTATTGGCAGCGCCTCAGGAATAGCGCCAACAGCAACTGCTGCTGATAATAGAAGCATATGTAATACCGGTTCCCCGCGAGATATACCCAAGAAAAAGAGCCCCGCAACAAGGACAATAATAAAAGTAAAAATAAGCCAAGCTACTTTTTTCAAAGCAGCCTGCAATGGTGTAAGTTCTACCCTACCATCTTCAACAAGACGCGCAATACGACCAAGCTCTGTATCCTTCCCTGTTCCAATAATAACTGCCGTTGCATTTCCATCAACAACGAGTGAACCAGCAAAGACCATATTCTTTTGCTCTATCAATGGAGCCCCTTCACCAATAACATCAATTTTCTTGTACACTGGCAATGACTCTCCTGTCAGTATTGATTCGTCAACCGAAAAACTGTTTATCGAAACAAGTCGTGCATCTGCTGGTGTACGCATACCGAGTGAAAGACGAATAATATCTCCAGGAACCAACTCCAATGAATCAACTTCATACTCACGCCCCGCACGTATAACTCGCGCTCGATCTTTAATATAATCAGTTAGCTCTTCAAGCGTATTATTCGCTTTATACTCCTGATAAAACCCTAATGTTGCATTTATAAAAATTGCCAGAAATATAACTATCGTATCTACCCATTCGCGCAGCAAGATAGTAATAATTGCCGCAGCAATGAGCATAAAAATAAGTGGGCTCTTAAATTGATTCAAAAAAATCCCAAGTGCACCTACTTGTTTACGAACAGAAAGAATATTAGCTCCAAAAATACTCTTTTGTGTAGCTGCTTGTTCTTCAGTTAAACCTTGAGCTGAGGTTCCAAAATCGACATATACGTCATCGATTGATTTTGCCCACGGTGCGATAGAAACGGTTTTTTCATCCATATATGGATTATACCAGAAGAACCCCGTATACAAAGAGAAACACCTATATCAAATAGGTGTTTCTCTTTTGCGCGAACTAGTGAACGAAGTTAGAACTGTGATACGGGAGCATAATGGTTATATTCTTATACCTATATTAGCTTAACTAACCTTTTATATACCTAACTTCATGCGAGAGAATATTCCCTGCTTTGAAATCTTCTTCCAGATTTTTGGGTTTTATGTGAATATCTTCATCTGGAAACACCCACATTATTTCAGCAATTTCATGAGCGTGAGAACGCGCAAGCTTTTCAACATCCAAATAATCTACTCCATTTTTTATTTCAAAAAAGAATTCTAAATAGTGCTTATTATCTATTTGTGTAAAAGTATTTACATAGAGCAATCTACCAATATCTGGTTTCACCCCAAGCTCTTCAATTATTTCTCGAGACATGCATTCTTTCAAATCTTCTGACCACTCAAGCTTCCCTCCTGGGAGTGCGGCAAAACTCAAGTCATGAGGGTGCCTGACAACTAACAACTTCCCTTCATGTAAAATGATGGCTCGAACTTTAACAATTGTTTTCTTTTCTTCCATTTTTTTATTAGGCTCTAGCCTAGCTAACAGCTAATTACTTTTAATACCTCAAGTATATCATGTTTGTGATTGTAGCGAAACTCACATTCTTTCAAATGCAGCAGAAAGGTTTTTCTGGAAACTCCATTGAACTTAGCCAGTCGTCTTTTAGCAAAACTCCAAAAGTTTTCAATACCATTAACATGAGTACCCTTTCTGTTGGAATATGTCTTTGAATGATTGATCCGTTTGTGTTTGTAGCCATCTAAAACTAAGCCATCGTAGCTTTTCCATTTGTCGGTGTAGATGGTGGTATTGTTCTTGGTGACTAATCTCTTAATAATTGGTAAAAGCTCTTGTTTTGAGGCATTTTTGATGATTTGAGTATATACTCTACCATCGTCTCTCTTTTTGATTCCAAACACCGGAACCTTGTTTTCTGCCCCCCGACCCCGTCTTCTCCTGTCTCCGGCATGTATCTTTTTTCTGGGTCCTCCGAAGTATGATTCATCCAATTCCACTTCTCCATGGAATGATCCATTTTCATGTTCTTGATATTCCAATATCTTTTCTCTAAAACTGTTGTACCAAAGATTGGCTGTATTGCGATTCACTTTTGCCAATATTCCCGCTTGGGTTGCAGAGACATCGGCGCTAAAACACTCCATTAATTTCTTGATTTTTGATTTTCCCAATCGAGCTTTTCTTTTAAGCATATTCTCTAGTTTAGCATGGGTTAGCTAGGCTAGAGCCTTTTATTATACCAGTTCTGAACTCCCATCACTATACAGAAAAACACCCATACAAATGGGTGTTTTTCTTATGCGCGACTTAGTGGACGAAGTTAGAACTGCTATTGAATATATAAATGATACGACTATTTATATTCCAACCTAACATTCACTATTAAAGGAATATTTTACATCTACATAATATTGTGTTAAAATCACAAAAAAGGTCCAGATAACCGTTCCTTAATACGGCTCACACATTCTTCACACTTATAAATTAAAAAACTATGGTAAAAGCTGCAACTAGCGGTCAGGCCCGTGCTTTTAATGCAATGACAATCTCTTGTATTAATGAGGAAGTCCTCGAACAAATTGACAATGAAAAGTTTCAAAAAGCCATCGACAACTCTGGCGCATTCATCCACAATCTTATTAGGTTTATTAATAATGATTGTCATGTTTTAACCGGTCCACTTGTTGTGGAACTAGATCGTGAACCAGTAGACACTATTCGAATCATTAGTAATGTTACGGGTGAGAGAATCTTGTTTAGTTCTGGAAAAATTAAACTTGTTAAAAAATGGGCAGAAGGTACACATCTTTCGTCTGAAGAGTATCGAAAACGTATCGAAGAGGATTCAACAATTGACTTAATTAACGCAAACATAATTAAGTTCTGTGAAGACTATCAGTATGACCCTGAGGTGGCTGATTTTCTGGCTCCTTATAAAGGACAAAACTTATATCAGTTTGGTACTATATGTAAATATAATACAGGTAGGCGATATATCTTTTTTCTTCGCTGGAATGGTAAATGCTGGATCTCGGACACTAAAGATTACGACAATAATTGGGTATTGCAGGGTTTTGCTTTTGTTCTTGAAAAATAGTCACCGACGTTTATTAAATTTTACTCAACACTATCTCTATTTAAGGGATAGCGTTTTTATTTTATATACTCACCTAATTTAGATATATCAGTTCTAAAGTCCTATCACTATGCAAAAAAGAACCCTATTTCTAGAGTTCTTTTTCGTTTGCGCAGTCGACGGGACTCGAACCCGCAACCTCCCGCGTGACAGGCGGGTGCTCT
>CAZRUN010000003.1:15953-17099 GCA_964603415.1 uncultured Candidatus Saccharibacteria bacterium | reverse complement strand
AGCCCCGAATCGAACGGGGGTCCCAAGGTTATGAGCCTTGTGAGATACCTCTTCTCTACTCCGCGATACAATCGTAGCAAATATACACTTATTTAGCAAGCCTTCAGATATGAGATAATAAGGTGCTCTTTGACAAATAGTTAAATATATGACAATATATTTAAAAAATAAAAAAGATGACAACGAAACAAACCAGTACTATCGCATTATTCCCCTTTCTTATCGGCTTACGTACGTTTGCTGAAAAAGGGATTAAGACATTTTTGGGCAACACCAATGAGCAAATATATACGCTCGGACTCATGCCGGCAACACTCTCTATCCCGTATCCATCGGAAGAAATCAAAGCGTTTATCTCAGAAAACCCGGAGGAGCTTAACACTATCCTCAAAGAACACGGGTTTGATATTCAGCTTGATACAACTAGACCGTTTGATTTGGGTGTTGTGACTATCATGGACCTAATTGGGGAATGGCTTGAACAAGCAAAACCTAAAACTGTTACCTATGGAGATACAGAGTACGATGCCGCCCTGATAAAGAAAGGAGCAAGTATTGTTTCTACGACAGAAGACAAAGAACTATTGATGATACGGACCAAAAAAGGACTATTCGTATTTATCGAAAAAGATAAACAAGCTCGCTCAGGTTTTGAATTAGCAGAATATATATTCAAACAATCCGAAACAGTATTGTTGAATGAAATACCATGCGATGCATGTATCCCTTGTGTTAATTTAGATGATCAACCAGATATGACCTGGCTCCAAGGAATATATTCAAACGAAAGCGGTACACCTTTTATTATAAATCAGGTTCTGCAGCAAAACCGTCTAGAAATTAATCTGGGTGGTATACATGCACAGAGTGCCACCGCGATTGGTATAGCCCGAGGAATATCTCTTGATGAGAAACCTGTGTTCACTGTAAATACGCCGTTTAATATTTGGCTTGCTTACACCAATGCTGACAAAAAATACTTTCCACTATTTGCGGCCCACGTTGAGCCCGACACATGGCATAAAAGTATATAAAGACAGTCCCCCGTTCAGAACTTCTGACGGGGGATTTTTTATCTATACTATCCCAAACTCTTCAAGAACAATCTTATACATATTGATTGTTCGAACAGCATCAACTTTTGAG
>CAZRUN010000003.1:12555-15943 GCA_964603415.1 uncultured Candidatus Saccharibacteria bacterium | reverse complement strand
CCCCTCATGGGCAATATCATTACGCACCTTATGAGCTTCCCAGGCTTGTTTATATGTACTAAACGATCTTTCTCCGGCATTAGTTAACATTTCTCCAATACTACTACCAGTAAAACCACCGTACTGCAGACCCTCTTCTAGGAGCACATCGGCTTCAATAATAGCTATGCGCCAATCGGCTTCAGAAGTACTACTCACAAGGCTCTCAACAAGCTCCCAACGAGGATTACGAGCTGCGTCAGCCATACGTGTTTGATGCTCATGAATCTCATGATCGACATGATCTCTTTCATGATTTTGAATCATAAACATACGAATAATCGCATAGAGAGCAATGATAATAAATAGAGCTGATAACGTTCCAGACACAATACCCACCTTGTGAAAAAAAAGAGATATACTACTTTGTGTTGGAACTACAGGTGTCTCATAATAAGTAGTAGTATACTGCCCTCCTTCATATTGAGCGAGATGATTATTCATAACTAAGTAAAATTAAGCTTCTCAATATCGCGACCAATAGTAAATAAATGTTCCTCGTTAAAATGTGCAGCATACGCTTGCACGCCAACAGGTAATGTCTCTGTAGGTACTGGTATAGAGATACCAGGAATACCCGCAATATTTCCTGGTGCGGTAAACAAATCCTCTAGATACATTGCGAGTGGGCTATCTGTTTTCTCACCAAATTTAAAAGGCATACCAGGAGTTGTTGGTAGTAGAATAATATCAACATCCCTAAATGCACGAACAAATTCATGTCGTATCGCTTTTTGTAATTTTAGAGCTTTAGTATAATACGCGTCATAATAACCATGAGACAAAATAAATGCTCCTAGTATTGATCTTCGACGAGTTTCTAGTCCAAAACCATCTGTACGAGAATTAAGATATGCATCATGCAGGTCTTTAGCTAAAGGATCTGTATGGAATCCATAACGCAAACCATCGAATCGTGCTAAATTACTCGACACCTCAGCAGGCATAAGAACATAATACACAGCAAGAGAAAGTGGTGTAAGCGGTAATTCAATATCAACGACTTCGTATCCCATTTTTGTAAGACCTTCGACTGTTTTCTCAAATGCTCCAAGAGTTATCGGATCAACCCCCTCTTGAATGAATGAGCGAGGGATACCAATACGTTTTTTAAATTCTTTTTTATATTCATTTCGTTTCGCTGCTGGAACAAGCGTACTGTCGTGCGTATCAGGAATACAGAGCGCATTAAACACAATCTCAACATCATCAACGGTTTTCCCAAATGGGCCAATCTGATCTAAGGAACTTGCCATAGCAATGAGACCATATCGAGAAACAGTACCGTAGGTTGGCTTCATCCCAACAAGGCCGCAAAATGCAGCTGGCTGACGAATAGAACCACCAGTATCAGATCCAAGTGAAACAAGTGCCCCATGCATTGCAACAGCTGCAGCACTACCCCCTGATGATCCTCCAGGAACAAGATCTGTGTTAAGTGGATTTTTAGTTGGACCATCTACTGAGTTTTCTGTTGAAGAACCCATAGCAAACTCATCCATATTAGTTCTTCCAAGAATGATGGCACCCTGCGCGAGCAATTCAGCAATGATTGGATTAGTATACGATGCAACATACGTTGCAAGCATTTTTGAACCAGCAGAAGCAATATGTCCCTGCCAAAGCATATTATCCTTAATCGCAAACGGTACACCAGTTAAGAATGTAGCTGTTCCAGCATTAATTTTTTCTTGAGCAATAGCAACGTACGTATCAGTATCATTAAATACTTCTAGATATGCATGAATTTCAGGATCACGTTTTGCAATCACATCAAGATACGCAGAAACAACCTCACAAACACTCACATCTTTGTTGATATAGAGTTCATCTAGCTTCTTAATATTAAGTGTAGATAAATCAATCATATATTATTCTCCTCCAAGAACCTTAGGAACTTGTACGTATCCGTTTTCGGTATATGGAACATTACTCATAAAATCAAAAGTATCCTCAAGAACAGTATCTTGTCGTAATTCTGGATTTTGGGGTACGATATCACTTTCAGTATCTTCGATAACAACACTTTGAATCTGATCAATATAACCTAAAACAGATTCCATATTGGGAATCAGTTCTAAAGATTCGTCCTCAGAAACACGTATATTTACTAGTTTCGCCAAGTTTACAATGTCATTATGCGTCATTGGTACAGTATACCTTAAACACGTATCATTTTCAAAAATTCGTTTTCTGTAAGGGTTGCCACCCCAAGATCTATAGCACTAGCTAGTTTACTACCTGCCTCTTCCCCATATATCACAAAATCAGTCTTTTTTGAAACACTACTTGAAACTCGTCCCCCTTGAGACAAGATACTAGCCTTGGCTTCATCGCGAGACATACTTGCAAGAGTTCCAGTGAGTACACATGTCTTGCCAGCAAAAACAGTTCCGGATACGATATCTTCGTGAGGGAGAATATCTAGTAGTAGAACAAGTTTAGTAACGAGATCTTTATTCTTCTTTTCTTGCAGCCAAGCCGTAAGTGTACTAGCAATAATTGAACCAACACCATCAAGTGCCTCAAGCGTCGCATAATCGACAGAAATGAATGCATCTATAGTTTTAACACTGCGAGCGATAAAAAGAGCTGTCTCAACACCAACGTGTGGTATACCAAGACCATAGATTAATTTAGCGAGTGGTACACGACGAGCAGTATTAATTGATTCAAGTAAATTAGTAACACTTTTCTCGCCAAATCTTGGAAGTGTCATCAATGTCTCCTTATCCAACGTAAATAAGTCTGACATATCTCTAATAAGACCTTCCTGGAATAAACGCTCAACGATCTCATCTCCAAGCCCAACAATGTTAAGTGCATGCTTTGAAGCAAAATGTCGTACTGTTAGTGATACTTTTGCTGGACATTCAGAGTTAGTACAATACAGAGCAACAGTCTCCCCGCCCAACTGCTGCACACTGGACACAGTGTAGGAAAATGAAACTTCTTTGCTGATTTTGGTCTAAGATCAGTGATAACACTCAAGACCTCAGGGATAATATCTCCAGCCTTTCGAATAACAACAGTATCACCAATACGGACATCGAGCCTCTCTATTTCATCTTGATTATGCAGAGTTGCTCGAGAAACTTCACTACCCGCCAAAATTGTTGGTGATAAATGAGCAACCGGAGTGAGTACACCAGTACGTCCAACTTGAATAACAATATCTTCAACAAGAGCACTCGCTTCTTCAGCTGGAAACTTAAATGCAATACCAAAACGAGGAGATTTCCCGGTATATCCTAGCTCCTCTTGATCAGTTCGAGAATCAACTTTAATAACAACACCGTCAATCCAATAATCTTCTGTTTTCTTGTGCCCTATCCCCCATTGCCAAAAT
>CAZRUN010000003.1:3650-12545 GCA_964603415.1 uncultured Candidatus Saccharibacteria bacterium | reverse complement strand
TTAAGTGTCGAATACTGTAAGTAAAAAAGAGAAAGTTGAAACTTTTTTTGAATGTGGGTTAACTGGAAGACCAAGACTCTTAATCAACGCAAGTTCTTCCCATTGACTACTCGGAAGTGAATCACTCGAAAGAGAGATGTCATAAAAGAATGCATGGAGCTCTCGTTGACGTACAAGTTCTGGATCAAGCTGACGAACAGTACCAGCAGCAACATTGCGAGGATTTGCAAACAATTTCTCACCACGAAGTTCTCTTTCAGTGTTTAACCGTTTTAATTCCTTCTCACCCATCCATATTTCACCTTCAACGGTAAATGAAATTGGTTTTTGTAATACATGCGGTATTTCAGGAATTGTTTTTATATTCTCTGTTACATCTTCACCAACACCACCATCTCCACGAGTTGCAGCACTTATAAGTACCCCTTTCTCATAGGTTAGAATTATTTTAAACCCATCAATCTTTAGTTCAGCAACATATGCTGGAGCATGTCCAAGTTCACGAATGAGTCTCTCATGCCAAGTGGTCATATCTTCCTTAGTAAAAGCATCTTGAAATGACCACTGACGGACAGCATGTTTTATCTTTTTAAACCCAGGCAATACACCACCAGCAACAGTATTTGTAGGAGACACGCCATCAAAACCAATTTGTGCTTCAAGGTCAGCCAATTCTCTTTTAAGAGAATCAAGTACTTCAGGCGCAACAATATCCGTATCGTGCAGATGATATTCTGTACGATACTCTGCGATAGCCTTATGAAGCGAAGCTATTCTTTTTTTGATGTCTTTAGGGTTATTCATCTCACCCTAGTGTATCATTTTTTACAGCACCGTAAAGACGAATTAATACTCAGCAACAATACCGCGCTGCACACGAACAGTACTTGCTGGATTACAAACATTGTATCCATATATATCAACACGAGTAGAGAATGGAACCATCGTACGGACAAGTGATGCGGTAAAACAAGGACCAGTAGGTACTGATGTTACATAGACATCATAGGTATATGAAGTACCAGGAAGAGATCCTGACAAAAAGACTGTATACGTCACTGGATTACCCGCATTATTACGTCCACAATCTATACTTGTCATTCGAGTACCAAAATTAGGATCCATCGGATCAAGAAAATATTGCGTTGGAGCTTTATCCATAAAAAGCATACACTCAAGCCCAACGTCCGCTGCAGCGCGAGCATTTAAAGAATCTCGAGCAATACGAGATAATGCTTTTTCGCGAGAAATTAAATTAACCACTCCAAGCGATGCAGCTAACACTAATGAAACGACAAGCATCACATATAAAATCGCAAATCCTCGTGGTTGTTTGTGTATATACATATTACCAATCAAATAACGTTGTCTTAATAGATTTAGTACGTGGCACCCCATTGTTATCTGTCCACGATACAGTTACATCAACATACATTTCTTTCGGGTTAGAAGTATTTTGAGTCAGAAGAACTGATCGCTTAAAGGTCGTCTCTTCTGTAATCACACCTGAACCTGGACATACCGTACCACTTCCAACCCGAGTACAATATATTGTTCTCCCTGAATTAACAGCCTTAACAATGTTAGGGTGATTACTAGCACCAAATACTTGAACTTTGTTGAAGATCGGATCAACACTACAACTAGTAAGTCCAGTTGAAATACAAGGACATAGTGAGACAACACCAACTCCGATAGTTAAAGGACATGCACCACCACCAGCATTTGTAAAATCAGACCAAGACGCACCACTATTTATTGCACTGTCTCTATTGTTACGAACATACTCTACCCCCTCTTGTAATAAGTATTGAGCAGTAATATCAAGATTTTGACTTCTCGTTGCAATAAGAATATTACCCGATACTGACAATACTGATACAAGTACCAGCATAAAGAGACCAATAGCAATGATTGTTTCGACAAGAGTAAAGCCAGGAATATTTTTTTTCATACTATAATTTTAAATCTCTCTGAGAGAGAGTGGTTTGGATAAAAAATTCTTGTGGAATAGAAGCAGCATGAGACACACCGCGAATAACTACAACAACTCGTGGTTGTTCTGGATCGGGGGTAATAAATGGTTCTCCATCATACACATAAAATCGTAATTCTTGAATATCAACAAGTTCATCGGTAAGCGACACAGGTGTGCCCCCAAGACCAAGACTACGAGCAATATACCCATATCCTGTTGTACTATTCGTTAACCTTTGATATGTAAAATACTGTGGTAATCCTGAATACGTACCCTCGAAATAAAGTGCAGATGTGCCGCCCAAGCTATAATCACATGTTGATGGAATACGAGAAGGTGAACAAGAAAAATCATGCCCGTATGTAATTGAACGAGATAAATGCTCAAGTGCAAAAGACACATTATCCATAACTCGTCTTTGTGCTCGTGAATTCTCAACAGATACATTAGTAGTCAACAGAAGTCCGAATCCGATTATAACAACAACACTAAGAAGGACTAAGCATACAAGAAGCTCAACGAGAGTGAATCCAAGAGAACGTACATTTTTTTTCATATCAACCAGTATTCTTATTGTATACTAACCTGACCTGTTGACCAAACATATATAGATCTCGTAAGTGCATCAGTAGCAACCTGTCCAGTTGAGCTAATATTTATTTTTATATAAGCATACGGCGATATACTACATCCAGGAGGCGCCGCAGTTGTTGGTGTTGTACAAAAATAAGCATCAAGATTTGGACGTACAAACGTAATAGCTAATAAGTCAGCAGTTGCACATGTAGCATTACAAACCTCAAGCCCTGTAATACGATCTCCATTGGGAAGATTAATCTTTTCAATACATTCATGATCACCTACCATTGGATTACCACATGACTTAGGAGTAGCGCTTTGTAAATATGCCCTATCCCAACCACTACTACTACCAACTGCAGTATAATCAATGAATGATATATATGATGTAGGGGTTGCATCTTGTTGCGGATTAGTTCCTGGACTTAATTTAAAATAAAGACCGTACCCATTTTGATATACAGGCACTACCCCTCCTGTACTACGCACCGCAAGTGCATTTGATTGCGCTCGGCGAATATTGAGCGCAATCTCCTCAGCTGTTGATTGAATTGTTGACCCATTACGTTGTTTATAAAACTGATATAAACTAATACCGCTAATAATGACGGCAATGGAGACGACAATAATAAGTTCAACTAATGTAAATCCAGATAGCTTTTGTTTTTTAAATATCTTCTTCATATTACATAATACCCAACGCTAAACTTTTTAACGTTAACCCAGTTATAAAGAATACATATGCTCCAATAACAAGAAACGGACCAAATGGTATCTGTGTCTTACCCGAAAGTACTTGCATACTGAAAAGCATCTTCAGTAATACAGATGCTGCACCAATCCAAAAACCAAACATAATAGCGGAAAACCCCCCTAAAATTCCAAACATAAAACCAAAACCCATCATAAGAAGTATATCTCCAAATCCAAGCAATCGTCCTTTAGAGAAATACCACAGTACCCAAAATGGAAATGCTGTCACAAAACCAGATACAAAATGAGTAAACGATACACCGTTATGCAAAAATGCAATTACAATACTACCAACAAAAGAAAGAATAAGGAATGGCTTCATTAATCTCCATGGCAATATATAGTGCCGAAGATCATACACAGAAAGCGCAATAAGTAATGAAAAGATAATCGCAAAATAGGCAAAATAAAGAACAGTAGTAAGTATATCTCCCCCACCCATAGGTAAAACAACATATAGAATACCTATGTATACAAGTGCTGTTACAAATTCAACTAATGGATACTGCCAAGATATTCGTGATCGGCAATATCGACAACGTCCTCGCAAAAACACAAAACTAAAAACAGGTACCAAATCAAAAGGAGAGAGCACATGTGCACAACTAGCACACCGTGAGCGTCCTTTGGTAATAGTTTTTGTATTTAAACGAAGTACAACGACATTTAAAAAACTTCCAATTAAGAGACCAAGAATTCCTGAAAGTACATATATAAGTAAAGTCATATAAAAAGTATATCACAAGTTAAAAGCCCCGGATACGGGGCTTTTAACTTGTGTGCTAACTAAAGGTACACGTATTTTGGTTACATGCAGCAACATCTTCTGACGTTGAAGCACCGTTTGTAGCAGTAAAGGTCATAGACCATGTCCCCTGACCACTTGAACCACATGATTGACTAATAGTCGTGAATGCAGTTGCCGGAGTAAATGTTGAAGCAGTACTAAGATCTCCAACAACAATATTCCCGACGAAACATGCTTGTGTTAACGGAGTTATCCGAGATTTAACTTCGCGCTTAAACGCAGCAGTTCGTGCTTTCGTTTTTGAATTTGTAACATTAGAGAGCACAACAGAAGCAAGGATACCAATGATTGCAATAACAACCAAGAGTTCAATAAGGGTAAAACCTTTTTGCATTTTTTTCATACGTACGAATAAAAAAATTATTAATAAATCTTTTTTAAGATATATGTGTCTAGTATATCATAATCAAAAATTAAAAACTCCACATATGTGGAGTTTTTAACATAACCAAGTTTAATTGATTAAGCGAAAGTACATTTTGTATCACTACATGTAGCAACGTCAGCTGAAGTTTCAGCACCGTTTGTAGCAGTAGCAGTGAATGAGAATGTTCCAGCACCTGATGTACCGCAAGATTGTGTAACACTAGCGAATGCAGTTGCAGCAACAAATGTTGATGGTGTACCGAAGTCACCGACAACAATGTTTGCACTATCACATGCTGAGATTAGTGTTGGGATAAGACCAGTAGCTTCAGATTTGAAAGCCGCAGTCTTAGCTTTTGCACGAGCACCAGAAACACTAGAGAGCACAACAGAAGCAAGGATACCAATGATTGCAATAACAACCAAGAGTTCAATAAGGGTAAAACCTTTTTGCATTTTTTTCATACGTATGAATAAAAAAATTATTAATAAACTTTGATCGTATTGTTTTCTACGATCCGAGTATGTACTTATTGTACCATTTAAAGCAGTCCATAAACTATTTTTAATAGTAAATGTGTGGATAACTTTTATTTTTAATTACACGTGTAATCACTTGCTGTTGTATTTGTTGTCATCACCTCTTTTGCAATACCTGTTGAGTCAGCACAAAAATAATTACCACTATCACCAAAGTCAGCTTCTACTCTCCACTGACGAGGAAACACAGCTGTATTAGTATTATCACTATCATCATCATAACAATCAACATCATTAGTAGAGAGACGACCACGCGCCTCAGCAAGTAATGATCCGATTTCTCCACCACCAACAGTCGCATTACAAATATCATTTAGATAATCACCATTTGGTTTCTTCCCTAAATCAGCCTGAGGCTTCAGGGATGAAAGATTAGCAATGACTGCAGTATTACGTGCACTGTCTT
Organism: uncultured Candidatus Saccharibacteria bacterium; assembly: GCA_964603415.1. Taxonomy (GTDB): domain Bacteria; phylum Patescibacteriota; class Minisyncoccia; order Phycocordibacterales; family UBA9973; genus 2-01-FULL-33-17. Next base: position 7,115 of record CAZRUN010000003.1, on the reverse strand, counting down.
TAGCAGAACCAAGAGACACAATGATTATCGCGGCAAGGATAGCGACTATGACAATTACGATTAAGAGCTCGATGAGTGTAAAACCTTTATTATTCTTCATATAAAATTGATTAGGATATATTACAGTGTATCACTCGAGATACTAAAAAACCACCCATATGGGTGGTTTTTTAAATAGAATATCCTAGTTACATGCGTTTGAAGTAATGGCACCAGATGGAGTGTCAGCAGTAACGGTTTTCTTCTTTGAATTTCCGTTACTATCTATACACCATGCTGCTGTACTAGTCGAAGGAAGGATGACCGCCATAGCATATTTTGTAGCCTTGGTTCCGTTGGTACCATCGTGAACACAATAATACTTTGTAGTATCAAGAGAGGAAATCATTGTCTGCTCTTTAGCGCTTCCAAAAAAACCATTTGCGACACCACTAGCACAACTACCAGTAGTAGCTTGAGGTGCGGTACCATCAGAGTAACCACTGTTTAATGAAAAGTATACTTCTGCTTGTGCACGAAGACTTGAGAGTGTTTCTTGAACCTTAGCGTCCTTTGCTGAATCACGCGCGTTACCAACGGACGAGAGTACGATCGATGCCAAGATAGCGATAATGGCAATAACGACCAAGAGTTCAACGAGGGTAAATCCTTTTTGGATTTTTTTCATATGTATGAATAAAAAATTATTGATAATACATTCCGATATAGAATATATGAGTACATGTATAGTGTACCATGCAGTTAAACACCGAAGACCTATTTATACGATAGGAGCTGTGGATAACATTTTATATTCCTCCGGAAGAAATATTATAAATCGGCATAAGAACAGATACCAAGAGTACACCGACGCCAGCACCAAGAAGAACGATCATTACCGGTTCAATCAAGGCAACCATAGTATCAACGGCCTGATCAACTTCACGACGATAGAATCGTCCGAGTGTACGAAGCACTTGTCCAAGCATACCAGTCTCTTCCCCAACACGAACCATCTGTGAAAGCATCTGCGGAATCTCTTTATGTTTTCCTAATGCATTCGCGAGACTTACCCCAGCTTTCACTTCTTCAGAAACTTCTTTTAAGATTTTCTCATATATCTGGTTACCCACAACAGCAGAAGTAACTTCAAGTGTACGAATAATTGGAATACCAGAAGAGAGCATGGTATCAAGGTTATCAGCAATACGTGCTAGGTATAACTTTCCATATAATTTCTTAACCACTGGAGCAGTAATTTTCATTGTATCGAGCCATGCGCGTCCAGCATCACTCTTTAGGAAGACAACAATACCAGTAATACCAGCAATAAAAATAAGTAACATATAGAGCCCATAATCAACAAAGAAGTTCGATATAGATAGAACAACTTGCGTATAGACCGGTACCGCTTGCCCAGATTGAGTAATCATATCTCCGAGTTTCGGAATAATAAATCGCATCATAAGAACCATAACAGAGAAGAATACAAAAATAACGAACGCTGGGTAGATAAGAGCACTACGTGTTTTACGAGTCAGCTCATACTGACGCTCCATATAATCAGCTAAAAAGACAAATGTTTCAGACAACTTACCAGATTCTTCACCTGAACGAACCATGTTTACAAAAAAGTTTGAGAACGTATCAGGAAACGCAGATAACGATTGACTGATAGTAGAACCAGCAGATAAATCACCTGTAACACTTCGAAGTTGTGTTTTTAATGTTTCATTTTCAGTCTGATCAGAAATAAGTGAAAATGCCTTATGAGCAGATACATGCGCCTCAAACAATGTAGCAATCTGACGAGACATAAAGACAACTTCTTTGGCAGGAACTTTATTCAAAAACGCCATAATACTACTCACGTCCCCTGCCCCTGTTTCTGTGATTGAGGTAATAACAATACCGCGGTGCTGCAAAAGTTCAATTGCTCCATCTCGAGACGTAGATTCAATTTTTCCCGCCTGCTTTTCTCCTGTATTTAAGAGTCCCTTATATTCAAAAATTTTCATAGTATTATTTACTTACTCTACGTAATGCATCTGGATTTGGTGAATACTCTATAGCCGTACCATACGCGATGATATCGCGATCAACCAAATCTAAAAGCATTCTATTCATATCAACCATACCGTGATCCATACCTGTCTCAATGAGAACAGGAATTTCATGAGTTCTTTTCTCACGGATAAGATTCGCTAATGCAGGAGTTGCAATTAAGAGCTCATATGCTAATACTCGCCCGCCGCCTATCTTCGGAATTAAACGCTGAGAGATAATACCAACCAAAGATGCCGCAAGTTGCATACGAATCTGTTCTTGCTGAGAACCAGGAAACGAATCAATAATACGATCGATTGTCTGAGCTGCGGTATTAGTATGCAGCGTTGAGATAACAAAGTGTCCAGTTTCTGCTGCAGTTACCGCCGCAGAAATAGTTTCTGGGTTTCTCATCTCCCCAATCATAATAACGTTAACATCCTCACGAAAAACAGAATTCATTGCGGCCTCAAACGAATCAGTATCTACCCCGACTTCTCTCTGATCAATAATTGATTTTTTATTTTCAAAAGAAAATTCAATAGGGTCTTCAATTGTCACAATATGTGCAGCACGGTCTTGATTGATAGTTTCAATCATGGCTGCCATGGTTGTTGATTTACCTTGACCCATAGGACCAACCACAAGAAAAAATCCTTGCTTGCTGAGCGCAAATTCACGAATCTTGTCAGGTAGCCCAAGTTCAGTAATAGTTCTCACAATAGGAACACGACGAAAGGCAACAGCAGGTGACCCCTGCTCAACATATGCATTACCACGCAACCGCACACCATTTGATGAAAGATATGAGAAATCAAGATCATGTGTTGCATGAAAAACCTCTTTTTCTTTCACCAAGAATAGCAGCTAAGAAATTCTCAATATCAGTAGTGGTAAGAATAGCATCATCAAGAAATACAAGCTCTCCATCTATACGGATAGCAACAGAAGAACCAGAAGAGAGGTGTATATCTGAGCCTGCTCGGGAATCAAGTTCTAGAATGAGATCGTCTAACCTTTTTTTATAATCCATACTACAGAGAGTATACTTCTTTAAATGGAATCTTACCAGCAAACGCCTTCTGGAAAGCATCTTCACGCATTGTAAGCATACCCTTTCCACGCGCAAGCTTATAGATATCGTCTTCCTTAGGACTACTCAAAATAAGATGCTGCATCTCTTTATCGATCTTAAACATTTCCAAAACAGGTAATCGGCCCTTGAGTCCTATAGGGAATTCAGATGATGGTACTGGTTCAAAAATATGCTCTGGTTTTAGAAGCTTTTCTTGGAATTCAGGAGGTAAATTGCTAATACTTTCTTCATACATCTTACTAACACTCTCAGGAACATCGACTGCTTTCTTTGATTTATCATTCGCAAAAGTTCGAGTTAGACGTTGCGCGACAGACAAAATAAGTGTCGGTGCAATAAGATAT
>CAZRUN010000003.1:0-3568 GCA_964603415.1 uncultured Candidatus Saccharibacteria bacterium | reverse complement strand
GTCCTGACGCAAAATAGAACGAAGTCCTGCCGCAAAAGTATACCCAATAGCTGGATGAACTTGAGACTGAGTAATACCATCAACGTGATACTCAACAGGGTCCTCTAGTGAAACAATGTTATGGGTCTCGCGATCAAGCTCAGAGAGCATCGCATACAGTGTTGTTGACTTACCTGAACCTGTTGGACCGGTGATAAGAATGAGTCCATATGGACGAGAAAGAGCATCTTTCATAATATCTAAGTGCTCATCAGTCATACCAATATCTGTAAGTTTAAGAACACCTTGATCTGTATCTAGAATACCAATAACAATTTTTTCACCATAATACGACGGCAGTGTAGAAATACGTAGGTCAACGTTATGGTTGTTATACACAACAGAGAAACTTCCGTCTTGAGGTTTTCGATGCTCATCAAGAAGTAACCGTGCATTTAGTTTAACAAGAGCAACAAGTGATGGAGCTGTTTCTGGCGGAAGTGTTGACTTCGTCTCAAGGATACCATCAATACGATAGCGGACACGTACAGCCTTACCTGTGTTTTCAATATGAATATCTGACGCTCCAAGAGAAATCGCATCACGGATAATCGTAGAAAGTACACGACGCATTGGAGCATCTTCTTTAGTTGCTGTAACATCAACAGGTTTAGTTTCGTCAACAGCTACAGTCACAAGATCATCTTCGTCTTTTTTTACAGAAACAACTTCTTTAATAGCTTGATCCGCAATGTCCCCCACTCCTCCATACCGAGCTGATACAGCTTTGAACAGTCGAGATGAAATTATATATAGTTTATACGCTACATTCTTTGTCTCGCTAATAAAACGAATTGCATCACGAACACCTGGAATTGTTGGATCAACGATTCCAATATCAAGAATTCCTTCATGAACAGCAAGAGGAATAAGACTATACTCCTTAGCTGATTCCTCCGTAATGTACGCCAATACTTCATTTGAAATATCAGTTGAGGCGATTACTTTATATGGAATACGATATTCAGTTGAAAGTACAGAAAGAATACTTTCTTCAGATACATCATTAGCTAATAATGCTAACACAATATCTCCACCAAACTCAGCTGACGCTTGTTTTTTTATCTTTGCACCGATTTCATTAGTAACTAATCCTGCGCGCACAAAAAGAGATATATCATGCATACTTATTTCGTTTGAAATGATGTACTAATTGAACTAAAAAGTTCTGGGTTTGCAATTGCAAAAGTATAACTTGTCTTTGCAGATAAACCTGTGACCACTGTTGTATATTCTTGAAGAGCACTCTTATATGTAAAACCCTCAACTAATACAGGTGTGCCATTTACCTTTGAAAGATTAAGTGACACATTTGTACTTTCAGGAAGACCAGTCACAGAAACAACAGCAGTTGTTGATGTAATTTTTGAAACAGCAATCTTAACTCCTTTAAGTAAATTAGTAGTACTATCTTCAGTTGTAAAATTATCGAGCCGAGGATTCTCTGTTAAAACAGGTTCTTCTGCAGCAACCTCAGTCGTAGTAGTTTGTACTGCTGCAAAGGGATCAATTCTACCGCGAAGAGGATTTGAGTTAACTTGAGCGCCAGATGATCGTAATGACTTAAAAACAGCAGAAGAAAGAATATCAGTATCAAGAATCACATTCTGTACACCCAACAATGCTGAAACAAAATCATTATCCACAGAAGTCGTTCCTAGAGCAAGTGCACCACTATCATCAGGCTTTGTTCCTTTTGTCTTAACCAAAAAGAGTACGCCTAATAAGACTACAATGACACCTATAATGAGAAGTTTTTTCTTTGACATACCTAATTCTTTAAATAATAGATAACAGCACGGATAGTCACATCGTAGACACCTGGTGGTAGATTATCTTTTGATCCAGGTATTTGGTTAGGAACATTCATAGTAATTGAAACAGGCTCAATAAGACGTAAATTCTTTTCAATGTCTCCGACTAATAGTTTCATATTCTCATAACTGCTCTTTACCGTAAAATCAAGAGTAAATGCGCCGTATGGGAGAGCACTTGAATCTAATGCACGAATTTCTTGACCAGGCATTGCTGTATGATCAACAGCTGGAGCGCCTGATTCAACTTCATTTTGCAATTTTGGATTTTCAATTAAAAGTCCATGTTTTTTTGCTAATGTTTCGAGCTCTAGAACAAGTTTAATATTATCAACATTGTTCGGAAGAAGATCCTCTAATCGTTGCCGATCCTCAGGAGTTACTGCATTGTATTTATTACCAAGCTCAGTACGACGAGATTCTAAATCTTGAGCATTTTGTACGGCTGAAATATATGCAACTGTATTTTCTTTAAGTGTCTTAATACCATTATAACTACAAGTATCTTTCGTGCATGTAAATTGCGGTACTGTTACGAAAAACGATACAAGTACTGCTGAGCCAATGAATAATAACGAGACGAGTAATTTCATATTATTGATTTTGTATATTAGGAACAGCATCTCTTGGTGATGAACGAGTATCTGTTCCACCAAGAAGAGCAACGGGTAACGTTAGATATCGATTATATGTAAGAAACTCTGGATCAACTTGGAACATAATTTCAAAAGTAATCATATTGCCATTTTTACTATCAACAGAAAGGTTTGAAAATACAACGTCAGTAATATACCGTCGAGCCTCTTCATCTTGTGAAAATTGTTCACTCTGTTCAACAATACTCTTATAGTCCTGAGCGCGCCCAATTAATTTAACAAGATTCTTTGCACCACCATCAACTTGAGTATATGAAAATGAAACAAATTGAACATTCTTAAGTGTCACTCGTTCAATAAGAGTAAAGAGCCCCGTAAACGACTTATGTCGACTTAGTAAATCTCGGACAGAACGAAGTCTGGTATCAAACTCTTGAAGTGTCCTAATTGGTAAACCAGTAGAAAAACGTTCTTTTGAACGATTAAGAGCCTCTTCGTATCTTAGAGTCTTAGCCTCTTCGTTTTTTCGTAACAAATATGCTGCCCCAGCCGCAAAAATTGATAGTGTAAAAATACCGATACAGAGAATAACTAACGTACTCTGTACTCCTACTCGAGGCTTTACTCTGTCATCGTGTGGAATAAATGTATTTTCTGATGTATCCATATATTATGAATTAGCGAGCAATCGAAGAGCAACCCCAGTGGCAACAGTAAACTCTGGTTCGATGTTAGTAATAATATCAGCAACAACCGTAGGAATAATTGCTCTCTCGAACGGATGACTCTTTTCGGTTGGAATACCAAGAATTGATTCAGTAAATGCAGTAATATCATTCATCTCTGCTCCCCCACCAAGTAAAACTGCTCTGGTAATTGACGAATGAGAATATCGTTCATATTCAGTAATAACAGATTGTATATCTTTCAAAATAGAAATATAGGTATCTCTAAAAGTCTTCTCTTCTTCAGTAAGACCAGTGATACTTGAAGTGTGTTTCTGTTTTCGAGCAGCATCGAATGTAACTCCGGAAACCATAAGGGCTTCTTCGAGTTCATTAAACCCACGATCGAGCGCAGCTGCGCGACGCATGACACCTTCATGAATGACACTAACTT
>CAZRUN010000002.1:22833-32161 GCA_964603415.1 uncultured Candidatus Saccharibacteria bacterium | reverse complement strand
ATGCTATGAAAAAGAAGAGTATCGCTGTTGATCGCAAGATCCTAGCCGACCTCGCATACACTCATCCTGAAACATTCAAGAGAGTTGCAGAAAAACTAACTGCATAATAAAAAATCCCCTATAGGGGATTTTTTATTTAGTTAAATGTAAGTGTTACGCTATCCCCTCGGCCCGGAATGACAACGTTTGTTCCATATTCATCATGAATCTTTTGAGCTAAGAATGATGACGATGATGGTTCTCCGAGTACAACAAACAGTGTTTTAACACTCTTAGCGGTACTACCAAACCATTCCACGATATGTTCTGAATCTTTGTGCCCAGAGTAACCGATGATTTTAGCAATACGTGCCTTAACCGATACCTCCTCTCCCGCTATCTTAACTTTCTTGTGTCCTTCTTCAATATAGCGGCCAAGTGTTCCCACTGCCTGGTACCCAGTTAGAAGAATAGTACTTTTTGAGTCACTAATATAGTTATGCTCATGGTGGATAATACGGCCACCCTGAGACATCCCAGAACCAGCAATGATGACTTTTGGCATTGGCTCATGCAATATTTCAATCGAATCCTCTGTATCGAGCGTGATAGATAAACCAGGGAAAGAGAAGATATCATCCCCTGATTCAACAACCGCCTTTGCACGATCATTAAGGTATTTAGGATATTTTTTGAATACCTTAGTTAGTCTAATCGCAAGTGGAGAATCAAGAAAAACTCGCATTTCCGGAATCTCTTTATTATGCATCATCGTATCTATTTCAAACAATAGCTCTTGAGTTCGCTCAAGTGAGAATGTTGGCATAACAAGTGCACCTTTTCTCTTGTAATTTTCTCTAAGTTCCTCAACAAGTTTCGCTCGACGTTCATCTCTGTGTTCATGATTACGATCCCCGTAGACAGATTCAGTGATGACATACTTTGCGTCAGTAAGAGGTTCAGTATCACGCAAGAGAACTGATGGTGAGTTACCTAAATCACCCGTAAATACCATCTTCTGCCCATTGTAAGTCATCTCAATCATAGCAGATCCTAGAATATGACCTGAGTCGAGGAATCGAATAGTGAAGCCATATGGTAAGTTAATATCGTGATGATATTCAAACCCCTCCCATAGATGCATAATGTCTGATATTCGTTCCATAGTATACATCTCAAGGATCGCTTCATCTTCCTCATGAGACAAGATTTTAACTGTATCCTCAAGCATCAGTTCTGCGATATCCCTCGTTGCATCAATAGAGAGTATTCGTCCACGAAATCCAGCAGCATATAGTTTTGGAATGAGACCAATATGATCCACATGAGAGTGGGAAATAAATAACACATCAATACTCTTAGCATCATAGGGAAATGGTAGCCAGTTAACCGGATCAGCAAGCTTAACCCCCTGGGTTAATCCACAATCAAACAATATTCGGTATCCAGGATCGTTAGGTTCCCCACTACCAGGATGTTCTAATAAAAAATTAGCTCCGGTTGCAGTACCGAGCCCTGAGACAAAGGTCAGTTTTAGGTCTGGATGAGTTTGCATGAGTACAGTATACCGTGAATACAGCTATGAGGCTAGAACAATACGTTTATGACGAAGATAGATAAATACAGCCTCAATTGCCCCAGCCATATCAAAGAAGATATCACTCAAAGAATCAAGAAAGAAATGTTTCCGTCCAGAAAGAATATCAAAAACAATCTCATACCCTTCCCACATGAGACCAATAACGCACACAAGAATAAGACTTAGGAAGATAATTCGATGAGTTGGGAGATAGCGCGTTTTTTTATACCCCAAGAGGAAATGAAGCACCAAGAGACCAGTAAACAAACCACCGAAAAAGTGCATTGGAATATCGTACCACCATAATATTCCATATAACGACATCCATACTCCAAGAGTATTAAATAAAAAAGTCCCAATAGCAGCCAAGGCTCCTCGATGAAGTAGCCTACTACGGAGTTTTTTGATTCTATCTGTATCCATATACATATCATACCATAACAAAAGACCATCCCCGATAGGGATGGTCACTTGTTAGGATTATTTGATAAATAGTTACCCTAGTTTATTACTAGGTGGGTTAGCTATCAGCTAGACCAAGATCTATTTGAATATCGCGATCCCGAAACAAAAGTGTTCTAGAATAATATGTCAAATAATCCTATGTCTATTTTATTCTTTTCAGAGGATTCGTCAATCTGGACGAATGAGTTTTTTTGTAGCTTTTTATATCTTACGATCCTTAAGATACTTCTTTCAAATAAGAGATCAACTCTTCAGCAATAACATCTGGTGTTTTATTTTCCGTATCAATCTGTATTTTATTCTGATAAAAGAATGGTTCTGGGCTCTTGAAATTATGGGTTTCTTCTAAAGCAAGGACTCTTTCTTTATTCGGTGCATATGCTTTTTCTTTATTCCGCAAAGGATGATCTGCTCGATCAGCACGTACGGCAGTAGGTGCAACAAGCTCAGCGAAAAGCACTTGACCACCATTAGCTTCATAGATATCTTTATAAACATCTATATTTGTTTTCCCTTTTTCTTTTGCAAAATTCCAGACATAAGTAAAAATAAGATTTATTCCTGTTTCTGCTGCTTCTTTAATTATAGTCTCACGGATAATTCGGCTTAATTTGTCTTCAGATGGTGTACCAATTCCGAATAAATGCATAACGCCATCCATAACCATATGATTGTGGAAAAGTTTAAAATCCGTTCTTTGTTCTACCATCTTTCCAATGGTCGTTTTACCGACAGCAGGAGGCCCAAAAAGTATAAGGAGTTTCATGAGATTATGATAGCATAAAATCCCCTTTCGGGGATTGTATACTATTTCTTCTTCGGCTGAGTAAATTTTTCGTGAGCTGTTTCGTAGTCATAGAGTTCTGATTCACTGAACCAGTGAGAGATCTCCTGAACTGCCTCTTCTGCATCACCTGATGCATGAATAAGATTCGGAATACCGATCTTATTACTATCTGCATGAGCGTAACTTAAGTGAGAGTAGTCACCACGGATAGTTCCAGGAAGTGCTGACTTTGGCTCTGTAGCACCAACCATCTTGCGAACAAGAGCTGCTGCTTCTACACCTTCAAGAACATATGCAATCACTGGACCATCACTCATCATTTCGAGAGTAACATCAAAAACTTCTTTTCCTCTACGAGAAACAACCTTACCGATTGTTTCATAGTGATGGAAAAAATGATCGTAGTCTGGCTTAAGCATCTTAGCCCCTACTATCTTAAGTCCTGATTTTTCAAATCGAGTAAGGATTTCTCCTGTAACACCTCTTTGTACCGCATCTGGCTTCATTATAATGAGTGTCCGTTCTAATTGCATAAATGGTATATTATTACTTGTACACATGCATCCTAACAAAAAAAACCATTTTTTACAACGGTTTTTCTTGCCAAAGACGTACTGCTATTTCGAGTTCTTCCGGTATACCATCGATACAGGGATAATTGCGCGCTTCTTCTGGAGTAACCCAAGCATAGTCACTAAATGCATTCTCTTCAAGTATAACGTCTCCTGATTTATATCGTGCCGTTACCTGCAAAAGAACAGATGGTACTTCGTCAGGACGAATAAATGCCTTGCTACCCACATACCTTAAATCAGAATATATTTCTATTCCCGCTTCCTCAAATGCTTCGCGAATAAGAAGCTTCTCGAGGGCGCTATGGTAGTCTAAAACATCACCGTTCATATTGTCATAGCCATCAAGAGGTAAATCTTCCCATTCAAGCTTTCCCCCAACAACGCCATATCGCCCTGGATGAGCAATCTCATGATCCCCTCTTTTAAGTATCAAACAGCGCCCATCACTTTCGCGATATACAACGGCATTAGCAACGAAATAGAACAGTTTATTTTTCTTTGCTTTATCAATCGAAATCTTTTCTGCTGGCATACTATCCTTTGTTATATTTCGCAATAATTTCAGCTTCAACTTCGTCACGGTCACGACCATAGCGTAAATATGAGAGTTCTTTTAGCAGTGGAACGATTTGTGTATTACTTGGTGGATTATCAGCAGTGACAATATTGAACGGTTTTACTGGCTGACCTTTATACAGCATTGCCATATATGCATTACGATTATCAAGTTTCATAATATCAGTCGAAGTAAATACTGGCTCGAATTGTTTTTGCATAAATTCTGCATCTTCTGGTGAGACTCGGAAACACGCCTTTGATCCCACGTTACCGAACACCGCTCCTTTAATGTCATCTTGCAATTGACTAATATACTGGTGTGCTAAGTTGAGTGACAAACGGTACTTGCGGGCTTCAGACAGAATTGAACTGATAGCAGGAGTTGTGACATTCTGGAACTCATCAATATACAAGAAGAAATCTTCAACCTTCTTACCATATGAATCAGCGCGTGACAGTGCTGCCATTTGGAATTTCATAACAAGTATCATACCGATGAGATTCGCATTAAGTTCACCTAGGCGCCCCTTAGACAGATTAACCAAAAGAATCTTCTTGTTGTCCATAATATCGCGCATGTTAAGAACAGAGTTCTCTTGCACAATGATTGGGCGAAGAAATTCGTTTGAGATCAATGGATCAAACTTTGATGTAACATATGGAACATAGTTTTGAAGACCAGATTCTCCTGTTGTTTCCTCTGCACTCTTCCAGAATTGCTTTACGATAGGATTCTTACAATGAGACAATTTCATATCGCGAAAGGCTTTGTCAGCAAGAACACGTGTAATCTCAAGTAAGGTATTCCCTGATTCTGGATGATCCATCACCAGCATCGCTGAGTTCTTGAAATATTGTTCAAAGAGCGGTCCACCTGAAGTCTTTAAATCAAAGAGCTGATTAAACACACTCATGAGCGAATCAATAACCATGGTCTTTTGCTCAGGGAACCGTGGATCAAATTCGAGCATGTTCAGCGCCATTGGCCGTGGTGTATACGCTGGATCAAAATATATAACATCATCAATACGGTCTTTCGGAACGTAACTCAAAATATCCTGAATATCGTTTCCATGAGGATCAATGAAACAACAGCCGCGGCCCTTGGCAATATCCTGAGCAATCATAGTACGCAAAATTCCAGATTTACCGACACCAGTCTGTCCAATGACATACAAATGACGCATACGGTCTTCCGTGCGCATAAATATAGGTGTTGTAATACCACGATATGAATTGTAGCCAAGTAGTACACCATCGTCATCAGTTTGAATATCCCCCATTTCAATTGGTGCAGGAGACCCAGCGGCTTTTGCTTGTTTGAGCTGTGGTGAATTTTCAATATCGTATGGAAAATGGAAGACAGTGGCTAGTTCGGTAAAGTTCAGAGGCATAACCATATTTTTGTCGAACATACGGTATGTAAACTCATGCAGAAAACTACCCATATGAGAATCAGTTACTTTCTTGAATTCAATACCATTTCGATGAGATTCAGTAAATTGATTGAAACCTGATTCAATCTCAGCTCGAATATTATCAGCCCGTTCTTTTGTTTGCCCCGAAGCAACAATGCGCAGCGTCGTACCCATGATAGGACGTTTTACTTTCTCTTGTATGTAACCAATGGCTTCGTCATCAATCTTTTTTTCTTCCCCCTTTTCTTTATTCGATTTGCCGCTTATAAGATCCATAGCAAACGTACCAAATCCTGCAGCTAATTTACCCAATGCTCCGCGCATTGCCTCTTTAACACTGGTACCCTGCTTCACTTCTTTCAAAACATGATGGAAGTGATCAACATATTCCTCATCATTAGGCATGATGGTCATCTGAATGGCAGCACCTTCGCCAGTACGCTTTAACTTCGTAAAGACATTGATAAGAATATTTAATGGATCATGATCAAACGTATCAAACGTCTTTATCGGAAAGACTTCATAGTTCTTGAGAACCCCGTACGACGCAGAAACACCTCCGCGATCTTCAGAGAAGATATTATAATCATCCGGAACTTCGTTCAATCGAGCCTTAGCATGCACACCAAGCACATGCTTCTCAAGAAGAGATGCTTTGTCGGCTGGAACAGCAGCATAGAAAACAATATGATCGGTATTGTTTGCAAGTACAATCTCTAAAGAGAAATGGGCTCTCTCTTTATTCTTCTTGGTATCAGCAATGGAATGCATACCAGCATAGAACTGCTCCATTGAAGTAATCAATGCTTTGAAATCAGTATTATCTTTCTCGTTTTCTGGTTCTGGAAGAGTAATCTCATACAGCCGCATATCGATAGATTTCCAAAGAGGACTCGTATCTTTGAGACCCGGAATGGTATGCGTTTCGCACAGATACTGGACTAAGAAACGATGAAAATCCGCATCCAGGTGCGGATTTTTAAGCTCAGCTACAACTTGCAGTGTCGATACAATACCCTTTCGGAGCATAAGAGCCAGAAGCTCTTCCATTGTTTTATCATGTATTTCTGGCTGAAGACGAAGCACAATCTCCTCGTGATCTTTTTTCGGCAGTTGCATCTCCGGCGGACGAGGCACCTCGTCTGCCATCTTCTTGTATTCAACTAGCGTATCGTGCGCAACTTTTTCTTTAACAACTTCTACTCCTTTCTCAGCTAAAGCTGTTTCTTTTTTAGCAAGTTCCCCGCGCAAAAAAGCTATCTCATCTTCGTGAGATTTAAACTGTGGTATTTCCATGGGAGTAAAAGTCTCCATTACTTTTATAATACCATATTTATAAAAGTGGAGTGAATATAAAAAGACCCCTGCGTAATGCAAGGGTCAGAGTATCTAATTTTAAAATGGCTTAATAATCTTACGGAGAATAAAAATCCAAAAGCCGCGCCAATCATCGTTCTCGTTTACTATCGTCAGCTCGCGAAAATTACCAATCCGGTACACACACAAGTAACAAGAAAGGCCGCTCTTGTAACGAAAAATGGGTTCTTTAGAATAAGCAATGATATTCTTACCTTTGAGTTCTACTGGTAACTGTGCTTCCGTGTTATCACGCATAAGCTGATCTAAATATGCATCAGCATGAGGTATTAATTCTAATCCCTTTTCAGCCCAATATTCTTCTACCCCACCCTTCGGAATAATTTCTCCATTTGAAACAATACCCAAAATAACTTCTTCCTCAGGCAAGTAACGCGGTCGATCACGAAATATCTTTGCATTTACTTCATTTTTTAAATAGTGGTAAGGATTATTGTAGTTACCCTGAGCAATTACATCTTCAACTGTCGTTGGAGTAACAGGTTTCACTTTAAAAGTTGGTCGTCCAACTTCCAAGGTCGAAATAGTGTTTTCCATATCAGAAGCAAAGGCTTCTAGCTTTTCAACCAATATCGGATATTTATCCATTTTTTCTTGCAAGCCAGACACAGTACCCAAAGCTTCTATGATTTGATCTTTCATATTTTTATGTTTCTCGTGTAGTACTAAAACACATACATATAGAAAAAGCAAGGGTTAAAACCCTTGCTTTTTAAGTCTCAAATACCAAAATTACACTTTCGTCAAAATCTCATATCCGTCTTCCGTAATGAGCACGGTATGTTCAAAATGAGCAGCTAGGTTATGGTCTTTCGTTGTCACTGTATATCCATCTCGTGAAAACGACACAAACCTTGTACCAAGCGTTAGCATCGGCTCAATTGCCAAGACCATACCGCTCTTCAATACTTCCCCTGTACCCTTCTTCCCATAGTTCGGTACATATGGATCTTCATGAACAGTATACCCAACACCATGACCTGCTAGCTCACGCACAATGCCATATTTAAATGGCTTTACATATGATTCAATGGCAGCGCCAATATCACCAACATGACCACCAGGACGGATAGCTTTAATCCCTGCCATGAGAGATGCCTGAGTGGCGTCGAGAAGTTTTTTAGCCTCAGCTGATATCTTCCCTACTGGCACCGTTATCGCATGATCAGTATATAAACGGTTATGAATGAGACCACCATCAAGTGTGACAATATCTCCCTCTTTTAAGATTTGATCAGGATTAGGAATACCATGAACAACAACATCGTTAACCGAAACGCACAGTGATGCAGGAAATGGAGTTCTGACTCCTTCAGGACGATATCCTAGGAATGCAGGATCGTCCCCTAGTGTACGGACTTCTTTTTCGAAGATACTATCAAGTTCTTTGGTTGAAATGCCAGGCTTCACATGTTTACTCGTAGCGACAATAGCTTGGGCAAGATGCTGCCCTCCGATTCGAAGTGATTCTATGTCTTTTGCTGATTTAATAGTTGTCATATTATTTTACTGTACCTTAGTACCAATATATTCTAATCCATCAAGATACTTCTTGAAATTCTCAATGTTGCGGCCATTCATAATAACAACTTCCATACCTGACTCATCAGCTTTCTTTGCTGCTACTGGATCAAATGGAGCATGTAGACCTGGGTCCCATTCTGTTGGCAGAATTGCCCTAAACTCGGACCAAGAGGCATTCCTAATCGGCTGTGCATCAGGAAATCGATTTGGATCTTTGTCGTATACATAATCAATATTAGATAGATTCACAATATTCTTTCCGCCCACAGTGAGGGCGCACTCGACAGCTGCCAAATCACTACTGTTCCCTGGCTTCCATCCGCCGCCAACTAAAACTGGCTTGTCAGTACTCGGAATGACATGTGGATCCATGATGATACTACTATGTGCATATTCTCCGAGAAGTACTCGTATAAATTCAGCATTTAATCGAGTACTCGCGATACCAATGAGATCAAGATCAGTGCTTGTAGGGTTAATAATATCCTTAACCGCACTGTCATAATTACGACATACCCTACCCCCACCAGTGATGATTAAAAACGTATAACCTTTCGTTGTATATTCTTTAATAAGCGAGATAAATTCAGAAATGAACGAAACATCGATCTCATCTGGCACAATGAGTGAACCCCCTAAAGATATAACAAGCTGTTTTTCCATATTATAGTCCTATTGTTGTAATGATTTCTGCGTGTACTGCTTCTATTGATTGCTCACCGTTAATGGTATGTATCGTGTAGCCATCCTTGTTTTTGAAATATTCCATAGCAGGAAGTACTTCTGCAACATATGAATCAAAACGCTTAGCAATACTCTCATCAGTATCATCACTTCGAGCGCGAAGCTTCATTCTCTTCATAGCTTCTTCTTTACCAACCTCAATATATATAATATGAGCTCCCAAGCGACCATAAAACGAAAGAGCTTGCTCAAGTGCTTCAGATTGCGGAACTGTTCGAGGATAACCATCGGCAATAATACAAGAATCGTTGGTAATCTTCGAAGCAATGGAACTAACAACTAAACTAGTCGTTAGAAAATCAGGCAAGAGCATTCCCTTATC
>CAZRUN010000002.1:22428-22763 GCA_964603415.1 uncultured Candidatus Saccharibacteria bacterium | reverse complement strand
GAACCAGGAGAGGCAAAGACGATATCAGTAGTGATACCTTTTTCACGAAGATATACTTCTAAGAGCTCAACCTGAGTCCCCTTACCTGACCCAGCAAGACCGAAGAAAATAAATGTGTACGGAGCAGTGTTCATATGTAATAGTATTCTAACGCACTTCTATTAATCCACAAAACAAAACCCCTAAGCGGGGTTTTGTTTTTATTTATATTCCTGGGATGACAATTGTGCTTCAATCTTTTTAATGATATCAATCACAACAGACACAACAATGAGGAGTGCTGTTCCCCCGATAGCTAATGCCTGATTACCAGAAATTGCGCGAGCAATAAGCGG
>CAZRUN010000002.1:18920-22263 GCA_964603415.1 uncultured Candidatus Saccharibacteria bacterium | reverse complement strand
CGAGTCACAATGTGACCAAGGTAATCACGAGTTGGAACGCCTGGACGAATACCTGGAATGAAGGCTCCGCTTCTCTGCAGGTTCTCACTGATCTGCTTCGGATCAAACGTTACCGCTGTATAGAAGTATGTGAAGATAACAACAAGAGCGAAGTAAATAACACTATAAAGCCATGTAGTCTGACTAAATGATGTCATTGCTGCCCCAATCTTCGCAAGAACGGCATGAGAGTTACCAGTCAGTATGCCTCCAATGATCTGAGGAAACAGAAGAATTGAAAGAGCAAAGATGATTGGGATAACTCCAGCTTGGTTAACACGAAGCGGAATGTATGTCTGGTTACTACCAAAGATACGGCCACCATTCTGAGCCTGACGAGCATAGGTCACAAGGACTGGACGCTCAGCTTCAGTAATAAAGATAACACCAGCAACAAGGAGCACAGCCAGAACACCAAAGATGATGTACATAACAGCATCTGCCGGATTCCAGTTAAGAATAATCTGACTGGTATACTGAGGAATACTCGCTACAATACCAGCAAAGATGATGAATGACATACCATTTCCAACACCATACTCAGTTGCAAGATCTGCAATCCAGATAAGAAGGAATGATGCACCAACAGCAACCGCTGTGTTAATGATCATATCGATCATTGTGAACTGTGGCAGTACGCCTTGGCGAGACAAAAGAATAATAAGACTAACGGATTGAACGATAGCAAGTGGCAATGTCAACAGACGAGTATAATTACTAACTTTCTTTCTACCAATCTCCCCTTCATCTTGATACAAAGATTTTACCTTTGGAGATACGAAGGACAGAAGCTGCATGATGATCGAAGCCGTAATGTACGGTCCAACACCAAGCATGATGATTGAAAGTGATGAAAGACCACCACCAGAAAGTAAGTTGAAGATACCCAAGAATGAATCACTATCAAGAAATTGTGATAGACGAAACGGATCTGCTCCAGGGATCGGAATATTCGAGAGCAAACGGAACAGGACCAGGATGAAAATCATGAACAGAATCTGATTCCTGATGCGCTTGTCACTGAACAATCTTTGGAAAGTGTTTGCAAACGATGTCATACTGTTATTCTACGGTACCTTTAGCTTTCAAGATAGCTTCTTTTGCTCCAGCTGAAACTGAGAACCGTGATACAACAAACTTCTTAGTAAGAACCCCTCGAGACAAAATCTTTATATGAGGAACCTTACCGTGATGTGTATTCACAAGACCCTTAAGAACAATCATTCCAGGAGTGATTTTATCACCGTCATTGAATGCTTTCTCAAGTTGAGCCAAGGTAACCGTTGCTACCTGGTTCTGAACAGTATTGAATTTATATCCACGAAGTTTTGGAAGTTTCTTGATGATATCACGAAGTTCTGGTCTCTTTTTGTTACCAGAACGAGCTGACTGACCTTTGGTTCCGCGACCAGCAGTCTTACCACGCTTGCCACCACGACCGACGGTCTTGGCATGCTTACGAGGAGTTGTTGGGATAAGTGTATTTTTTTGCATATATAACTATTGATTAAGCAGTAAATGCATCACTAACTGAAGCTGTGTACACTGGTGCTGGTTTACCAACGAGTGCAAGTGCTTTCATTGTAGCGCGGGCATTAGAGAGCTTGTTCTTACTACCTGAATTAATCTTACCAGTAACATTGTGAATACCAGCCAAAGTAAGAATTTCACGCATTGATGAACCAGCCACCATACCTTTTGCCTTGTTTGGACGAAGCACAACACGTGATGCGTTAAACTTTGCAGCTACTTCATGTGGCAATGACATCTTATCAGTCAAATTAAGTTTGATAAGTGTCTTCTTTGCATGCTTGAGCGCTTTCGCGATAGCGATAGCAGTATCAGCTCCTTTACCGGTTCCAAGACCGACGAGGCCTTTCTTGTCACCAATAACAAGAGCAACAGCGAAGCTCATACGGCGACCTCCAGATGTAACGCGAGTAACACGACGAATGTCGATCATCTTTTGTTCGTATTCACTACGAGGACGCTCTGGACGAGCTCCGCGATTATCATCACGCTTTGGTTTACCATCCGCAGTCTTTTCACCGCGAACGATTCGTCTCTTTTGGATACCACCTGGACGAGGAGCAAACGATGGACGTTGTCCTGTAGGGCGATTCCCTGCTGGACGAGCAGCTGGAGCAGTTGGAGTTTGTTTTTGTATTTCTGACATATACATTAAAAAGTTAAACCGGCTGCGCGCGCTGCATCAGCAAGTGCGGCAATATGCCCTGTATATTTATAACCGTTTCGATCAAACACGACAGATGTAATTCCTTTTGATACTGCTTCTTTTGCAATAGTAGTACCAACAGTAACTGCACGTTCTCGGTATGTTCCCTTTGTATCTTTAATATCACTAGCAGACAACAATGTTGCACCAGTTACATCATCAATAATTTGAGCATAGATATGCATGTTTGATTTGAAAACAGACAAACGAGGACGCTCTGCCGTACCGTTTATTTTACTGCGAATCTTACGCTTGAGGCGAGTTCGCTTTTCTTGCTTTATGTTTTTTGTTTTCATATATTAAGCCGATTTCTTACCTTGCTTGCGACGAATAACTTCGTTGTCATAACGGAATCCCTTACCCTTATATGGTTCAGGTTTCTTCATGCCTCGGACTTTTGCCGTAAAGCTGCCTACTAATTCTTTGTCAGCACCATGAACGGTTACGACGTTTTTCTCAGCGGTAACAGTCAATCCTTCTGGAATTGGCATAGATACTGGGTGTGAAAAACCAAGAGCGAGATCTAGGTTTCCATTTTTAACTTCACTTTTGAATCCAACTCCTTCAAGAATAAGTTTCTTAGTGAAACCATCAGTAACACCAGTAACCATATTCTTAACATGAGATGCAACAGTTCCCCATAGAGCACGAGACTCAATGGTAACCTTATTCATAGTAAAAGTAATTTCACTACCATTAATAACAACAGAAATAAGATCTGTTTTAAAATCACGATCAAGTGTTCCTTTTGGACCAACAACTTTAAAGTATGATCCTTCATTTGTAGCGGTAACTCCAGCGGGAATTATGACGATTTGTTTTCCTACTCTAGACATATATATTTACCAGATCTTAAACAATGCTTCTCCGCCGACCAATTCTTTCTTTGCTTCAGTGTCTGTAAGAACACCTTTTGGAGTAGAAAGAACCATAACTCCGAATCCTGATTTCACTGGGTGAATATCTGAAACACCAACATATTTACGAGCTGATGGCTTTGACACCAATGCTACACCGCTAATACGTGGACCATTTGCACTATATTTAAGAGCAATAACCAATTCTTCA
>CAZRUN010000002.1:15147-18910 GCA_964603415.1 uncultured Candidatus Saccharibacteria bacterium | reverse complement strand
GCTTTCTTTGATTTCTTTTCAAATCCAGCAATGATTTCAGCACGAAGAAGACACGATGCTATCGCGTGAATGAATTTTGAATACGGAACAGTAACAGAGTCATGCTTGACTCGTGATGCGTTCTTCAATTTTATGAGGAAGTTTGCGAGAGGATTCATATTACCAAGATGATTTACGCACACCAGGGAGTACTCCCTCGTTTGCTAATTCGCGAAATGAAATACGGGATAGCCCGAAATCACGCATATATCCGTGCGCTCGACCCGTAAGGGCACAACGGTTCTTGTAACGAATAGAGTTTGAGTTACGAGGAAGCTTTCTTAGGCCTTCGTAATCCCCCTTCGCCTTTAGTTCTGCACGCTTTTTTGCATACTGCGCGATAAGACGCGCACGTTTAGCATTGCGTGCGACAATAGAAGTTTTTGCCATGCAATATTATATTAACCTTATAAACACTCTTAGTTTTGTGCGTGTTTCTCGCGCAGTATCATAAAAAGAGAGTTTCTACTTATGAATCTGTACGGACGACGCTTGATCAGAGTGCTTAATGAATGTAACACGAAACCGTTGTTTTTGCAACCTCTTCATGAATAGGTCTGACCTACTACATGAGCATCAAGTAATAAAAATAGCGATGGGGTATTCCCCATCGCTTATTATGTTAGTTTGGAACGATTCTAAGAACTTAAGCCACCTTTTTGTTCTTATTTTTATTTATCGTTTTTTTCATTTGACCATATGTTACTTTGTATTCTTTGGCCAATAACTCCCCTGATGATTTAGACAAACCACCTGGTTTCATTATAAAATCGCCTTTTTTCTTCGTTGGAAGAACAAAATGAGTATTTACAAATGAAGGCAATTTATCCACAAAGGGTATCAATTTATGAAGATGTGTTGTCATAACCATACGACAACGTAGTTCAGACATTACCCTAAGAACATTCACAGCCTGACTTTTAGCGGAAACTTCTGACGTGCCTGAAAATGGCTCATCGAAGATAACTAAACTGTACTCGGTAACTTTATGGATAACCTCCTCATCCAATCGTTTCAGTTCAGAAGCATACCGAGATTGATTTGCATTTATATCGGTATTCTCAGTGTAGTGAAGCAATATGTCATCAACCAAGCTTATTTTGGCTCTGCGAGCAAAAACAGGCAGTCCTAATTGAGCAAATAGTTGATTATACGCCACCATGTTACCCATGGCTGTTTTACCTCCAGTATTTGCTCCGGTAATAACATAGCCTGTTTGTAATGCTGAAAAAGAAATATCATTTGGTACGACTTTTTTTCGATCAAACAAAACAGGATTTACACCACCCTTAATCTCACATATTTTATCTTCTTTCGGCAATATTACTGGATAACAGGTTTTTATACCTTTTGGTAAGTTGTTATACCAATAAGCCAAATGAGCAAGGAATATCAAATGATCCAAATTGTGAAGAACTTTCAACATTGCATCCCTTCTTCCAGAAAGGAAACTTGAACTGGCATACAAACCAGCGCAAGATAATTGGATAGTAGGAATGTTGAAAGTAAAATAATCTAAATTGAACGATTTTGGTTTTTTAATGTTCTTCTGGAACTTTTTAACATCTCCCCTAATAACAAAATGAAAATTATCCGTATCATCAAAAAAAGATACCTTGGCCGAACCTTCATACTCTTCGTATAAAACTTCAAATTTTACCATCATTTCATCACCAAAATCCTTGCATGTAAGGAGATGCTGGAAATAAGCATGCAATACTTTCTCCCATAATCGATTGCTTAAAAAATATTCTTCAATATCTAAACTATCCAAAGAAAGTTTTTTACCTTTAGATAATTCAGTTCTGAAATATCCAAACAATGAACCCATAACAGGTTCTACTCGATCATCCACCTTTATCTGCCCAACAATAGTACCGTCAGATTTGAAGGAAAAACGGTCATCATAATCCTCTCTCTTTTTGATAATCAAAGTAACAGGAATAGTGATACGTACCTCTTTTTGGGTATAGTTTAAATTCTTCAACTGCTCAATTTTCCTTTCTTTCATGAATGAATACAGTTGTTCATGCATAAAATCGAGATCTGTATCCTTTGTTAAACTGAGGATCTTTTCAAAATAATTTGCATAAGAAACTGTACCGGCATACAAATTACCTAATTCAATATCCTCTCTATTAGATGCACGTTGAAAATAAGGAGCATCAGTTGTTACTAAAAATTCTACCAGTTCTTTGTTTTCACAAAGAGCTTGAAACAATTTTTGCCTTTCAAGTATTTCATCCTGACTAGTAGAAAAAGAAGTGAGAAAATGGATGCCTTCACTCATCACGAAATTGTTGTCACGACGGTTACCTACAAGATCAGGATTAGTCTCGGTGTTGTCGCTCACAAAATCAATTATTTTTCCCACTAATGTGGACACATTGATCTTGTCTTGATTTTTTAAAGGAACAAGTTTACCTTCATCTGAAAATAATGTTACGGAATTTTTCATTTTTTGAGTTTTAATTTTTAAAATATTAACATACTAATTAGATATTTGTCAAATAAGGAAAATGTTCCGTTAAAAAAGCCGCCTGGTTTTTAATCAGACGGCAGATTGCAATACACACAGTTATATTTTATTTACAATTAATACAAATATTTTTTCCAAATCTGACTAGCAATTATGTCATCAGATTTTTTTATAATATGTTCATTAATTTCTATACCAGTTCTTCTGAGTACTTCCTGTTCATTTTTTAAACAAAAAAAGCTGTCATGATATTCTTCCCTACTCCATATATCCAAGAGGCCATAAAAACAAAATGATTTTGAAACATATATTTCTACAGCGGTTTTGATATCATTTTTATCCAGTGCGTCATGGTATAAATTATCAAGTAAATGAACCAATCTTTTTTCAGCTCTTCCTGAAATAATAAACACGGCATCAAGAAATGTGGGTTCTGAAAGAATTTTTATATGTTTGAGATTTTCAAAATGTATAATATTTAAATCAACTGATATATTTGTACTTTTACCGGACCTGATTCTTTCATCAGCCCATTCTGCGGTACAATGAAGTTTCGTACCAAATTTGATAAGTTCTAACACATACACACATTGTTTTATATCCCACGTATATATTTGATCTAAAAATTGTGGCTGCAGGATATATTCATCCAACTGTTTAGCATAAGACAATGTCTTATCGAAGAATCTTTTTCTATCATATTGGTCGTGATCCACTAAAAATGGACGGTGGTTCACGTACTCTTCGAATTGTATAATAGATTCAAGAAGACCATTTTCAGATATATATTTCTTAATCTTTTCGATATGGGACATTTTAGCTTTTTTGATGCGGTGATTCAGGTGTATATGGAGTGTTTTTAATATATATAAAAGAATCCATATGATTAGAGCGTATACCATAGTTTGATTGTATAATTTTCTTTAGTCTATACCGATTAGCTGATCTTGTCTAGAATATAAAAAATCCCGATCTTGTTAGATCGGGATGCCTGTATAACAAGGCTTTTTACTTTTCGTAAGGCCTACAAACCTTAGTTTTTGTTAAATAGAATTTTGTTTTAAATTTTAAATAGATCGTTTCTATTTTAGTTGGAGCTACAAGGTTGTCGAATTCTACCTTTTTAGGAAGTTTATCTATACTCATATTCTCCTTTAACCAATCTGTTCTTGAAAGAACTACTTGTTTCTGTTTTATTGTATTATTGGTGTTTATAGTTTTCAAATCTCTTTTTGAAAATAAGCT
>CAZRUN010000002.1:10878-15137 GCA_964603415.1 uncultured Candidatus Saccharibacteria bacterium | reverse complement strand
AACGCAAGAGCAAGGTATTTACAAATAAATTTGAAATTCCAAACAAAAACAACAATTACTATACATGTTAGGATAAATTTAATACGACTAAACGTAAGAGATTTACCTACATTACTAAAAAATATTGAAATATCGTTGAAATTATAAATGATCTGGTTAACATTCAGCGCTAAAAACAAAACTCCGTACATTAAAACAAGGCCTATAATCAATTTTACAAGAAAAGGATTGATTATTTTTTCACCCTGAGCATTATCAATGGAATAAAATCTTGATTTATGCCAAGCACGCACCCTGTCAAATGGCGAATTGTGAAAAACAAAACTTTGTAAATGTATCAATGCGAATACGTTAACGATAATAGCAATTACAAACGACCGTATACACGTCCAGTATCCAACTTGCGTAAAAAGACTATGTACCAATAAGCTAAATAAAGACCACAAAATAAACTGAACAGCCAAACCACCTAAACTAATTGGTAATTTTATTTCCTGTTTACCAAACTTGTAACACTTACTATCGTTGTAATTATCTTCGTCAAAAAGAATCTCGATGGGAGCAAACATCTTACCTCTATCATATTTTCTAGATAAAAATACAAATTTCCAACCAGTTTTAAAGATTTCCTTGAAGAAAACTTTTTTTACTTGCGAGCCAAAAATAAAACAAGGAATTGTTAGGATAAACACCATGAGATCAAGAATCAAGGTTAAAATAAATCGTAGCAAGAACCCTATAACCCATACAATGAGCTGCACACTAACAGCCAATGGTACGCGCTTTCTAAAAGCACATTGATCGACTGGCTCGTAATCATACCAACGGTTAACCCAACGATGCCACCATATCTTAAGTTTTGTTTTTGGAAGAGCTGCAAAAAACTCGGCTGGTATTTCCACTAATTCCTCGCAATAGCCAACTACCTCTTCTGCATCAGAGAGAACCTTTTCATTAATCGGATTTTCATACGCCAAAGAAGATAGGCTTCTTTTTTGCGAAATATAATGTATATCCTCTTTTTTCGGATTAGACAAAAGTACAAAAATAAGATTATGTTTACCAGGTTTATGAAATTGAATAAAATCTACTTTAGTTAATTCGTAGATTTTTCTTTCTCCTCCATTACATACAAGGAATACATCTAAGGGATTATCGCTGGTATCAGTTTTATAATTTACGTACGGTATATCTATAACCAGTACATGGGTCGGTTTCTGTTCAGCTATTTGTTCATTGAAGCCAATAGTGAAAGGAATGGTTGAATCTTCTAATTCCCCCTTGCCGCCATTTAATACAACCTTTACAGCTGATTGTTCGGAAAATAATTTTTTAAAGTCCATATTTTTTATTTTTTAAATTGTTGTTATTATATATATCTTTATATAAATGTCACGCCAATAAAAAAGCCGGTTTTGCTTTTAGCAAAACCGGCACAAGTAGACAATCTACTTTAAGTTTTTATTGTGTCGAATCTTTAGAACGACGAAACCATACTCTGTAAATCAGATAAATCAGGACGATAATCCCAACCCAAGCAATTACATTCGTTATGCTTTCAACTGTACTTTGTACTCTTAGTAAGGAGTACGAGCTATCATCATCCACCTGTGAAGCAGCAACACTGGAATAAGCCATATCAATTTTATATTGCGCTAATTTCCAAAGGCCACACCAAATAAATAACAATATTACGTAAATGAAAGTTTTAAATCTTTTTCCCATGATCTTATTTTTTAATGTTTTTCAAAGACCAAAGATCCATAAAGTTCATACCTTCCCCAAGAACTAAAGTCCCAGGCATTGGAAGTTTACCGGTACGAGCTGCATCTGCCATAGCATTTTTAAAATTAATGTCAGCTTCAAGTTCTTTCTGTCCCCTGATTGAAGCGCCAATTTTGGCAAATTTTTCAGCAGCCATTGCTTCCTGAGTTGCAGCATCGTTTCTCTTTTGTGCAATAAATTCATTATTTATACCCTCTTGTACTTTGGGGTCAATAAAATGGAACTCTCCTGCAACACCAATATTATCAATATGAATACCCTTGGCAGAAAATTGCTTAATTGTATGTACTTTCATTGTATCCCATACATCCTTTCTCCTTAATTGGCAAGCTGTGATATGTAACTGACCAAAACCAGATGACATATTATCCTGGATAAAGGAACGCACATTATGGTTTAGTACATCGTCCAAATTCCTTCCACCATAGTAGTACAGAAACTTTTCGGCATCTTCTTCTGGTATCCAGGCTGTTACAGTAATAGCTAAGGAAAAACCTATGGAATTCTGAGATTCTACAACGATCTGCTTTTGTTCCTGCTTGGCACTTTTATCATTAGGTTTGTATGTCCACTCACATGTTACAGCAGCACGATCAACCACAATTACAGATACAGTGGGGATATACTTATAATCGTTCCACATTCTCCCGGTACTTATCTGCTTGGTTGGAATGTAAATCCTTTTTGCGGCAACTTTCTTTTCCTGAAGATACTCAACGGATTTCAATTGTTTTTGGTTTACTTTGTTACCTTCTTCAAGAGGAATAACAAAAGCTGTTTCGGATGGTTTAATGTCAACCCATATTTGTTGTTGATACGGACCGACACATGAACTTAAGAAAAATACAGTGAAAGTGAACACTGCGATTAGCGATTTAAATTTTTTTGATTTTTTCATTGTGTGTTTTTTTTAGTTTTTGAAATTTAAGTTAAATGTTTGATTGTTTTAATTTTTTCTTTTCATTTTTGTAATATTTGTTAAAATAACTTTCGATTAAAGATAGCATGTTTATAGACATAAGTCAATATATGTATCATAATACACAAAAACCCGCCTTTCAGCGGGTTTTCTTGTAATATAAGCTTATTTCTTGAACGGAACACCAATGAGTTTCAAGAACTCAGTTGCTTCCTTCTTGTTTTTAGCTGTTGTCCCAATAGTGACAGCGAAGCCAAACACATCTTTATATTCTTCATCGTTCGTTTCAGCGAAAATGGTATGTTCTTTGACTGAGATAGTCGCATTACCCATTGTATCAACTACTTTCTGGTCGATACCGCGGAAGTCCTTGGTTCGAGGAATAGCAATGTTGAAGAACTTATCAAGGAATGCATACATGTTCTCCCCTCGGAGCGTTACAAGTACACCAATCGGATCACCCTGACGAATTTTAAAACTCGCCACAGACTTCTTAGCTGCACGTAGTGAGCCTTTCTGTCCGGTGATCTTAGCTAGACGATCCATAACGAAATCGTTCTTCTTTGGGTCTTTCTTCATCATCATACCGGTTCCAATAGCAATTGAAACTTTTGTGAGACGTGGAGCCTGGAGTGGATTTGTATATCCAAACTCTGACTTCATTGTGCTAAATGCACTCTTTACTTTATCTTTTACGGAATTCATATGTATATTACTTCGGCGCGTCCATAGATATGGAGAACCTACTGTTAAATGAGTAACTAGATCTCTTGTCCGCTCTTCTTTGCGATACGAACTTTTTTGTCTCCGATCATCTTCTTACCAATGCGAGTTCCTGTGCCAGTCTTTGGATCAATGAGCTGCACATTTGATGCATCCATCCATCCAGCGCGCTGGATAACTTCACCAACTCCACCACGTGTCTTTGGTTTCAGATGTTTCTTATGCAAACGAGCTCCTTCTACAACAACCTTGTTGACGCTTGGACTTGCAGACAATATCTTGCCTTTTGTTCCTTTGTCTTTACCGGCGGTGACAATCACCATATCTCCTTTTTTTACATGCATATTAGAGAACCTCGGGTGCGAGGGAAACTATCTTCTGATAACCGAGCTCAGAGAGCTCGCGAGGAATTGGACCGAAGACGCGACCTGCCTTTGGTTCCTTTTTGCCTTTTTCCAAAATGACAACGGCGTTGTCATCAAAACGGATATATGATCCATCTTTACGGCGGAATGATTTTACCTGACGAACAACAACGGCTTCACACACATCTTTCTTCTTGATGGCTTTGCGAGGTTCAGCAACTTTGACTGAGATGATAACTCGGTCTCCGATGTGAGCATAACGACGCTTAGATGAGCCAAGAATCTTGAAGACCTTGCCTACCTTTCCTCCGGCATTATCCGTGATTTTTACTACTGTTTC
This sequence comes from uncultured Candidatus Saccharibacteria bacterium, assembly GCA_964603415.1. Lineage (GTDB taxonomy): Bacteria > Patescibacteriota > Minisyncoccia > Phycocordibacterales > UBA9973 > 2-01-FULL-33-17. Next base: position 11,005 of record CAZRUN010000002.1, on the reverse strand, counting down.
TACTTGAATCATAACGTATTATTTTATCACCATGTGGTGGATATCTTTTGAAATTGGACGAGTTTCTTCAATTGTGACGACGTCTCCCATTTGAAGGAGCCCTGAATCATCCCGTGCCTTAAATTTG
>CAZRUN010000002.1:10355-10868 GCA_964603415.1 uncultured Candidatus Saccharibacteria bacterium | reverse complement strand
AACTGCAACAACAACTGTCTTTTGCATTTTGTTCGATACTACTTTTCCGGTCATTTGTTTTTTGTTTTTTTCCATAGAATTATCCGAGCTGAGCTCGAAGCGCGGTTTTCGCGCGGGCTATCGTCTTTCTTGCATCACGACGGATCTTAGTATTCTTGTTAGTTACCCCTTGAACACTGAATGCGATCGTGCGTATTTCTTTCTCTTGAGCAAGGATCTCTTTTTTGAGTTCCTCAGAAGAGAGCGTTTTCATGTTTGAGTGTTTCATACGCTTATGCAAGTTCACGGCTGATAATGCGAGTTTTTATTGGCAACTTTGTGCCTGCCTTTCGGAGAGCTTCCCTGGCAACAGCTTCCGTAACTCCGTCAACTTCGAATATGATGCGACCTGGCAAGACTTCGAAACAGTAATGGTCAAGATCTCCTTTACCTTTACCCATACCAACGTTTGCCGCCTTCTGAGTAACTGGTCTATCAGGAAAGATTCGAATCCATACGCGACCAACCTTGGTC
>CAZRUN010000002.1:8397-10345 GCA_964603415.1 uncultured Candidatus Saccharibacteria bacterium | reverse complement strand
TTCGGGCTGCTTCGATCTGGTTTGAGGTAACGCGAGCAGATGTAGTTGCTTTGATTCCAAATGAACCGAAAGACATTTTTGAACCACGAATGTCCACTTTGCCTTCCAACTTCTTACGGCCAGTTTGCCATTTGCGGTGTTTTACTTTTTTTGGAGCTAACATAGTATATTATCGCTTAATGCTGTCCGCCTTCTGATTGAAGACTTCACCCTTATAAACCCAGACCTTTATTCCGATATCACCGTATGGCATGTGTGCCTTTTCACGAGCATAATCAACATCAGCACGGAATGTCTGAAGAGGAATACTTCCCTTCTTCATATTTTCTGTACGAGCAATTTCAGCTCCACCAAGACGGCCACCGAGATAGATACGAACTCCTTTCACATTACGAACTGCCATAACTTTTTCAATGGTTGATTTCATAATACGACGGAATGGCATACGGCGTTCCATTGCTTCAGCAACACTGTAGGCAATGATAGCTGCATCTGCATCAGGATTTTGAATCTCCTGAATATCGATACGAACATCTTCTTTTGGAAAGATACCACTCTTCTTCATAAAGGTAACAATACTTTCACGAAGTTTTGTTGCACCTTCTCCTTGGCGACCAATGATCATACCAGGACGAGATGTTCGGATAATGATACGCATACCTTTTTGACCGCGTTCGATTTCAACACCTGAAACATATGAACCACGAAGTTTCTTTGTTAGATGATTACGCAAAAGCGCATCGCCTTTCAAAAGATCCTTATAGGTCTTTTTGTCTGCGAACCAGCGACTTTTCCAGTCACGAAGCACAACAAGACGATGTGCATATGGATGTACTGTTTTAGACATATTATTTCTGTTTAGCCTTAGGACTAGTAGTGTCGACCTCAGCAAGTGTCATAGTAACATGACTGGTTCTCTTGTTGATACGGGATGCTGATCCACGAGCACGTGGCATCACACGCTTCAAAGTTGCACCTTCATTAACCTCAATGGTCTTAATTGAAAGATTAGCTTCATCTTTGCCTTGCACTTTAGCATTAGCAATAGCACTGCGAAGCAACTTCTCAACAGGTAATGATGCACGTTTTGGAACGAATGAAAGCTGTGTTAGAGCGTCAGATACTTTCTTACCCTTCACAAGATCAGTCACAAGACGGACCTTACGAGGAGATTGGCGGTAATTTGATAGTTTTGCTTTCATAGACTATTTCTTTTTAGGAGCTGTCTTAGAAGCAGTTGAAGCTTTCGCAGACTTAGCAGCATCAATTTCAGCTTGCTTTTTCTTAGCTTCAATTTCTTTCTGCATCTTACCTCCGTGAGTAACGAACTTGCGAGTTGGAGAGAATTCTCCAAGACGATGACCGACCATATCTTCTTCTACAAGTACTTCTGTATGGACCTTGCCATTGTGCACACCAAAGGTGAACCCAACCATTTCTGGTGAGATAACACATGCGCGAGACCATGTCTTAATTACCCCTGTTTCTAGGGGTTTTTTGCCGAGGATCTTCGATAGAAGTCTCTCGTCAACAAATGGACCTTTTTTGAGTGATCTTGTCATAGATGTAATTTCTTATAAATAGAGAAAAAATGCCGTTGTTGGCCTTTATCTCCTTATGTGTTCTTGGGCACCATGCCAGGGAAAGCATTTATTCCTTTGAACGTTCCTCTACATTAGCAGAAGTTGGCCATATAGTCAACTAAAACCCAGCCCTGTCGTGTATATATCAAGCCTATCCCTGAGTAAAAAAACACCCCAATAGAGTAGGGTGTTTTTTGTTGGTGCGAGCGTAGCGAGCACTAGTATCGGTTACCATTTTTCTGGCTTTTTTATTTCTCCAATTTCATCAGACAAAATATCCTCGAATTGACTTACAGTTAGTACACCTTTACGAATTTGCTTACACAAGGTAGCAATTTTTTTAAGTTCAATTGTATTTCTGTCAA
>CAZRUN010000002.1:0-8387 GCA_964603415.1 uncultured Candidatus Saccharibacteria bacterium | reverse complement strand
CTAACCACAATAACGGGTAGCTCCATTTCCTGAATAACAATTCGGACAGGTTCAACTAAATCTGAATCGTTAGAAATTACAACTGCCATTTCATATTTCCCGTTACAACCATCATTAATTAAATGTGATGCAATATTAACATCTGTACCCTTTTCTTCTGTTTTAACAACTTTGGCATATCCTTTACCATTTGCAAGTTTCATATTTACAACATGAGTAAGAAAAGTACCTTGAATTATCTCTAGATTAGGAATGGTACGCAAGGCTCTTAGGTATATCTGCTGTCTATTTGGTTTATCATGGTCCAAATCATTTTCTCTTACCTTAACAGGCGCTGTGTAATATTTAATTTTAGAGATCGTATGATTTGGGAATAGTAATTCGCAAAGTTTTTGTAAATTAAGCCATTTATATGGAGAGCCTTTCAAACAACCATAATATAAATTAAACCCGTCTACATAGATATTAATTCTCATATATCCATATGATACTACATAAAATGCAGAAACCGCAATAAAATTGCGGTTTCGCGTCTTGCCACCGAAGCAACAAGAGGTACAAAATAAGTATGGCATATGTCGGACAAGGGTGCAAGTTAGTTAGATACTCCTGTATTTTTTATCTGGCTTTCAAATAATTCAGCAAATACACCATTGTTCTTTTTTAGCTGCACATACGTACCCTCTTCTACCAACTTCCCATCCTTGAACACAATAATTCTGTCAGCTGAATCAAGAGCAGCTAAACGATGCGCAATAAAGACAAACGTCTTTTTGCCATGAAATTCTTTCAATACATTCTTAATTATCTTTTTCTCAGTTTTACCATCCAAAGCTGACGTTGCCTCATCAAACACAACGATGTCAGAATTTTTATACAACGCGCGAGCTATCCCGACACGCTGCCTCTCACCACCAGAGAGCGAATATCCCTTCTCTCCGATCAAGGTATTAAGTCCGTCTGGAAGTTTCTTGATTACATCCTGTAACTCAGTGACTCGTATTATCGTATCTATATATTCCTGATCAATATCTCGCATAATAGTTATATTATCTAAAATTGAGAGATTAAAGAGTTCTGCTTCTTGCGGAACTATTGAAATTGAATTCAAAACAGCCGCATGCGCAATCTTAGGATACGGAAGAGTGTCTACGCTTAGATAACCATTCGTAGGTTGATATAAATCAATTAGCAGTTTTGCCACTGTTGATTTCCCTCCCCCAGATGAACCAACAACTCCTACAATCTCACCTTTTTTAATTTCCAGACTTAGATCGTGAATTCCCTTATCATTAGTCAGGTAGGTAAAAGTAACGTTATTGAATGTAATTGCATTCCAGTTCTTAGGGAAATCTTGGCCTTCACGAATGGTTGTTTTATCGCTCTCAAAGATTTCCTTAAGTCTGCGAAGTGAAGAGTTAAGTTCTATGAAATCAGTGACGGCATCTGTAGCGTCTTGAGTAGCCTCACGCAACTTATTATAATATGAGTAAAATACCAGAATACTACCAACGGTTATCAGACCAGCTACGACATTATGACCAATAAGACCAAGGAACACAGCAATACTAACACCATTTAATAAGTGAAAAGACTTCCACTTCCTAGCTTTTGTATTTGATTTTTTAAGCTGTATTTTTTTTGTTACTTCTTCCTTATTCTTTAAATGTCCATGTATTTCGCTTTCAAAACCAAGTGATTTTACAGCCAAGATATTATTGGTTGTTTCAATGATTGATCCACTGGATTTTTCCAAGAAGATATTTTCTGCATCTGACAATTCAATAATTTTACTATTGAAATAAAATTCAATCATGAAGAACAATGCAGAGTACGAGACCATGAATAACAAGAAGGTTGGCGAGAGGAATATAAAAATTAATATAATACCTATGAAACTAGCAATTAGTTTCCAAATACTTCGGTATAGTAGTTTAATTATGTTACTTAATGCATCACTCCCAGTAAATATCTGCTGTAGGCTGTTACCACTATTCTTAGTACTATGGTACTCAGCAGAAAGATTCAATAAATTATTTATTGAAATTACCCGTGCATTTGATTTCGCAATAATAGCGATATTACCAAGTTTATTCTTACACGTTATTCTGAGCATTGAAACAATGGTCCAAGAAACAGAGAGGAATATTCCCCACATATAAAACAATCGAAGGCTTTGACCCTTCTCATAGTTGGTAAAAAAATCAATGATCTTACCAAAAACAAAAGCCGGGACTAAGTCATAAAAGAAAATGATTAGAATTAAGAGATTGTAGAATACATATTTCTTCTTTTGATCCCCAAGAAAGAGCCATATAGTCTTTTGCGCTTCCCAAAAGCTCTTTATGAATTGTTTCATTCAAGGATTATAGCAAAAAACACCCTGATAGAGTAGGGTGTTTTTTGTATAAATATTCGTTAGTTTACAGCAAAGACGTTACCAAATGACAGTGATGAGCCTCTCGCCCCTGGGCCACCGAATGTCATTCCTGAGATACCGAGATTAAACAATCCTGCAGTAACTGAACTTGAGTCCATAACATCAGCCTTGATGATAAACTTCTCTGTCAGATTACCTTTTTTAATGTCTAGTTTTAATGGAACCCACGCTGCCCAAGAAGTATTATTCTCGATCTTATACCAATCCGACATTGGCACTGTTGCCAATAACTTACCCCCTGTATTATAAATAGAGACTTTGCTAATCTTAAGATTTGGATCAGTTAGTGCACCTAACTGAATAGAATTCAAACAGATAGGACCACTTGTTTTTGTTGTCTTCAGAGAAAGTGTAGCAAAATGGAAATCATTCATCGGTGAATGACCAGTACTAAACATTGCGCCTTCTGGAGTACCCTGATTTGTTAGCGTGAATGCACCAGTGGTCTTGGCACTACAAGTAGTAGTACTGGTCCCAGAAACAATAGTTAATGAATTTACAGTATCTGGCTTTACGGCAACAATTGTTTCCTGCGTACCGAGACTTGGATAATGAGCAGTTCCTTTATATGCTTTAAATGCTATAGTTTTACCCACAGTAGCTGTTGATGAGATATCTCCGCGAAGGACGACTTCAAGATATGCGTTTTTATCAATTGAGAATGCCTCATTATAATTCGCAAGATTCACTGATCCATCATTGCCTAACCGCATAAAATCAGTTAATCGTTTTCCTTTGGTATCGTACAATGCGATGTTTTTTACATTACTGTCACCATCAACAAGAGAATATGGTGTTAGACTTCCGACTTGGGTAAGAAATATCTCAGATGGCCTAGCTGGAGCAGTTTTATTCTTATTTGTAATAAGAAACCGTCCAAATTCAACATCCTTTTGTCCTTGAACAACCTCTTTAGATGGACCAGTTCGCGGGCTAGTCATAATATCTATAGGACTGTCTGTCCCAGTGCCATCAATACAATCCCGTGTTTCCCAATTATGATCCTGTTTATATGAAATCATATATCTCCATGACCCATCGTTGTTTACTTTTGTATCTTTGTCATCGACAGTAGGTGTATACCATGGACTCCAATTGCCGTTAAACCACTGAATGCGATATTGATCTATTTCAGGATACCCACTAAAATCTCGTACCTTTTCCCACATCGTGCCGCCCTGTGGACTACCAGATGTTACTTTCCAGTTTGTACAACTTGATACAGTTGTTGTGGTAGTGGTTGTTTTTGGACCAAGAATTGAAAACAGTCCATCAGACATATCAGCAAAACTAGATGTTCCCCAAGATGGATCATTTAAAGCCATTGTCCCTATATATAATCGATAAGACTTACCGTATGTAAACCCAATGTTTTCTAATAATAGAGGTAGACTAACTTTTTCTACTCCATCATTCACAGTCCCCTCACTACTAGTAAGGTACTGAGACACCTCAATTCCATTGACATCCTGTAGATGTAATTGGATTTTTTCAGTTTTTGCGATATTACAACTCTCCCAGGTAACTGTAATTTGTTGCCCAGCATTATATATTTCGTCCCCATTTGGAGAAATAATCTTGATCCATGGGGTTGTTGTAGAAGTACAGCCAGTTGTTGCAGATGTTGTTGTGGTTGTATTTTGTTTTACTGCACCAGCTGGAGCCTCTGTAGCTGTCGTAGAAGTGGTTTTAGTACCAATCGTGTCATTTACTGTTACGCCAACAGTATTACCGTTTGTTGTACTAGCAGGAACAGCAGTACTGTTTGTTTTTACAGGACTTACCGTAACCCCTGAAGTGTTTGTCTTAAGCAAAGCCTCAATTGGCGCAGCACTAATCCCGGTGCCATATAAGAAAGATCGTGTTGTTGGACCAAAGATACCATCAGCTGTGATTCGTTGAGATGTTTGATATTTTTTAACCCCATCAAACGTTGCAGTATCATATGTGCCATTAGCGACAACCGTTTTGTAACCTTTTGCAATAAGCGCTTTTTGAAGAGTTGTTACTTCTGGACCCTTATCACCTAGCTTTAAAACGGTAGTTGTTGTACTAGAAGTATTCGACACAACAGCAACGCTATCTGATATGAATCCAGAGACAGCCGACGAGGATCCATTAGTATACGTTACCGCATATAATTTTGGAGCAATTATAATGGCAGCAGCAAGCAATGTAGATCCAATTAACGCGCTAATTGTTTTTTTAGTCATATGACTATTATTATACAATAAGGTAATTAATATAGACAGTAAAAACACCCTGATAGAGTAGGGTGTTTTTATACTTGAGCGTTTAATTTATAAATAACATTATTTCATTCCTCGAACCAATGCAATCTCTTCTTCAAGACTCTTATGGAGATTTCTCGAACTATTGATAAAATCTACCAATGTAAAACCATGGTTAGATGTTATCTCATCTCCAAATCTAGATTTTTCAGTATATAATGCTGACTTGTTTCCGGATGCGAATTTGTCTTCTTTAATATGATTTGGGTCATTATACGTACTAATTCCAAAAAAATTATCCTGCTGCACAAAAAGTTTCCCATTTGCAGAAATAGTTTTTCGATCAACTGTATACAGGCTGGAATTGTTAGCAGGAATAGTAGTTGTTTTTTCTTGTATTTTTTCGTACATAACTATTGCATTTTTATTTCCAAATTCCGCCAATCTTGATTTGTAATATAAATGAGTAGAAGAATCAGCTTCCGAATTATTTTTAGGAGCTTCTTTATACGTTATCAATAAATTATGTTTTTTGGCTTCTTCGAACAAAACATCCGAAAGACTATCAATCGCATGTTTTTCATCATTAATTTGAATTGTCTGCTCTGGAGTAAGTGATATTTTTTGACTATAGCATTCAGATTTTTGCGCTTCCGCCTCAGTCATCCCAAAAGTAGTCAGTAGTCCAAGCACAACAGCTGAATCTTTTAATGATTTTCCAATTTTTTCCCCAAAAGATCTAAGAGATTCAAAGGAAGTAGAATTACTATTCTCTTTCTCTATTTTATTTTGTGGCATTGCCATAAACTCTTTCATAAAGAAATTATATCATTTATACATAGCAAAAAACACCCTGATAGAGTAGGGTGTTTTTTGTATAAGCTCTATTATCTCTTCTTGCCCACCTTGCGGCGAGTAACAACGAGATGGTTTGAGTACTTCTTTGGAGTTCGTGTTTTTCGTCCTCCGGTAACTTTACCATGACGGGTCTTTGGACGGCGAGTTCCCCGGCCTTGTCGGCCTTCACCTCCTCCGTATGGGTGATCAACTGGGTTCATAACTGATCCACGAACAGTTGGGCGGATACCGCGCCAACGACTCTTTCCAGCTTTACCAAACTTTACAAGGTGATGATCTGAGTTTGAAACTTCACCAATTGTGGCAAAAGAATTCTCATCAATCTTACGAACTTCACTAGATGGCATCTTAACAGATGTATACCCAGCATCATTCGCAACAACTTGTGCGTAGGCTCCCGCTGAACGGACCAATTTAGCACCACCATTAGCCTTCACTTCCACATTGTGTACAAAGGTACCAACAGGAATTCGAGACAATAGTGTACGGTTACCCGGAACAATCGGTGCAGTCTTTGAAACCAAGAATGTGTCTCCAACTTTAGCAGTCTTTGGAAGCACTATGTAGCGCTTTTCTCCGTCTGCGTATACCGCAACACCAATGAAGGCTGAACGGTTTGGATCGTATTCAATAGTTGTAATCTTTGCCGGAATGTCCATCTTTTCCATGCGGAAGTCGACATCTCGGTACAGTCTCTTATTACCACCCCCTTTGTGCTGAACGGTAATACGACCCTGATTGTTACGACCCACACTTCGCTTGAAGCCATGAGTCAAACTTTTTTCTTTTTTGTCACCTGAGAGTACCTTGCGGTAATCGATAGTGACGGTGTTACGCCGTGATGGCGTACTTGGATGATATGTTTTCATGAGTGATTATGCAAAGGAAATGCTTTGTCCTTTTGTTATCGTTACAATCGCTTTCTTGTAGGCCTTTTCAGTACCTGCTTTTCCACGCTTGGTGATATTTTCTGGCTTCACATTTACAATCCGAACCTTAACTGGCGTTACATCATAGAGTGATATAAGCGCCTTTGCGATTTCGGTTTTATTTGCATTTTTATGAACGATAAAAGTATACACATTTGTCTTTTCATTAGCCCGAGCTGATTTCTCAGTTATATGTGGCTTTTTGATAAGCATATTAGGTGATACTGACAGAGAGAGTTTTTTAGTCTCACCTGTGTTTGAAACGGTCTTTTTTGTTGCCATAGTGGTTTATGCTTTCTTAGTACTCTTAACTTCTAAGAATGAAAGCACTTCTTCAGGATTAATAAATACAAGATACTTGTGATTTATAACATCCAGAACACTAACATTCTGCACCATTTCGACCGTTACACTTGGAAGATTACTGAATGATTTCTCTAGTGTCTTATTCTTTCCTGGAAGAGCAAGGAGACCATAGGCTTTGCGGCCATTGGCTAGACGCGGAGCGTCTAATGCTGTTCCAATATTTTTAAGAACAAGGAGACCATCTTTTGTCTTTGGTGTTTTCATATCGAGAGCATCAATAAAGATGATCTCGCCATTACGGAACTTTTCCGAAAGAACTGAGACAAGAGCTCCGCGGCGCATAGCTTTGGTGATTGTCTTAGCATATGATTTTTCACTGCGAGGACCATGGGCGATACCTCCACCAACCCAGATTGGACTGCGGCGTGAACCATGACGAGCACGGCCGGTACCTTTTTGTTTCCATGGCTTCTTTCCTGTTCCTGATACTTCAGAACGGTTCTTTGTGTGAGCAGTACCCGCACGAGCGTTAGATTCCATAGATAGGACAACTTGGTTGACCATATCTGGATTCCACTTAGCATCAAAGATGTTCGCTGGTACTGAGATAGTACGAGATACGCTGCCGTCTTTAGCAAATACTTTTGTTTCCATATTGAATTTTCTTTATTTGCTCATAATTTCTAGCAGTGTGCCTCGACGACCTGGGAGAGCACCTTTAATAAGAAGTGTACCTGAGGCTGGATCAACAGCAAGGACAGTCAAATTCTTTGTATAGATTCTGTCTTGTCCCATTCGTCCTCCCATACGCATTCCTTTTGGAACACGATTACGAAGTCCACCGCCGATTGAACCTGGTTCGCGCTCAGAGTGTTTCTGACCGTGAGAACGTGGTCCTCCATGGAATCCATGACGTTTAACAACACCTTGGAATCCTTTACCTTTTGAAAGACCAGCGACAACTACCATGTCTCCTGGAGTAAATACTCCAGCATCCATAACATCACCAACTGTTTTCCCTTCAATATCTGCATCAAATTCAACAACATGTTGAAATGGTCCAAGATCTTTAAAGTGACCTTTCTGTGCTTTGTTTGTGCGACTTTCTTTCTTACTACCATAACCAACCTGAAGAGCGGTATATCCGTCAACAGCGTCAGTCTTAACTTGGGTGACAGTAATAGGACCCGCGTCTACTATTGTTGCAGGATGGACAGTGCCGTCTTCGGCATAGAACTGAACCATCTCACGTTTTTTTCCGAGAATAAATTTCATACGCGTATACTATTACATCATTTTAACATCGATATCGACACCCGATGGCAAAGAAAGATTTGTGAGTGCCTCAATCGTCTTCTGGTTTGCACCGATAATATCGAGGACTCGCTTGTGCACACGCATCTCGAACTGTTCGCGTGCATTTTTGTACACGAATGATGCGCGGTTAACTGTGTACTTCTTGATTTCAGTTGGAAGCGGGATCGGACCAACAACTTTTGCGTCGAAACGCTCAGCAGTATCAATGATCTGCTTAACTGACGCATCAAGGATTCGGTGTTCGTAGGCACGGATGCGAATACGAAGACGAGTCTGACCATTTGAAGCATCAATTTTCTTTATTTT
>CAZRUN010000001.1:0-39574 GCA_964603415.1 uncultured Candidatus Saccharibacteria bacterium | reverse complement strand
GACCTTTGAGATCCTCGAGGATTGTGGTTGAGAGCCGAGTGTTGTCTTTCTTTTTGAAGGCAACGTTTGACAGATCCTTAGACTGCTTATATTTTTCAAAATCAGTTTTTGTTAATTTAAATCTTGCACCAAGTCCACCGTCGTAATCTTTTTGATTTAGTTTTGCTCCAATCTTTTTCCAAAATCCATTAGAATCAACAGTTCCTTCACCTGTGATATTAGTTATTTCTGGATTACTTTCAAATATTTTACTTATAATATCAACTCCACTAACATTAGAATCTGAATCTATTTGTCTTATATAAAAATTATTTTCACCTCTTTTTTCTCCTATTAATCTACCTCCACCTAGTGAATTAATTATAGATTCTCCAATTATATTATTACTATCAACCTCCTGTGTTTCTTTCTTTTTAAAGGCAACGTCTAGGACTGCTAGGTCTTCAGGTGCTAGGATTTCACCAAGTATCTGTTCGTTACGTGTAACAGCTTGTTGTGCTTCTTCTTTTGAATTGTAGATACGGTTAAAATCAATCTCTTGTGTAGATTGTCCGTCATCAATCAATAATTTCACTGCGTATTTACCGTCACCAAATGGTGTCATGTTCACCTGAATAACCGTGTTAGGTGTTTCAATTACATTTTCATTTTGTTGGAATACTTCAGTAATAAAGTTGTATGATTCCTGCCAAGCAAGAACTTCCTCCTGTGTTTTAGGATCAATGTTTGGAACCATCTCGAACTTCTGTGATTCGATTTCCTGTTCTTTTTGTTTGATATCGTCCTGTTTTTCAACCAGGTCTTTACTTGATTGAATACCAAGACCACCCATAATCATTGCTACAGGGATTGTCACGAGAGATGTTTCAGCAAGTCCAGTAGCCCAAGGTTTACCTGTGTTAAAGTTCGTAATGATTTGTTCAGCGTTTTCTTCAAACACTTCAACGAGTACGTCTTTCACGTACTCAAACCCTTTCTGCTTGAACCCTTGTTGTACGGTACCTGCAAGTTTACCCTGCACCCCGAGTGTTGTAAGGATACTGTTAAGAACCAATGACGAGTTAAACGTATTGGTATATTTTTTGAGAGCCTCCTCTTGAGTTTTACCTTGTTTAAGGTTTTCTTCGTACACGTCTTCAGCGTTGATAGCTGAGTTAGATACGATACTCGCTCCAAGTCCAACTCCACCTCCTGCGTATGAGATAGCTAAGAATGGAACCACACCTCCGAGTGCTTGTAGTATTTGGTTGTCCAAGACTTGTGGATCTTGTCCTGATTTTTCCTGTAAGAATGTACCGATACCTGTAAGTTTTTCTTTTGAAAAGTCACCGAAGTTTGATAAGTATGATGCGTATCCAGGCATTTTAGGTACACCAAAAGCCATTGCGTACGCTGACTTCTTTTCTTCAGGAAGTGCTTGGTACTCATACATTTTCTTCATGAAGTTCTGATACGGAATATTTGACGCGCCTTGAATAAGTGAACCTGTAATGTTCACTGCTCCAACAACTGGTTGAATTGCTTTACCAATACCTTTATCTGAAATTGGTTTACCTTCAGATAATTCTTTTGCAGTTTTAACACCACGAGATACCTTATCAAGCAACCCTAAAGACGGTAACTTCTTGAGCAAGTTACCTGCTGTGTCTTTTACCACACCTTTAAGACCTGTCTTATCAAGAACTGACTCCATAGCAGGGAGCTGTGGGAGTTGTACTGGTGCAGGAGTAGGAGTACTTACGATTGGTGCAGGTACTGGTGTTGTAGTTGTTCCTTGTTTTGCTTTTTTAAACTCTTCAAAAGTCGGTATTGATCCTTGTGTTGTTGCAGAACTAGGCACAATAGCCTTACTTGAAAGGCTATCAGCTTTTTGTTTTTTAAATTCTTCAAAACTTGGAATCATATAATTTATTGGTTTAATATTTCTTTTAAGTCACCACCTGATGTAATCACCATTTGAATATACTCTTTCATTACAGGATCAGCAAACATTGCACTTACTTCGTTTTCTTTAGAGAGATTCTTCTTTCTTGGTACTCCAAGTTTTAATGCAATGTTCCAAAGGTCATTTGTTGAATAACCTAACTCATCAATGAGATATTCTTTTGTTACTTTACTAGGAGCTACACCTTTTCCATATAAGTAGTTATCAGCCATTTCTGTATTAGTTGGATCAATACCTGCTCCTCGTAATTTCTTTAATTCAGATTCAGTATATTCAAGCCCGTCTTCACCTGACGCCTTAGAAAGTCGCCCTTCTTGTGCCCATTGTAATGCCATCTGTCGGTCGAACTTTGTTTTCTCCCATTCCATTTTTTGAGCATTCTCAAGAGCATCAGCTTTTTCTTTTCTGAGTGTCTTAATCAAATCCAACTGGTCACGCATAACAGCAACATCTCCCTCCATTCTCGCTTGCTGTGCTTTTGCAATAGCAAGTTTTTCAGCTTGGTCAATCTGAGCATAACGTTCCACGTAACTACGTCGAGCGTCTTCGATGATCCCTGCTTGATATTCAGGGAGGTATCGTGAAGCTCCTGACTGAATCCCTGCTGTTTCAAGCCCTGCCATATACTGACGTTGCCCTGTTTCCTCAGCTTGCTTTTTACGCATAGTTTCAGCTGTTGCTGATGCTATCGTATTCTTTTCAGCTTGTTGGTTCATAACCCCCATCTTCGCTTGCATTGCTTGGAATGCTTGGATATAAGGATCAGTTTCAGCAAACTTATTAATGAATCCGGTAGTTGATGCGTACTCTTGCATTGCAGGTTTACCTGAAACAATTACAGGTGGTTTAGCTGCAGCTTGAGTTTTTGGACCATAAAGACCGTCCACTTTTAATGGAATAAAGTTTGGATTACCAGCGTTCTGAGTATTGATCTGTGTTTGTAATGCACTTACTGCATCTCCAGATGTACCCAATACTGGCTGTTGATTAGGTTGTAAGGGTGTGTATGCCATATGTGTGTTATGTGTGCAATCTCTGCACTATAGATTAGTCTCCCCGTACAGAAAGAGACTAATCTAAGTATAGACATTAACTTGGAATAATTACAATATCAGTTGTTGTGAGTGCTCTACCAACATCTGTTCCTGTACCAACTCCTATTGTTCCATCACTTGAAGTAACTTCATATAGACTTGTAGGAGTTAATCCAGTAAATCCTGATACAGCTCCTGAAACAGCAACTGTTGCAGTATTTCCAGTTGATACGTTTGATGTAACAAATCCATGTGAATCTTGAAGAACAGCAGGTATTGTTTCCTTATAAGTATTACCACTACCAGAACTTACAATTACTGATTGAAGTCTGAAACCAGAACCTTGAGCAGAAATGTATACATTATCTCTTGGGTATTCAGCTCCAATTATTATACTTACAAGCTTATTATCATTAATCCAGTTTGTTCCGTCATAAATAGAAACTGCAGTATTTATACCACCTCTGTTTTCTGAATAATGTTGCCAGTAGTTTGTGTTGTCTGCCGCACCTGTTCTATCAAGAACAACTGCATACACACCAGGGGTAAGGAATACTGGGTTAGCAAAGTTAACAAAGTAGTTACCCATACCAGCTACTGGTATTGTACCAGAGTCAAGAATTGTTCCATTTGGTACTCCAGCAGTTGTTTCTTGTAGTGATAGTCTTAATTGGTCTACTGGTGAACCTATAACCCCTTGAATTTGTACTCCAAGATAATCTACTTGTACAATATTGTTTGCTGTAACTTGAACTGTGTAACAAACCTTTTCTCTTGTAGTAGTTCCTACGTTTTCTAGGAAAGTACCACCACCTATTTGGTCAAAGAAGCTATAGCTAGTTGGAGAACCAGTATCTGAGTTTCCAAAAGTAACAGGTTTAGGTGTAGTAGAACCGTCTATATCCATTCCAGCAGTTGCAGTAATTGTGTTTGCTCCTCCACCACTACCACTAGTTTTAATTGACTCAACAAGTATCCCCCCAATGTTTTGTATTGTGTTTACTCCAGTAATACCCTTAATTTCAACTACAAGGTTTTGGTTTACGGTAGAGTCTACTGCAATAGTTTGTGCGTCTGCTAGTGCTTTATTTGAAATATGTACAGCAGAAAAGGTAGACTTTTGGTTAGCAGAATCAAGAAAAGAAGAAATTAGTCCACTTACTGATATTTTTTGTCCTGCAATAGGAGAATCAAAATCAAATGTAGCAACTACAGAACCACCGTAACTTATTCTTATTCCAGGTGAACCACTTGATACAGCACTGAAATATGTGTCAATGAGACTTACTCGAATTGAGTTATCTGCTCCAAGAGTTCCTCCAGGTATATTTACTGTAAATGCGGTTGAATATGCTCCTGTTGAGTTTATAGCTTGAAAGTTGTTCATGTCTTGTGCAAGCTTTGATGAGCCTCCACCACCTGAACCAAATCCTGTCATATTAATATCAATTTCTCCTGTAGCTGGGTTAGTTACAATTGGTGAGTTTGAAAGAATGTTTATTTTTGTTACACCTGTTTCTACTGATACTCCGTTTTCCTCTACTTCAATGGGTGAACCACTTCCACTAATCGCTGTCCAAACAGCAGCTCCGTTAGTTGCATCTGTACAGGTATAAAGTGTTCCAGTAACAGTATCAAACCACTTAGAATCTACGTAGTAACCGAGACTTTCATCATCGTTTACGGTAGGTGCTGTTGCTGCAGTATTATTCAGCGGTACTACACTTACTGGGTTTGCAGGATCTGTATTGTCGATATAGTTCCCTGTTACAGTTGCAACTCCTGATGAGATAGTAGCTACAGTACCTTTGATTTCAGTAGCTAGGTGAACCCAGTCTGTAATCTGTGTGATAGTCCAGTCCATAACAACTGCATCAGGTGATGTACCTGCTTTCTGATAACTTGATCCAAGCTGTCGAGATGAGGTGTTAGGTGTAACTGTATAGTTAGCAATTTGCTGTGCTGATCCTGTTACGTAAGCAATAGGAGTTTGTGCAGTAGCAATACCGTCTACAATTACTGAGTAATCAGTTGCTGTGTTTATAGTTACGGTAGGGTTGTTACTATTTCCTGTGTCAGTATCTATAACTCCAATCGCACTTGCTTGGTTAACTGATACGTAACTTTCAGCTCCTGCTGTAATTACTGAGTTAGGTGAAACGGTAACGACAATATCGTACGTTCCAACTGGCGGTGCTACTAAGAAGTATTCACTAAGTGTAATTACTCCATTAGTATCACTTTGGTTAAGTGTCAATGCAACTCCATTGTAAGTAACAGATGATACTGCGGTTACTGCATCTGTTGATACAAGCACTCGGAGCAATCGGTCGATACCACTGGTTGTGTGTTGCCATGTAAGTGAAGGTACTGCTGTAGTTCCTGAGGTCGCTGTAGAAGTAGATACTGGTACAGGTGTGGCGTTCTGTGCTCCTGCAATAGTCACAACAACTTTATCTGGATCAACTCCATCTGGTGTAATTACAACTCCTGCTCCTACGAAATTGAATCCGTGAACATGTGAAGTCACAATAGAACCATTAGCTTTTACTTCGATTGGGATTGAGAACAATACGTCTGCTTGATTCTTCTTTAGGAATCGGTCGTAAAACGGTGCAGAGTTTGAGATAACTACTTCAGCTGTTCCTGTGTGAGCACGGCATAAAGTAATATCGTGGGTGTAAGGATAAGCGAAATCAAGTCCTCGGTTTTCGATTTCAGTGAATGATAATCGAACAAGTCCTGATCCGTTGTAGTTGTGCTCAATGTTGGTAATACGAATGTTTTCTTCAAGCCCTGCTTTCCCTTGGTCTACCACGATTAAAGCGTTTCCGTAGAAGTCAGTAATCTGAATAGGTGTTCCGTTAGGGAAGTTAAATGATTGAACGAAACAGAATAAATCTGCAGCGGTCATTGATTGAGCAAGTTGGAATCGTTGCCCTTGAACAAATTCATCTACAACCAAATCACCAAGAGTCGGTGTTGGTGGTACTACTGGGTTGATTGCAACGAATGAACACTCAATCTGAATGTTGTCGAGATACAATTCACCATCAGCGATGAGTCGTAGTTTTAAGTTGTTTGCTTGGTCTACTGTCCAAGAAGTATTGAACGTAGAACTTGCAAGTGTGTAGAGAGTATTTGATCCAGAGAACCCTTGAAACGGTGTCATTGGGTACGCTAGTTCAACTCCTGATGTGTCGTCAATCGCAATAATCTGCAACGTTGTGTTGAAACTCCCTCGGTATCCTTTTACTCGAACTGTAAAGTTTGAGACAAGGTTATCTTGTCCAACGTTAAAGTTGAAGTTTCCTAAGGTAAGTATATTAGTACTACCAGTAGAAACAGCAAACTGCCCGTTAGGGATCAGAATGTTGTTTGGGTTACTCCAAGAGTTTACACCCTGTGCATTTTGGATTATTGTTGTTGGTGATAAAAAGCCTGTATTCATAGTAATATAAACTGGTTTCCTAATAATAATTATACCATATTCTTATATCTCACGCTAGTTAGGTGGATTAAAAATATCACTGTTGGTAAGTTTTCCTCGTTCAACGTCGATACCGTATGAGGTAAGTGCCCATCGTTGATCTAGTGAGTTACAGTAGAACTCAATGTTGCGATGATAAAACGATATATCTGCGTATGTTTCTCCATAGAAGAAGTGTGGAATGATGTTCACTGGATTGTTTCCAAGACCATGTTTTCCAAGTGATGATTTTCCAAGAGATGCGGTGTTCTCAGGGATACATAACACTGGATTGATAGTACCTGTACGTCTTCCGTAACACCCTCCGATACCTGCATTTACTGTCCAGTTGATAACCGGAACTCCTTCGATATACCCATCACAAGCAAATGCTCCTGATGTTTTCTTGTCAAAGTGGTAGTTCTCATCTTGGTATCCTGTGACAATGCGTACTTCAATAGGGTAGATATCAAGGTCGTTTGTACCGATATAGAGCTCGTAACTTTCGTTACGTTCATAAGAGTGACCTATAAGCTTGTTGTCAATGATTGCAAGTCGTGATACACGTCGTGCAAAGAAATGCGGTGGGTGCCAGTATTTGCGATACTCATCGTATGCAATTACAAACCCTTCCTTTGGTAAACAGAAATAGATTTTACGCTTGAAATAAAGTATCTGTGCATCTTCCCAGTCTGAACTTTCAAAGTCCACTCGGATCATGTCTGATAATGTTCGTGTCTGTGGGAGTTCTAGGAACTTCTGTCGCCCTAGAATATCGTAGGTTTTATCTTGTGAAATAACTGCAAGGTAGTCTTTAATGTACGACATCAAGTAAGGATAGAGTACCTTATTCTGAGGTTCTGATTTAAGTCGTTGTACTGATAGGTTTTCACGTCCTGATTCGATGAGTTGTGTGCCAATCGTGTAATACTCTCCACCTTGTGCGTTGACATACATCAAGTTTTCTTGTGGTGTTAGTGCCCACCCGTTACTATCAAGACTGAATCTAAACCCTTCTCCTGCAAGTCGTATTGGTTTAGTAAAGTACACCTGTCTCCACCCTCGATCAACTTTAGGGAATGCACTTACTGTCCACTTATCTCCAATAGCATGCCCTGTTGTCTCTACGAATGTTACAGAGATACCGTTAATCAATGTTTGTGATGCTCCTGTAATTGCTACATTAGTTGCTTGGTTGTCTCCATTAATAGCCCATGAGAATGTGTCAACAGATCCTGGGTTAATTGTTAATTTAAGAGTATCTCCGTAGTCCATAGCTACGACATCAGGAAAATTAATCACAATTCCATCAACGAATGTAAGTGTCGCAGCTATTGGTTGAGTATTAAGAGATATCTGATAAATCCCTCGTGTAACACCACCAAACCAAGTTAGTGATGTAACTGGAACATCGTTTTTAGTAAATGAAACACCTGTAGATTCTTGTATTGCAAATACTTCGATAGTAGCACCACTTGCTTGCCCTGTAATTGTTTCGTTTGGCTGGAATTGTCCACTAATTGTATAAAGCCCTGCAACAAGGTTTATGGTGATTGGGTCAGGCTGATAAATAATACCTACCGCTCCACTGGTACCACCCACAATAATCTCCCCATCAGTGAACGTACCAACATAAGTCATTGACTTACCTGTTATTACTTGAGTATACATACACTTCATTTGATACGTATTTTCACCTACACCTGAATATGCAGACGTATCAAAAAACAACTGTGATCCTGTTCCAAGATATTCTTGTGTTTCACTCGCTGGATTTACGCTGTCGATAGTTAGCTCAATATTTTTTACGTCAGTTCCTGTGTATGTACCTGAAAACACTGCATCGTTAAGCCCACTAGTTCCTTGATATGCAGTAACACCGAGACTTGCTACTTGGTTACGGTTCCATGATACAAGACCACCTTTCTGTCGCCAGTCAAGATAGTACACTTGGTTATTTATTACTGAACACACGTCAGCAACGAATCCAGTTGCAGTTGTTTCATCGTCAATCGTATCATTACGCATTGTTTGGAATGCAACATTGTTCACTGAAATACCTGTAGTTGAAGCTACGGTAATTGTGTTTGTTGAAAAGTCACCTGAGGTAAGTGCATAAGTAACCCCGTTTACTACAACTGAGTTAACACCTTCTGTTGATTCAATAAACCCTAAAGATCGCCACGTTGCATTGGTTACAATCGTAGTTCCTGTAATCGCTGTGATAGGAGCAAAACCTCCAGTCCATGCTGTAACGTTCGTAGTTCCGTATGTCATCACCAGTTGGTTTTGTTTATTCAATGGATCAAACCATTGCCCAAAGTAAATCTGATGCTTAGATGCCAAAGGAACTGCAGGTGCATTTGCAGTAATCTGATACCACTTACTTGTAGATTGAGCAACTCCTGCAACGTATTCTGGTAGGTATACTTCACCTACGTCACCCTTAGCAGTAGTTCCTGAATAGTAAAAACGCAATGGAATTTTAACTCCTTGATTGTTTACAAACTCATCGTAACTTGAGTGAATACGGTGAGGAAGTGTCCATGATTGTTGCGTAGCAGTACCGATAGTTCCTTGTGCTCCAAAGAACTGCATACCTGCTCGTGTTTCAATTTTAGACGCATCAGAAATCCAAACATTTTGTGACCCAGCAGTAATGTCAGTTGGTTGCAACTTCAAAATATCCCGGTAGTTTTTATACCCAGTGAACGTTGATATGTACTTTACTTTTTTCTGCTGTGCCATAAATATTTATATTAATTAAGAGTTTCTATTTTGTGGTAATCCTCCGTTTCCAAAACCTCTCCCTCCGTAGTATCCATAGGGTACTCCGAAATTTCGAAGTGTTTGTGTCTCATCGATAAATTCTTCCTTGTGTCGTTTCTTGTACTCAATAACCGATCGCCCAAGTTTTTCCTCATAGATACGAATGTTCTGTCGTCCGTCACTGTCAGTCATCAATTCATTTGCAAGTTCCACGGTACAGAAATCTAGTAAAAGATTGTAAGTATCGTATTCAACATGAATGATATCACTGTCAAGTGTTGGTCGTGACTTCCAAAGGTTTGATACAGTGTCTTGGAACATTTGATTTGAAATGTACTGTACTCCGTATACGTGCCCTTTACGAGCTACGATATTATCCATACGTACTGAGTTCATCTGAAGTGTTCCGTTGGTTACGAATGTGAATCGTACAC
The DNA here is from genome assembly GCA_964603415.1 of uncultured Candidatus Saccharibacteria bacterium. Lineage (GTDB taxonomy): Bacteria > Patescibacteriota > Minisyncoccia > Phycocordibacterales > UBA9973 > 2-01-FULL-33-17. The sequence goes on along the minus strand of CAZRUN010000001.1, from coordinate 29,923 downwards.
CTGTGATTGCTTGTGGGTTAGGTGATCCGACAGTGTTCATTACCTCTCTATCAAGTGCAAATCCTAACATGTTCTGCCCTAGTTGGAACTGATCCACGTCATGGGGTGATGATACTGTAATTGAATAGTAGTCAGTAAGACTTGAGAATAAGTCGATAGTGATTGTTTGGATTTGGTTTTGGTTTGGAATATCAAGCCATGTAAACACTTTTCCAACGTTTAAGTATTCAGATAGATCTTTTGCTTCTAGGTTGTAGTTTTCTAGCCCTCCAGTTGTAGTTGTAGTATTGATATCAAAACGAAGTGATGCTGTTCCTGTTAAATAAGTAAGGTTATCAGTAGCAAGATTTACAACGTTTCCGAAGGTGTTCCATGTACCATTATCATCACTGATTGAGTTCATGTTTGAGATAGTAAGTCCGGTATTTGGAAGCCCATCAAGTACTTTAATAAACTTTTTACCTGACTGGTATTCAATCGTAAAGAGTGATCCTGCTGAATCAACACCTCCCCAATCCTGTACACCTGAGATACCTCGTGAGCTTGATACTGCATCAAATGATCGGTTAGATACTTGAGAACCAAATCCGAGGAACTGCTGTCGCCCACCGTTGTTGAGTGCCATACGATACCACTGCATAATCTTGTTCGTATCAAGATCTTCAGGACATGAGTATCGATTCACTTGGTCGTACAAAGCATTTTCAATAATAGCTCGCCGTGATAGTTCCTTTGGTTTAATCTTTGACAAAAGACTATATGCACTCGTTTCAACTGCACCGTAAAAATCTTTTGAATCCGAAGGATCGGCAGGTGCTACCCGTCGTGACAAATCAGTTTTAAGTTGTGAGAGTGTGAATGCCATATAATTATTTATCTAATTTATCTACTAATTTCTCAAGGATCTTATTGTGCTGTTCAATCGTGTTACCAATGTCGGACATTACCTTTACCGCCTCAGACATCATTTCAGTCTTTTGGTGGTTGTTTTCCTGTACATAAGAACGGTAGTTTGTTTCTTGTTCGTGCATACGAGACATAAGCTGGTCGAACACGTCTTTGTTAGCCTCAATGGTTTTCTGGGTTGTGTCTTTGATAGAAGACATTACATCACGAAGTAACCACCAACACCCCACGACTACAACGAGGGCTATACCGACTTCTTTCAATTGAGTTATTGTTGTTAAATCCATAATTATTAACAGTCCTTATAAGACTGATAGGAAACACCATTGCTGATGTGTCCTACAGTATTACAACTCGTCTGATACCGCATCTGCGAAGAATGGGGTAGCTTCTGCGTTAGGTGCAAATCCTGCTTCTGTACCATTAGTAAGTGTTGGTAAGAGTACATAGAGCTTAGCTCGAATGTCTCCTCCTACTTCATCAATTACTGCTGAATAAGATTTTGAATCTACAGGTTGCTTATTATCGTGTCGTGCATCTGCGTTGAGATAACATTCTACGATAAAGTTTACTTTCTTTGAGATTAGGTCGATAGTTACACGAGGTTTAATTCTCCAGTAACTTGCAACTGCTCCCTCTTTTGTTTCAATTTGTTTAATGAGTGCCATATATTATAGTTTGATTATCTTATAAGTAATGTATACGTTTAGGTCACTATCTCCAGCCGTAGGGTCTCCAACAATGTTTGTAATTACAAGTTCATCGTTTGGAATTACTACTTCTGCACCTGAACCAGTTGTTTTTGAGAATCGTCTAATTTCTGAAGTTGTACCTCCAATAATGTTTGCGTTCTGCCATACTGATTGAGTTGGAGCTGTAGAGAATGCAATGTTTACTCCTGTGTTAGTTGCGTATGGAGTTGTGTTGTATGTAACTCCTCCGTAAACATCAAGGATTTGCACTGCATATCCACTTGGAGCTGTAATTCCAGTAAGGATAGGAGTTGTGTTCATTGCGTTTACTGCTGATGGAATAGAAGTGATTTTCTTTGTATACGTAATGATGTTGTCATCACTGTTACCGTTAAGAGTAATCTCATTGATAGGTCGTGTACTTGAACCAAGCATGAGCTGATTTGTAGCTGTGTTTGTTGCTCGTCCACCTAAAGCAATACTGTTTGAGAATCCACCTGTTGAAGATAGACCACCGATTGCGATTGAGTAGTCATCAGAACTTCCAGTGTTATCCACTGTATCAAGATAACCAGCTTGAGCACCAAGGAAGATTGCGTTTCTTGCTCCGTCAATCAATGCCCCTGCTCCCGCTCCGATTGCAATTGCGTTACTACTGTTATTCGCTTGATACCCTGCACCTTGTCCAAAGAAGTTTGTGTTAGATGCACCGAAAGCTTGGTATCCTGCATTTTGACCAAACCAGTTTACGTTTTGAGAATCTTCAGAATCATAACCTGCACTACGACCAAATACGTTTGCATTTGATACGTCTACTGATAATTGACCAGAACCAAAACCTAAGAAATTTGAATACTGTGCACCATCAGAATTTTTACCAGAGTTTTCTCCGATAAATATTGAATGGTCTGCTCCAACAGAATCTCTACCTGCATCACGTTGTGCAAAGAATGAGTTTTCTGCACCTGTTGCATTTCTACCTGTTTCAAAACCTAGGAAGTTATTGTAGTTACCAGTAGCATCTTGACCAGAATATGCTCCTAAATAGTTATTAGCAACTCCATCAGAGGTACTCCCTGCATTTACTCCAAGAAAGTTTGAACTAGATGAATTATTTGAATCCTGTCCAGCACCTCCACCAATAAATACAGAATCAAAAGCATCTATTGCAAAATCTCCTGTTGCACTTCCAATAAATACAGCACCATTTGCATTTTCCGCTGACCCACCAGCACCTGCACCAATAAATACAGAATAGGCAGCATCTATTGAACTACTTCCTGCTCCTAGACCAATCCATTGGGAACCAGTAAAATCTCCTGTAGCCCCCATTCCTGCTTGTTCACCTGCAATAAACACTGCATCAGATGTACCTGGGACAAATCCAGAATCACTTGAGTAGATGTTACCAAATCCACCTGGACCAGTAGTATCTAACAAGAACACTCCACTTCCCCATGACATGTTACCAGAACCATCGTTGATAAGAGTTTCTCCTGATGCACCTTGTGCTGGTGGTAATACCAATCCATAACTAGCACTTGCTGGGGAACTAATATCTATAGTTCCAGTATCACCCGTACTGATAAGTTTTAACGTTTTTGTGTATACTGAACCTACCTCGTTACTGATTACTTCAATTTGGAAAGTCCAAACATCTGTTTCGTTATATCCTGTAGATGGTAAGTCGATAGTAATTCCGTTATCAAGAGCGAATCCTGTAACAGGTGCTGTACTACCTCCTGAACCTCCTTGGTTAGAAGTCCATGTAAAGGCATCTGATTTACCCATTGTTACGGTATATAATGTTGAAACAAGCCCTGTATCTGCACCTGTAAATGTACCTGCGTATGTTAGGTCGTCAATACCAGTAACACCTGATGAGTTAATTACTCCATAAGTAATAGTAGGTGGTGCGTTATCATAAACGAATAAATCAAATCCTGTTGTTTCATCTACCCAAAATGCTGGGTTTGACGTACCGTTTCCTGTTGTAGCATCAAAGTACGCTACTTCTGTAGGTGTACCTGTGATTGATGAGAAAGCTCCGCCTCCTCCGCCTCCGCCATCTCCTTTTGCTTTTCTTCGTGCCATATAATTATAAATTTATTAATTGATTAATTGAGATCGACCCAAGTTGTACCATCGTACCCCTCGAATTTACTTGTTGTAGTGTTATATCGGATTGCTCCTTGAGTTGCAATACGCTCTGCTGTTGTTCCTACTGGTACTTGGATTGCTCCTGTTCCTTTGACTACCATTTGATTAACGGGTGTCGTAGCTGAACCAACCATAAACTGATTAGCTGCTGTGTTTGTAGCACCCTCACCAAGTCCGATACTATCCTGAAATCCACCTGTACTTGAACTGTTACCGATAAGAATACTTGTACCTGATGCGGTGTTGTTTACAGTATCGTTACGACCTGTTGCATTACCAATAAAGATAGAGTTAGCTGCGTTAGTTGAGTTTTCTCCTGCTTTATATCCAGCAAATGTAGATAGGAAAGCGTTAGTGGCATTTCTACCTGCATCTCTTCCTAAGAATACTCCTCGGTTTGCAAGTGATGCATTTTCTCCAGAGCCTTTACCTAGAAACAATGCGCTGTATGCGTTTGTTGCTTCACTTCCAGAACTTTCACCAATGAATACAGAACTGCCTGCGTCAGTTGCTTTGTAACCAGAGTTAAGCCCTAAGAAGATACCATTGTTTGCATTGGTTGCTCCATACCCTGCGTTCTTACCTTGGAATATAGATACGTCTGCTGCTGTAGCTTGGAAACCTGCGTTAGTACCTAGAAAGATACTGTCTGCTACTCCTGTTGCTCCTGCACCTGCTCCTTGTGAGTAAAGTGTACCTGTTGCTGATAGGAATATTGGACCTGATAGTCCTTGTGGTGGGATTGCTCCTGAAAGGAAGATTCTATCCATTGACCAACTAGTTGTACCTGCTCCGTTTACAACTGCTGTAAGTGAGCGTACGTTTGTTATGTTACCGAAAGCGGTTACTGGGATTGAGAGCAACTGCCATGTTCCGACTACTGTTCTACTTAGTCCATAAGTAACTAGGTTTACACTGTTTCCAATGAGACCACCTGATGAGTTCTGAAATCGAATGATAGGACTTTTAGATGTAGGCAGTGCTACTCCGTCAATTCTGAAAGCAAGTGCTACATATCCGAACTGCTGGATACTGATGTCAGTACCTCGTGTGAATCGCATACCACGCCGTAAGTTTGTTGCGGTAGCTTGTGCGAGTAATGTTCCACTGTATGGAGTATCTGTTGAGTTATATACAACTGTTCCTGCCTGTGTTCCTGTAATGTTATAGGTTGATGTTACCCATTCTGTAGGTGCTCCTGTGTCTTCATTGTAAATGAGGTCTTGTAGGATTGTAGGTGTTGTTGAACCTGCTTCTACTAATACGATTGTTACTCCTACTTCATTCCAAGCAAGTGTAGGCACTGCTGGTGGTGTCCCTGGAGTTCCTGTAATTACAGAGATTGTACCTGCGTCATCGACTACAATGTAATCGAATCGGTCATCTGTTGGGTCTGAACCTGCAAGAGTTACTTGTGCTGGACTTGCTGTGTAGTTTACTCCGTCAATAAAGTATGAGAGAGCTGTTACATCGAATACAAATCCTGTACCTGTCCATACTGCACCTCCTGAAAGAAGTCCTTTACCTGTTTGTTGTGTTACGGCATATAGAGGTATGTTAAACCCGTCACCTAGAATAGTGACTTGATCGGTAGTTACCCCATTAAAAGCTTCTCCATCTGATTTTGCTTTTCTTCGTGCCATATAATTAATTACTGATTATCACTGTAAGTAATGAACGCATCAACAGTATCAGCTGATCGTGAAACTGCGATCCATGTTAATAGGTTAGAATCAATTTCTGCAATCTTAGTAGATGCAGATACGGTTAAAGTAGTCACAAAGTTGCTACTTGTAACTGTTTCATCATAGAGTGCGATAGTCGCATAACTGTTGGTAATCGTTGAAGGACTTGAAAAATCGATAGGATCAATAGTCTTATCTTTTGATGCAAGGACTGATACGTCTCCTGTTCCTACTACAGTGATTTCAATGTTTCGCCAGTCAGTAACGAGTATTGGCTGAGACAGGTTTGAAGTCCATGTAATTGGTTGTTTTTTTACATTTCTTGGTACTGACATAATTTTAGTGTGAATAGATTAATAATCTATGGTTTCTTGTATATTATTATACCATAAATATGGTTATAATACTATCTAATAAATAAGACATCTTCATTGGTTGCTCCCTCTGCAAAGTCAGTCCATCGTTTCTTATTCTTAGGTCCTGATAGGCTTGCTAAAAATAAGATAGCCTCCTTAAAATTCGTGTTCACTTTAATTGCATTAAGACATTGTGTCTTTGATTCTTCCATATTTCCTAGTGCGTGTAAGCATCTAGCTGACATAAGGTAAGCATCTGCAAGTTCTGCCGGGTACTTTGATACTTGAATATACTTCTCGTACCAATGCAAAGCTGTTGTATAGTCGTGTCGATACCAGTATTCTCGTGCTAAATAGTATTTCTCTCTAGCACGATCCGGTTTTTCATTAACTACTTTGGTAAGTATTCTCAATGCTCGATCAGGGTCTTTTTGGTGTGCATCTGAATATCCATAATAAACTTCGATATCTTGGTAGTTATGCTCATCAACGCTTAGATGGTTGTGTATCGCACCTTTCCAAAATACTTCATCGCATTTTTTAAAGAGTCGTGGTTGTCTGTGCATCTGATTCCATTTCTCTGAAATCACTTTACAGCTAATTGTTTTTAACCCTTTCTGATCCGCCTCAGTAACGTACTTGATTACTTCCTCAATAGGTGTAGCAAGTCGCTCATCAGCGTCTACAATAAGAATCCAGTCCCCAGTACACTTTGCAAGTGCATGGTTTCTAGCTTCTGCAAAATCATCATTCCATGTGTAATCAGTAAATACTTTATCTGTGTAGTTTTTAGCAAGTTCTACTGTGTTATCAGTTGATCCTGTGTCACAAATAACTATCTCATGAATACCTGAAACTGATTCAAGTGCTGTAGTAAGATGGTTTTCTTCATTTTTAACAATCATTGATAAAGATAGTTTCATGGTTTTAAAGGGGTTAAACCCTTTATCCACCCACCATAAAGTGAGTGTAAAAGAGTTCAATTAAGCTCCTGTAGGACCTGTAGGACCTGTAGCTCCAGTAGTACCAGTTGCTCCAGTTGCTCCAGTTGCTCCAGTAGGACCTGTTGCTCCAGCTCCTGTACTGTTTGTTGTCCAAACAGGTGAAGCTGTAGTTCCTGTGTTCTGCCAGATCACTGAGTTACTAGCTGTAACAAGTGCTCCTGGAATAAACTTCCCAGCAGTAGCTGCAGGTGCTCCAGTTGTACTTTTTTGACATTCAGTGATAAGCCCTTGACCGTTGAGACTTGCATCAAATAATGCAGGTTCAAAAGACAATGGACCACGTGTGTATTGTATTGACATAGTAGTGTTACATCAGGGGCTTGTAGGGGATAGCTTGGAAACCATAATACAAGCTTTCGCCCCTATAAGCCCCCGATGGGCTTATATTGATAATTAAGAAGCAAATGAACCAATGATACCACGAGCTGAAAGTACTCCGTGTCCGTATCGAGCACGCATACCGAAAGTCATGTCATCGTTGTAAGCATCAATTCCGTTGTTAGATCCAGCTGGTGCAGCATTCATGTGAGGTGCTTCCCATACTAATTCGTAAGCTCGGAATCGTTGTGATCCTTGTCCAAGTGCTGCTAAGAACCACCATTTAGATTTACTGTTGTCAGTAACACCCATAGCGTTAGTTGCAACTTGTGAAAGTTCCATCAAGTTGTACTTTGTACTGAATGTGTTAACAACTCCTGGGTTAGCTTGTGTAACCAATGAAGATGAACGTAGGATTTCAGTAGCAATACGGCATGTTTCAGGTGATTGCTTTTGAACAATCAAGTGAGTGAATTTGTAAGGTACTGGGTTTCCGTAGTTGTTCAAAACGTTAGTAACTCCAAGTGTTTCAGCTGATTCAAGAGCTGTTACAGACAATGATGGGTTACCTGGAACCAAGTTAGACCATGTGATTGCTGAGTGAGCCAATGGGTGAGTAGCTGAAATGATTGCTAGTCCGTCTCCTCCTGCTACATCTACAGTTCGTCCACTCATGTTTACATAAGTAGTTGCGTTTGAGAATGATAGGAAGTGTTGACGATCAAGTTCCATACGAGATGGTACTGATTTAGCAAATTCTGATACTGCTTCTCCAAGAGAGAATCGTGGTGCTACACGCATTTCGTATGTCAAGTTGAATTGAGCACCGATTCGGTAAGCTTTGATTTCTTTGAAGTAACCAGTTCCAAGTGCAAGACGCTGTGCATCTGTTCCTTGTGGTTTGTCCTGTGCGTAGAACTCCATGTCCTGTTCACGAACAAGTTTTACATCTTCAGCATTTTCTCCCACGTTTTGTGAAATGAAAAGTCCTGCAGATTCTGGAGTGTAACGTGACAAATAATCTTCCATGAACTGGTTGATATTATTTGCGTACATTGGAAATGTATTGGTATTTCCGTATGTTGAGCTGTTCATATATGTTTATATTTAAGTTAATGAGTAATGATTAAAGAACGATTTTTCCTTTGATTGTAGCTGAATCGATGATTCGAGTTACAAGGATCTGGTCGTTAGTAGAAGCTGTAACATCAACTCCTCGTGAGTCAGATGCATCGATATCTACTAATTCTCCAACTAATGTTTGAGTTGCTGTTCCGGTAATAACTGGAATTTCGAATTCAACTTGTGAACCACCTCCTGAGATATTAAGATCTCGTGTAGAAGCGTAGTCAGATGAAGATGCTGTAATTTCTTCGTTAGAAATTCCAACAAGTTTACCTGCTACACCTCCTGCTGGTACCAAGAATCCGTTACTATCAGTAGTAAGGAAGTCACCAACTTTGTATGCAGTAGAAGCTTTCTTTTTAGAAATAGCTCCGTTATTGCGATAATTTGCTTGTGTTGCCATAAATAATTTAGGATTAAATTAAAAGTAATAAATAAAAAACACACTTTCGTGCGTACCTAGCATTTTTTAGAAGTCTGCCGACTCGTGTTTTAGGTAGAGTGTTTTTCGCTAGGGGCTGTTAACCCAGTCTCTCCAGACTCTTAATTGTATCCTCCTCGTGGTTTCTGCAAGGATTATTGGTAACACTAATCGAAACTAATGTTACCTAAATCATAGCACCTACCTTTTACTTGTACATTATACCATAATAATACAAATCAATGCAAGTTTTTTAATTATAGAAATCTTCTTTATTGTCTCCTGTTGCTTTACGAGCGTCTTCAAGTGCCTTGATGATAACAGAAACTGGTACTTCTTCCTTTCGGAATTTACCTTCAGCTGTTTTTACACCGTAGTTTCGTGATGAAATTTCATTATCCCACAATGATACTGTGTTCTTAATGAATGTCTTTGACTGTTGCAACAATGATTCAAGCTGTAAGAAGATAAGTTCTACTTTAGTCCATTGCAAATCTGTTTCTGCAATAGTTTTAATGAACTCTAGTTGAAAGTCAACCATCTTTTCTTCCTGTGCTTTACGATCCTCATCTGATACAGATGGGTCGAATAGTCCGTTCTCAATGATAGGAGTAATTGATTCCAAGTACTTCTTCGCTAGTCCGTTTACTGTTGTATAAATCTTTTTTGAATATTCTGTATTTTCCATATTATGCTAGGAAATCTGATTTGATTTCGATTGGGTTAGCGAATCCTGGTAATTGAATGATAAATGAAATTTCTTCACGTACCACTTCTTGTCGGATCATACCACTGTTTACCATCTGACCTTTGTTATCTACTTCGTAAGCCATTGATGGGTTCTGTGTGATAAGTCCTTTGTTTTCAATAATCTGATGCTTTTTAACTTCGATAACATCTACTGGAAAGTCTTCTCGGTAGTTCATGTAATCAACGTGAGGCATTTCTTTTTCTTCAATAGTTTCTCCGTCAGTTGATAGGAGCAATGTGATAAAAGGCTCGTTAGGAAGTTTTCGTTCCAAGTGCATTTTGTTAACTGTGTATCGAGGTGTCTTTCGGAATGGGTCAGTATTGTAGTCTTTGAATCCAATTACGAACTTACCATCAAGTCGCTTGATACGTACTTGTTCGATTTTCTTAGGGTCACGTACGTCAGTAAGTACTGAGAATGAATTATCTCGACTCTTATCATTTGCTTTTTCTTGAGCAAGAATCGATTTAATTGCGTCCATCATTTCAGGAGTGATGGTTTGTGTTGATTTATTAAGATCAATTTCTCCGTTGGTTGCTTTTTCTTTTGCCATATAATTATTTGAGCATGTTATCTAATCCTGTATCCTTTAGGAATTGCTGATAATCAGCGTTGTTCTTAGGATCTTTAGCAGGGTTAGGTGCGTATCCACCACCGATAAATGGTGAATGAGGCACATTGATTTTATTAATACCAGCCATGTTAGTAGCCATCTCAACCTTTCGTTTGATGTCTTCTTCAGACTTGATTTCAAGGTTAATCATTTCAAAGTTTGAATTAATCTTTGCAATAGCATCAGCATCTTCACCTACAACAGACTTAATCCAGTATTCCTTTACCATATCTTCACGAGCTTTGTTCGCTTGTGCAATAGCAAGGTTCGCCTGTTCAGCAAGTTGTTTAGCTTGTGATGTTTCTAACTCAAGCTTTTTCATGATTTCTTCTTTTTCAAGATCGATACCACCTTTAGCTTTTTGGAACTGGTCCAATTTTTCTTTTACGTGAGCATCTTTTTCAGCTAGTTTAGCTTCATACTCAGCTTTTACTTTCTCAGCTTGTTCTTGTGCTTCTTCAGCAGTGAACACTTCAATCTCATCTCCATTGTCATCGGTTATTAATTTCGGCATTTTATTATAGAATATTATATTTATTAAAGGTTTCGACTTTAGTGGTTTCTTTATCGTACATATCAGATAACCGTTTAAAGTCATCAAGTACGGTACAGATACCGTTAATGTTTACAGATCCAAGACTTGCTGTTGTAGGGTCATGGTTCTGTAATGTCATTCTCGCTTGTTTATTTGTGAGGTATTTAATTCTTGCTTCAACTTCCGGTTCTTTCATCAAGTCGTTGAACACCTTGAGGTATTTCTTACGTTCCTCCTCCTTCATAGGGATTGGATCATCGATATAGAACACATCTATTGGAACAAGTGTCAAGTTCTCACGCAAAAGCTCCCGCATGTTTCGTGCAGGGTCTTGTGCTTCTTCTTTTTTTGTAAAAAGGTTTTTAATGGTTTCAAACATATGGTTTCTTTATTACATTGATAACGTGTTTGTTTGGTCTGCAAGGACACTATTCTGAGGTTGTTGCTGTTGTGTTGGCAGTCCATCTGCCCCTGTCGGAGCTGATATACCTGGCATTTGTGGCATAACCATAGGTTCCTGCATCTTCTTAAAGATCTCACTTGCATCAAAACCTGAGTTCTGACTGATAATCTTATCAAGATATTCAAAGTTAAGATTTGGAAGTACTCCACCTCGTAGGTTTGAATACTGAGCAAGGATATTAAACAAGATTCCAAGGAGTGACTGATTCTGTCCTTCTGGTTCAGATACTACATCAATATAAATTTTATTGCGTAGCTTCTTAATGATCTCCTTGGTTTCTTTAGGTTTAAGATAGATGCTCTTAATCGGTTTAGTTGATTCAAATTCTTTTTTGAAAATACTTTCCGGAGTTTCATTAATCTCATCTGTGAAATTAAACTGCAATTCAGTTCCTTGTCCTCCAACAGTGTCGGTGAACGTAAAGCTTTCATACATTTCAATTTCCTTTTGTTCTGCAACTGAATACACTTTTTTCTTACGATCAAGGTTTTCAATTTCATTGTACAAACGTAGCCAGTAGAAGTCTCTCAAGAAGTTCATAACACCATCAATGATGAGTCCAAGCTTTTTAAGGTTTTCTTTCTTCTGGTCAATGTACTGAGTAGCTGTAATGTCTTCGTTGTTAGTACCCTCGACTGATTTTGAAACCGAAGTCTCATCAATAGATTGCATAATCAACTGATAGAATGAGAAGTCAGCATTTTCAATCTTCATGTCAGGGAACAATACCTCAACATCACTTCGTGTAATATCAGGGATAACCGTTGACGGTGCCCAAATATCAGACGTAAGTACCTTATCAGAATTGTTTCCAAGAGTAGGGAATGAAGAATATCGCATCTTGTGGATCATGATTCGTAACAATTCATTTGCAATAGTTTCTTTTACCTCGTTTTTAATCGAGTTAGATTTACCATACGCATAGAACGGAATACGTTCATTGTCTCCTTTTACGATTGTATACTCACCTGATGGTGAGAACTCAGTCAAAGGATATCCGATACAAGCTGTTTCATTACCATCTTTAAGCTCTTCAACTGGATACATCATAACTCCGTTTAGGAATACGTTGTACTCATTGCGTAGCTTATTTTGGTACATGATAACTTCAATATAGTCCTCTCGTGGTTGTTGTAGGTAGTAATCACCCCAGTTACCTGACTCGTTCATCGGTGTAGTCATGGTTGGATACTTCGGTACATGCTTCCATTGTGGGAAGTCCTTGTACTGTTGTTCAACGGCATGTCTCGGCATGTGCATCACCATATAAATATACGGTTGCTTTTTAAGATCCGGTTCAAGTAGGTTCGGGAAGTAGATACAAGTGTTTGGGATAATCATTGATTCAAGAACTTCTCCCTCATCAATAATCTCTGTAGTAATCTTACCTTTCAACTTATCTCCAACAATGTTTTTGTTAACACTAATCTTTCGTTTCTTTGTTTCTGCAATGAATACGTTACCTTGTGCAACGTTTACACGTACATACTCAGCAAGCTTTTCTGAAAACATTTCTTGCTTCAAAGACTTTTTAAGCTTTGCTGTAAGCAACATTGAGAAGTCCTGCAACTCTTGGTCATCTTCATCGTACAAACTTACTTTAGGTTGCAAGTTCATTGATGTTACAAGGCTTTCAATAGTGTTATTCTTCTCATGAACGATACCTGTAACGATCCGTGAGTCCATTGGATTGTTCTTAGGAGGGTTATAAGCCATGTCTGCCTGACGGTTAATCAAGTAATACTGACTATAAGACCGCTCATCAAGTTCCATTTGTGGTTGTTCACGCCCTTGATAGGCTCTTTGTAAGTTGTTTAAAATCTCACCACGGTATTTTTCTTCGTGTTGAGAGTATGATGGTGCCGGTGCTCCTCGTTTTGGATCATAGTTTGCCATAAATATATATCATTATACCACAATACTTTACAAATAAGCAAGCTAGATTGCCCACTTATTGAAGTTTTGTTTGTTTACTTGTAATTGTCTACGAGCAACATCGCTCGAAACTGGTTTCACTCCATCAAGTTCAAAGAACATTCGCATTGATAAACAGTCTGAGAAGTCAGTTGAACGTCCGATTGACGCCTTGATCTCGTCCTTGCCTATGATTGCTACCTTTCTATCATCATCAACTGCCTTCAACTTCCACTGTTCAAGCTCCTGTACGAGCTTTACCTTGATAGCTTCATCATCACACTCGACTCTCACCTGCCCTAATTTAATCTTTTGGGCTATTTCATAGATACATTGACTGCGTAGGTTGGCATAAAACGGTCGTTTAAGCTCATCAAGCCTGTGATCCTTATCACCTAACGCACTACTTCCACCGATAAACCCTCGTATTCCACGCATTAAGTTAGGTAAGTAAGCTCCTTCACCCACTGCATCGGCTACAATGTTACGTCTTGGGATATCATATTGCTTTGAATACATATCAATCAGCATTAATAATGTTTCATGGTCAGTCTTTGGGATTGATATAATTTTTTCAACAATCCACCCATTCCAAACATAAATAACTGCCTCATCTTTTCCTAAGAATGCCGGATCAACCGTCATGTACTTAGCACCTGTCGTTCCTGATACTTCAAACAATGACATAATGTCACGATAAGATAATATCGCATTCTCATCATCATCATATTCCCAGTTACCCATCATGAGACGTTCTCGTTGCACTTTATCTTTAAGTCCACTCAATTGTTCACCATAAACTTCAGCTGTATACGGGTTATCATTGTAGGCTGCATGAATAAAAGCGTACGGTGATACCAATCTTTGCTCTTTCCAAGGCAGATAGAAGTCATAATACAACCAATTCTTCTTTGGGTTGCAAGTAATAAGTATCTTTGGATAGCATGAATCAGCCATATGTCGCCCAATACGTGACTTTAAGATCTCAAAAGCGTTTGCATGAACCTCTCCGGCTTCTTCAATAGCCCCTCCAGTAAACTCCATCGACCCAAATCGTTCGAATAATGGGTCAGTAGGTAATAGTTTAAGGTCCAACAAGTCGATTCTCGAGCCGTTTGTGAACTCGATATAGTTATATTGCCCGTTTAATTTCCACAAACTAGAATCTATCTTATGAAAATTACATACCTTAATGAACGTTTGAAACGTCGATGACATAATCTTCTTTAATTCGTCACGACCAACAAACCACTTTGATCCTGGGTGTGCTATACATTGAGTCAGTAACCATTCACAAATAAGCCAACTTTTTCCACCCCCGGCTGATCCTCCAAATACAACATACTTAGTTGTATTATCAAGTAATAAGTTCCAAGCCTCTGCTTGTTTTTTGGTTGGGTTTATTTCCATGGTTTTTATTTCGGCATATTAATTTGAATAGTAGGCGGTGTAAAATCTTTTCCATCTTTACCAGTAATTTCTTGTGCATCACGATAACCGTGTTTAGATAGAATAAGCTTAGCAATCGTTGAATTATATGATCCTGATAGTCCACCATTAAGCAATCTCTCCTCTTGTTTAGCCATTAATTCCTTCATAATATCGGAAAATTCGGGATATTTATCAGCCCAATCAAACAAAGTATCACGATTTACGCCAAGATAAAGTGCCATTCCACCTTTATTTGGAAACTTTACTTCAATTTTACCATTCTTAAATGAGTCCTGACATTCTTCAAGATACTTTTTAGCTTTCTCAACCATGTGTTGACCATATTCACTCGGTCTACCTAATTTATTTTTAATTACTCTTGTTCCTTTAGGTGCTCCCATAATAAAAACATTATACCATAAAAATAAAATTACAACAACAAAAAAAAGCCCGTCGGCTTTTTTTAACTAATAATTCCTTAGACTATCACAGGGTTTTAAAAAGGCAAGTCTTCAACTGCAACATCTGCAGATAGCTCTTCCTCCCATTGATGCCCCTCAGACTGCACAGGAGCCTCTACAGCAAGCGTAGACGTCTTGAGCTTAGGTTTCACTGTAGTCTCAACATAATCCTCTAGGAACGCCATTTGCTTCGTATCGTCCCATGTATCGTTACCTTTAACTTTAATCAATTCCATATCAGGTAATCCGTTCTCACCTTTCTTAAAGAAGTGTGAGATAACCTTTCCGTCTTGTTCAATGAACAATGACTTCTTAGTCTTACCATCTTCCTCTTTAACACTTGGTGACAACTTGATAGGCTGTGTAAGATCCAAGTTAGGTAACACCTTGAGCAATGTCTTTGAGTAAGCGTCTGAGTAAGGAGCTGTAAATACATACGTTTCCTTTCCAGTAGATAATTCAAATGACCACTGCTTTCCATATTGCTCGTGACTTCGTGTACTGATCCCTGTAAGGTATCCAGCAAATGAATCAAATAGCATTTCAGAAACTTCGACATTATTCTTGTTTACTCGTGTAACTGATCCAGGTGTTCCTGTTGGTACTCGTAATGTAAACTTCCCGTTAATAATTGAGATAAACTTATCTCGACTTCGTGTTTGTAATCCTAAATCCATAATGATTGGTAGATACTATCACTACCATAGATTGTTTTTAATATCGAGGTTTCGAACCTCTTGGGATAGTATAGCAGAATAGTTACATAGACCGCAAGTAGTATTAACTGGTTATAAAATTACACTGAACCGTTTGACACACTGTCAAATGTGTGTGTACACAAGTACATGACTTTTTGCTATAAACTTTTCTATTATATATAAAATCAATTTATAAGGGTTTTTTGGCACTATATACCTATATAATTTTACAAACAGTTTTATAAAAAAAGTCATGTACTTGTGTACGTTTTCCATTTAACCATTATATTATATACATATAATCCGTACATGACTTTTAAAAAAGTCATGTACACTTGTGTACTTGTGTACGTTTTTCGCCCATTTTTAGCAGATCCGTACATGACTGTACATGACTTGAACACAACTTTTAAAAAGTCATGTTCACTAAAATAAGGCTTATTTACCAAAAAAAACACCTAAAAAATCAATGATTATACATATTTATTTGACATTTGTATAGGTTATGTGTTACAATTGGAATATTGTATTACTTTTATTTGTGTTTTATTTTTTAAAAGTAGTATAATAGTGTCTACTGGTTGTCGAACCAGTAGAAAAAAATAACTTCAGTTCTCAAGTGACGGTATTTCTTCCCTGAAGTTGGAAATACTGTCGCTTGAGAATACTCACTATGGATAATAAAAAAAATATATTAACCGCAACGGAAAAAAAGAAGAGAGATGAATTTCTTGAAATGTTTCCAGACCATGTGTTTAGATTTATTGACATAACAGGCAATAGTAGAAAGCCTGAGCTTACATCAGATTATGAAAAAATAGAAGAATTTAATAGCCTTGGATACGAAAGTTACTTTACAGTAAACGGGTTTGCTAATTTTGCAAAAAACAAAAGTTGTACATTAAACGACCTTACATGTATTAATTCATTTTTTATTGATATTGATAACCGTAAAGATCAATTAGAGCTTGATAAAATATCAGCAGTATTTGCTCCTACTTATATTATTGAGACAATGAAAGGATATCATCTGTATTGGTTACTTGATGAGACAATATATAAAGATGATTACAGTGAAGAAGAATGGGAAAAGAAAAAACAACAATGGTTGTTTATAGAACAAGAACTAGTATCATGGTTTAAAGCTGATAACGTAGTAAAAGATCTTACAAGAATTTTACGTATTCCTCAGACTAAGTATTGGAAAAAAACAGATAATTTATATAAAGAAGGATACGATAAGGCACCTTTTACTATTAATATAATTAAAAAAGAACTGTCAAAGCGATACAGTATGAATCAGGTTGAGGAGATTATCGCATTATCAACACCTGATACTACAGTAGAGAGAAGTGTTTCAAACGGATTAAGTAGTATTGCGTCAAGTAAGAACCGTATTACTGGAGGTGATATTGTTACTATCAGCAACGAAACAGCAAACTTTTTTCAAGCACTTAATAGTAAGTACCCACTTGAAGAACGACCTTCGTTTAAGGCAATACTTAGTGGTGATGACCGTACACTACCACCAAACACTTCAAGACACGGAGCAATGATCGTAGCAAGTGCACTAGCACGTATGGCAGGTTGGAGTAAGGAAGAGACAGTAAAACATATTACCAAGACTGGTTGGCATGGAATCGTGAAAGAAAAAGGTCGTGGTGGATACGAAGTTAAGAAGGTTGTTGAATGGGCTTATGATAATAATTGCGTATTTGGAAAGAATAATGAAATTATAAAGCACAATACAACACAAGAAGAAGAAGAGGCTCTTAAAAAAGCATATACAGAAGTCGCTAAGGAGCGGAGAGAACAAGATAAGATCCGGTTTTCAACGTATGAAATTGAGATATTAAATAAGTATCCAAACTTGAAAAAAAACCACGCAGGTGTTGTATTTAACTACTCGGGAGGTGTTTATAAAATGTTAGATAGAGATAATCTTAATACATTAATACTATCTTCAATGCTTGAAGATATGTTATGGACTTATAGAACGAGTCGATGTGTATCTGATAAGATAATGTGTTTACTTTCAATACTTCCAACCATAACAGAAAATGAAGACCCTGATATAATTAACGTTAAAAATGGACTATTGAACATTAGAACAAAAGAACTATTAAAACACACACCTGATTTTGTAAGCTTTGTACAGTTTGATGTTGATTACGATCCAAACGCTAAGTGCGAAGTGTGGAATAAGAGCTTGCAAGCTTGGACAGAAGGACAAGAAGAGGAATTGAAAAGAAATATGTTGCAAGAATATGCAGGATACTGTCTCACACGTTCAATGAAACACTCAAAAGCGTTGTACTTGATTGGGGACGGGGGGAACGGAAAGTCAACATTTGCTGATACCATTGGAATGCTTGTTGGAAAAGATGCAACATCTAATATTTCACTTGAAGATATCTACGGACAATTCGGAATGGCGGGATTGATCGGAAAGAGATTAAATATTATTGAAGAAATTTCAGGTAACTACTTTCACTCAAACAAACTTAAAGCATTGATTTCAGGAGAAGAAATTACTGTAAACATGAAGTACCGAGATCAGTTTAAGTTTAGAACACAAGCAAAGTTTATTCTTGCAGTGAATGAAATGCCACGAGTAGATGATAGTTCGTCAGGAACAGAACGCCGTATCTTAGCAGTGAATTTTGGAAATAATTTTAGATCTCACCCGGACACAACACTACGGTTTTCAGGAGGTAAACTTGCTCATGAATTATCAGGAATACTAAATTGGGCACTTGAAGGACTTAACAGACTTGAAAAGAATGGTAAGTTTACAGAAACACAAGAACAAGAAGATATCATTAAGGGATACCGAGAAGATAATAGTACAGTGTTTGCATTTATTAGCGAGGCTACTTATCCAAAAGAAGCTACACATATTTATACCGAAGTACTGTATAAAACATATCGTAGTTACGTAGAAAACAACGGACAGAAACCTGTAGCATATAGAAGATTTACATCTGAAATAAAACGAATATCAGAACGTGATAAGAAGTTTCAAATTATTGCACGAGAAAAGCATGGTGGTAAAATGAAAACTGAAGGTATTGATATACATGACCATTATATGGTTGCAAGCAATATTAATAAAAAAACTCTTTATCAAATGGATAATTTTTAATTAAATATATGAATGAAATAGATGAAATAATCCAAGCGTATGGATATAGTCCAATAGAATCAAAGAACCCTACCATGAGATCTTATATAAATGAAACATCAACCCGTGTCAATCATTACTTTAGCTCAGGTACTGTACAGATACAAACTGTAGTAATTACTCCAACTTTTCCAAGAGGTGGAAGAATCTTAAAAAATACTACTACTGAAGAATTAGAAGAATATTTATAAAACAAAAATATGAACGAAACCATAAGAAACAACGTACTAGCTGACCTACATGCAGCAAAATACATATTGACACACTCTCCTCTGTTCTTAAATATTACAGAAGTGAAAGATACCAATTTACTCAACCTTGCAGAACTGATCCAGAAAGAACGACACCGATTGGAGGACATAGAAAACGGAAAATAGTTATCCACAGATATACCGCTTGCGTTACAATAATGCAAGTGGTATATTTATTACAGGTCGAAACCATAAACCTAATTTATTATATATGCCAAAGAAACCACAAACTCAAATGCTCGTACCGATTGCGACTCGGATCACTCCCAAGCAAAAAAAACAAATTGCAGATGAAGCTTATAAACAACGCATCTCGCAAGGACAATTATTTCGCAATATTATTAATCATTATTTTTTAAAATAACCTATGAACAATTACCCAGACTGGTACCCTAATCACATGTTAAACGACGAGGAAGATGACTTTATCGTAGATGACGATGGAAACGTTGTACTACCAGAAGACACAGAAGAAGAAGTAATCGAAGAAGAAGTATATGAATAACTTTGAACACTACGCACAACTAACAGCACAGATTACAGCCCTCACCGAACAACGTGATGCACTGAAAGAAGTAATTACTGCTGAAGTACTTGCATCAGGTCAAAAGACCCTTGCAACACCACTCGGTAAGTTCTCACTACGATCCGTAAATACATGGGAATACCCAGAATACGTAAACGAAGCTAAAGAAACATACGACGAAATAAAAGCCAAGTCAGTCGAAGTAGGTGATGCAACATGCACCGAATCAACCTCATTATCATTCACTCCAGTGAAACTATAACCATGAAAAAAGAAACCAAAATCAAAACAACCACGCCAAAACTCATCTCATTCACCATGAAAGCAGTAATTGCTACAGGTCAATACGAGAACATTCAACCAGAGATTACTGTTGAAGCTACAACACTCGAACAAGCTCACGAGCTAGTAATGCCGTACATCAAAAGCCTACACAATCAGTTCTCAGTAAACGCTGTTAAACAGGCTACAGTAAAAACAGAACCTACTCCTGCACCAATGCCTACTATGACCGTTACCGAAGCAACTATCCCTACAGCACTATATGAAAGAACTATTATGTCAGAACCAGCAATTGTGGCAATTAATGCTACAAAAGCAACCAGTGATCCAGTAGTACTAGCACAGCTCAAGAGTAAAATCCTAGCATCAACCAAGATCCCTCAAGAAGAAATCAGCTACATTATCAGCACTTATTTTAGTTAATATATGAATGGAAATGGAAGTTCAAAAAAAGCATTCTTAAACTGGTTATTAGGAATGATTATCTTGTTTATTATTATAAGATTATTAGAAAGAATATCATGACTATAACCCTCCCACGTGGATATCTCTCATGGTCAGCAATGACTACATGGGAAAGTAATAAAGAACGTTTCAAAAGAGAATACTTCGAGGGAGGAAAACGATTAGACACTAAATTCCTTCGTTTCGGAAAGTCGTTCGCTAAATCAGTTGAGGACGGTACCTATAAGAAGGACTTCCCGGATCTCCCAATCTATAACTCAGTTGAGTTTAAGTTTAATGTAGATATTGACGGGGTTATGATCCTCGGATTCATTGACTCCTACGACACAATAAAGAACCTTGTACTAGAATATAAGACAGGGAAACACCCTTGGACTAAGGCAAAGGTACAGAAACACGGGCAACTAGCCTTCTATGCGACCGCATTAGAGGCACTTACAGGCACTATGCCGGAGTATGCAGAGCTGATTTGGCTCGAAACCAAGGAAGATAAGTCTCAAAAGATGGGACTATACAACGGACAAGACGAACGGATCGAGTTTACAGGTAAGTCACAGGTCTTTAAACGCAAGTTCGATAAGCGTGAAGTCGTTAAAATGCGAGAACGCATCAAGAAAAACGCACTTGAGATCAGTGACGCCTATGCAGAGTTTATTAATAATTTAGAACTATGAAATTCGAAAAACAGTCACAGTTTGAAAAGAATCTTGAAGTTATAATGGTTGTTATAATTTTTATATTATACATATCAACTTTAATATTTTACCCAAAATTATCAGGTGAAAAAAAACCATACTACAAAGAAGGCGAAACACTTGATCCTAATTGTGCACCTACAGACCCACTGTGCACTATAAGATAACATTATGAAAAACAACGATACCAATGATTTCGTATATGGAGCTAGGTTTATTCCTGCGAAGGTAATAAGAGGAACACACTGTAACGAATCACAAAGCTGTAAAGCATTCTGTCACGTTGCATGGTGTCCTAAAGATAATTTTTATAAGGAATGGGTAGAAAATTATAATAAAGCACCTTGGTTTATGAAGATTTTTATGAATCCTGATCCAAGAAGTGCATGGTTTTAACAATTATATGAAACAAATAATACAGTTACCAGCAGGAGAATATATAAAATCAGGAGATCTAGTAACAGTAAAAGATGGTAAATGCTATAAAATGGATCCTATAGAAATAGAAACAACGCACGCTGAATCAAACTTTTGGAAATACGCAGTACCTACCTTTCTGGTACTAGGACTTATTTACTTTATTAGCCGAGCTTTTTAACAACTAAATCATCGTGTGTCGTTGGGGGCGTAGCGGATTGTTTGTGGCTTCGTACATCCGTGAAGGGTTATATAAGACTTTTATGCGAGGAGAAAGCCACCAAGCAAAAGAGCTGTAACCACTTCCCCACAGGCACATGATGTAATCACCAGGATTGAATAGGGGGTATGTGGCGTAATAGGTAGACGCTGTAGGTAGGGCTCATAACTCGACCAAGAAGTATTGTGAAGTATTTCATGCAATGTGACTATACTCGTTCGCTTTAGACTAATGTCTGATGCCGAGTCAAATCATTGCCTTACCTCCTATTCAGTTCTGGTGTAATGTAAAATATATATGGTGTTCTGTAGTCAGGAGTATTATCATAAAACTTATGAGACTTTATCTGTTGCTTACTCATAATACCAGCTTTGAAATGGTCACGTCGGGTAATCTCCTGAACACAGGACATCATTAAATAAAATATGAACACACAAGAAATCATAGATAATTCTTATAAACAAATAAAAGAAAACTTTAAGAATGGTTCTTGGAAAGTAATTCACACACCAAGAGATTATTCAATTAGAAGTTCAATAGCTCGTGAGTTATTTTACAGGATAAAAAACAAAAAACATGGAAAATAAATCAAACCACAATAAAGACGTTGATTTCGGATATAAATGCTTTGTAGTAGGTTTTATTATTGGTGCGTTGTCGGCTATCTTACCTCAACTTATTAGTATTACATTTAATTAGTATGAAAAAGGTTAAAAAACGATTAATAAATAAAGACGGGTTCTTAAAAAAACAAATTATTGAAAAGATGTTCAAAGAGCTACCACAGTTAGAAGTAGATGTACATGATTGCGGTGTTGAAAACCCAGACCTATTATCAACCCAACCACCACAAGGTGGTGTATCATGGAATAAGTTTTTATTAAATCTAATCGAACAAAAATCATGATTTGTCCTTATTGTAATAAAGAGGCACGATGGTGCGATAATGCAGAAAAATATGGAAAGAGATATGGTAGGTCTTATATGTGCTATTGGTGTAAAGATTGTGACGCTTATGTAGGTTGTCACAACAACACAAAAGAACCACTAGGAACAATGGCAAACAAAGAACTAAGACAATGGAGAATGAAAGTACACGCAAAAATAGACCCTTTATGGAAGTCTGGTCAATTTACAAGAAAAGAAGTTTACAAAAAAATATCTGAAATAATTGGTAAAAGATACCACACAGGAGAATCAGATATTGAACAATGTAAAAAAGTTTTATTATTAGAATTAGTTAATAAATAATATGAGAGAAATAAAATTTAGAGCTTGGGATGGAAATGAAATGGTGTATGATTGGTTTGCGATAGACCGTAGCACACTTGATACCATGGTTCCTTTTCAAAGACACAATGTTGCAAAGGAAGTAATGCAATACACAGGTCTCAAAGACAAAAACGGTAAAGAGATTTATGAGGGTGATATTTTAATGAATAGATTTAGCCCAGGAAGAGAGGAAAGGTTAGTTTTAACACATGATATATTCTTTATCATTCACCGACTTAGGACACTCCAACACGAAAGAAAAAACGACCTCAATCAAACCCTTGAAATCATCGGAAATGTTTACGAATCACCTGAACTATTATCAACCCAACCATCACAAGAGTAGTATGAAAGATAAATGTAAAGAAAAAGTATTCGTAGAGGACATTGGAGACGGATATTCAGGTACGATAACTTGCGGTGGTACTTATGAGAAAATAGGAACTACTCAACTTGCTCAATGCGATACTTGTAAAAAGGTAAAAGAATTATCAGACAACCTAACGCCCACACAGGCATAAAACGTGGAGATATTATGAATAAAATAGAAACAAAGTATTTACTCGTTGAAAATCAAAGATGGTCAGTTTATCTTACTGAGTCTCATGAGAGTGATATAAAAAGATATAGTGTTCATGAAATTGGTGAACCCTGTTCAGGTGTTCTAAAGCATTGGGATACTAAGGAAAATCTTATTAAAGATTTACAAAAGATTATTAGTAAACTTGAGAAATTGAAATAACACCCACCCCACACAGGGAATAAATAGAAATTAAGTATGAACACAAACAATAATTGGATTGAATCGTTGAGAGAAATTACTTTTAATTATGATATTGATGCGGAAGAGGCACTTATTAGCAATATTGCTAATCTCATGTCGAACATACTCACTAAAAAAGACCAAGAGCATAAAGCAGAATTGGAGACTATTAAGGGAGAGATAGAATATAGTTCAAGTGAACAAGATACTTTTACATCAGAGGACGCTATCTCTATCATCGACAGTCACATTAACAAATTAAGTAATTAACTAAGAATATGAAAAAAATCACAAGAAATATAAATCGTTTTGATGCATGGTCAAATAGTTGGTTCACTGACCAAGTAACTGAGTATGTGTTTGTAAATAGAATTTATCAATGGATTGCTAGTAAATTGCCAAAAAAACTTGTATATTTCTGCTTCATAAGCTTTATGGCTTATGTGACAACTCATGGAGAAGGTAGCAAACTGTCACCAGATGAAATCACTTTTAGTAAGGCAGTAGAAATATGGGAAGGTTATAATCATTAACAAATTAAGTACAGAATAACATTATGATACAAGATATAAAAGTTAAGGGTATTGGCAAAATCATACAACTAGGAAAAGACTCGATTGGTGCGTATGACCTAACTGGAAAATTTAAGGATAAAGACGCTAAGGCTAAAGTTGAAGCAGATGTTTTCATTTATTGGTATGAAATTGGTTCATATGAAGGCTCAGGATTTGCAGTATGGCGTAACAAGAAAGGTGAATGGTCATACGGTCAATTAGGACACTGTTCATGCTATGGACCTGGAGAACATCTTGCAGATAATGATAATGCGAAGTTTACCATTGAAGGCATCGTGACTATTGCAGAAAAAAACGCTGACTATAACGGAGGAAAGGTTGTTGCTGACTACCTAAAGTCTTATTATGTAACCACACAACACTAGTATTATGAAAGAAAAAATAGGAACTCACAACATTATTTTAGGTAACGGAGCAAATACCATAAGACCATCTGATAGTTACATGCTCGTACTTGGGAAATGGAAACAGAAAATGACCAAGAGACAGTACAAGGAAGCACATAAAGCTATCATGGAAGTAATTGAAAACGTCAAACGAGAGTATAGCCTTTGGAATAGAATTAAAAGATTTTTATCAATGTAATTAAAAGAGCTTGTGTCCCCACAGGGGGAGAAAGAGACGCTCGACTCGTCTGAAAATAGTGTAGGGTAGGCACATCTCCCTGCGGGTACATACAGCTCACAATAAACATTATGATCACACCACACGCACAAAAAGTAATAGACTTTTTAAAAGAAAACAATTTAGAATTAAGACCTACATTAAGTACAAAGTCGAAGTTTAAGATAGCGATCATTAACTTTGTATTCAAGATCCTCAAGGTTTACCCTGATGTTTCAGTTGTAGACTTGAGTAAAAAATAACCATTATGATACCACTTTACGATCATCAAAAAAAAATAATAGCCGATGATCCTAAGTGGAAGGGTCTTTGGCAAGGTACTGGCTCTGCTAAAACTCGGACGTCACTTGAACTTGCACAAGGTAAAACACTCGTGATAGTGCTGAAGACCCAGCGTGATGAGCAGAAGTTCGAAAATGAGAACAAAAAGTTTGGGATCAACAAGGATATAACTGTACTCTCAAAAGAGGACTTTAAGAAACTGCACCGTACACTCCCACGGTTCGATACGGTAATCGTGGACGAGGCTCATAAGTTCTTCTCAGGGGTACATACCAAGGAGGTGACACGCCGTGGTGTAAAATACCCACAGACATCACAGCTATTCGATGCACTTAAATGGTACCTTGAAACCCACAAGCCGGATCGCTACTACCCACTTACCGCAACCCCAGCATCTGAAACAAAACCGCTCAACGTGTACGCTATGGCAACCCTATTCGGAGCGAAGTGGAGCTACTTGGACTTCCGGAACAAGTACTATACAGAACGCAAAAAAGGGTTCACATCGATTTGGTTTGCTAAACAAAATGAAGAACTAGAGAATAGAAGACTTGAGATCATCAAGCGTTATGGCTATACAGGCTCATTACACGATTACTTTGACGTACCCCCACAAACTCACCTGGTACACTATGTAAGCCTCACCACGAGCCAAAAACAAGCCATTAAAGACCATGTAACAAGCGAGGCAGACCCTATGGCACGTAGAGCCAAGCAACGAGCTATTGAGAACGGTATACTGTACACGTACGAGACGGTAAAAATCAATGAACGTGAGGAGGAGCTGAAAAAGAAAACACTGCATTTCAACAACGAAAAGATCGAGTACATACTGGAACGAGCTGAAGAGTTCGATAAAATGCTCGTGTTTGCAAACTGGAAAGGGCAGGTGTATGCTATAGCTGACGCTCTGAAACAAGAGGGGTATAACGTATATACGATTACAGGTGAGACAAAAAACCGCAAAGAGATCCTTGAGACTATTGACCATGTAGATAAATGTATTGTAGTAGTTCAATCAAGTATCTCGGCTGGGTGGGAGTTTAAGACCTGCGACTGTGTTATTTATGCCTCGTATTCCCCTGCGGTAGTTGATAAGATACAAGGTGATGGTCGAGTTCTCCGAGCTGATGCTCTTAAAAAGAACCTGTACATATCCCTTGTGGTCAAAGAAAAAGGAAGTATTGACGAGCAAGCATATAAAACTATTAACAGCGGTGTAGATTTTAACGAGAAGATATATGAATAAAAGAGAAGCCTCTATAACCCCACGGATTGAGAAGTACTTGAAACAAAATAAGATATACTGTGCGTATGAAATCAAGCAGACTACTACTGATAGTTTACCGTTCTCTGCCGTTGAGGATCATCAGGTAAATGCACTCGTTGCAATACAGGAAGAGGGATTATGCTTCAAACTCAGTGATGCTGATCCGAGAGTTAAGCCTTGTGACGGGTTCAATATGCCACCAGTTCCGGCGTACGTTGTTATCCAATACCCTAAAGCGTTCGTGCTGATAACTGTGAACAACTTCGTACACGCTCGCATGACGAACCGTAAGAAGTCACTCACGTTTGAAAAAGCAAAAGAGATAGCAGATAAAATAGTCTATTAAAAAACACCCCTGTGAGGGTGTTTTTACTAGCGTGTTTTTCTAAGCACTGCAATCAAGAGCACGGCATGGTATGACTTAATCATATAGCGTGCCTTTTGAAGTGGTGTATCAAAGCGGTCTATGATACTGAATCTGCTGATCTGGTACTCGTTTACAGCCTTGAGCACCAGTTGATGTAGTGAATTAGCGATGAGTTCTATAACGAACGGGTCGATTTTATCAAGGTTCTTGAAAAAGATTTCTTGCACTAGGGCAAGCTCTCTCACATAGTATTCATTTACGAATAGGATATGATTGGTTCTTTTTCTAAAAAGCCTGATTGAATCGTACGGTATGTTCATTATTTGATGTAGTTTTACATGCTCTTCATTGGTTAGGAATATGATGTTTTGCTCACAGTCCCAACCACCGATCGAAATGGGCACGACATGGTGTCTGGAGGTACGTTTCATATTAAGTTGTTTGATATAATTATACCATGTGGATAAACTTATTGCTATACAATAGCGAACAGGTGTATAATATATACAAGTATTATTTCACAATAAAATCTGTAGCCATGAAACAACATACAGAAATTACTCGTGTGCAATTCTGTCAGAAGTGCTACGATAAAAACCTACCACAAATTGGAATACCCTTTGTTACTATCGGTCGTTCTAAAAGAGAGTATGTAATCAGAAAAGCTAAACGTAAAGGAACTCGGGGTTTCACAACGCACATAATCCAAATGGTGAAAGTAGAGAAAGGTATGATTCAATACAATTCCTACTGCTCCGTTGCTGGGTGTGGACTTAACCTCAAGCCTATGAAAACCGAAGGAGACTTCCATATTGAAATCATCAACGATGTTACCAAAATCATGCCACGAGCTGATTGGAACGCATTGATTCAGTTCAAAGATGACCCTCAATATACCCTCGACTAGCTGATGCTTATCGCTGCTTTCCTTACTGCTTGCGTTATCGCCCTTTTCAAAAAATGGAAAGAATATAGACGCAAAAAACCCCCGCCGTAATGGTAGGGGTTTTTATTAGTACCAACGTTGTCGCTGCCACACAGTCCACGCCTTATCAGGTGTACCGTAAACAGTTTCAATGTACTTTATAGTTGCATGGATTTGGATAATAGGGTCTTCTGTTTTTTCATACCCCATCCATTTCCAAGTCGAGTTTAAAAATTGACCTAATCCGAAAGCTGTTGAAGTCCTGTTTTGTGCTTTAGGATTCCACTGGCTTTCATGTTCAATAATATTATTAAAGCTATCCCACTGTTCTGAACTCCAATTATAGGTTACCTGTTCGTACGCATAAGACTTAATAGGGTCTTGTGCAATCTCTACAGGTACGTCTATCGTGTTTAAAGGTGCTTCTGCTCTAGCTCGTGATAAAGGAAATACCACTAACGATATAACCCATAGTAAGAACCATAGTAAAAGCCCGATAATTAGTTTTGTTTTTCGTTTCATAGTAGTGGTAGTTTTGCTCTACCAACGCATAACTGGATATATCTATTTTACCACGAAAATATGTGGATAAATTACTAAACTGTGGATAAGTTTTTAGGTCGATATTTAGCCCATTGATCCGAATCTTTGAACTTTACACCAGTTCTTTTGTGGTACTTACCTCTCTTGTTTTTATACGGCATGTTCTCGAATCCGAGACACCATTCACAAAGCCCTTTGTTTTTAATACAAAAATAGTCGTTGATCGAGTATCGTGTGTGTTTGCATTTAGGGCAGTTGTGCTCATATTTATCCATTCACATATATTACCATAAACAAAAACACACCGGCAAGGTGTGTTAATGCGATTTCGAGTTGCGAGTTTACCCCAGTCACAGATACCTATCTGCAAGGTGCTGGTCACAAGCGTATCGTTCCTAGTCTTTATTTCACTAGAGCAAAATAAATAATGTGTTGTCTCTAGGTTTACTTCGAGACATGTAATAATTATATTACGCTTTCTTTTTAGGTGCAACAGTTTTTTTCTTTGCAACTGTGGACAACTTTTTCTTAGCAGGTACTTGGAACACTACCGTTTCTTTTTCTGTAAGTGTGTTCACAACTTTACGGATTGCACCGATAAGAGTGATTACTGTTGTACATACTGTAATTACAGAGAGTACAAACTGTTCTGCGTTAGCTCCGTCAAGAGAGAATCCGAGCTGTTGCCCTAAAAGAAGTGCGATAGGTAGGATAGACGCCACGATACCTTTTAATGTAAGTGAGAAGTTTTGTGGGTTTTCACTTGAGTAAATAATCCAATTTAATAGTTTTTTCATATTAGTTTTTGTAATAAGTTAATAATCATTTCGATAATACCCTTTCTTGCAAGGCTCGATTCAGTCTTGCAATACGCTATAGCTTCGGGTGTGTTATCAAGTATTTCTACTTTAGGTGCAAGTGCATTTTCTGCAAGTTTTGCGAAATAGTCTTTGGTAATCTTTTTACCTGGACAAGTCTTTGTTGCAAAGTCTCGGTGATAATTGATTGGTAGCTTTCCGTAGATACCTACTAGATACCTGTATAGCTCCTTAAATGCTTCCTCCTGCTCTTTTGTAGGCATGGTTGCATCAAAGTTACCTGCAAGACAAATACCTATAGAAGACGAGTTGTGATTGACTGTGTGAGCTCCTGAACGGTGTTCTGGTCTACCACGCCATACGTCACCATTTTTATGGATAACGAATGTATATCCTAATCCGTCCCAACCTTTAGATAAGTGCCACGATTCCATCATGGTTGCTGTGTGGTGTGAAGTATCTAAAAGAGGGTTAGCGTCAGTTCCTCCACTGTGATGGATAATAAACTTGTTAGGGAAGTTATTCTTTGGACTGTCCTTTAGTTTTTTATAAGTATTTGTTTCGTAGAATTTCATATTATTGTGTAAATGCTTTGAATAATAATGCAATTATCGCTCCGTAAACAGGTGTAAGTAGGAAAGCTCCAATGTATACAATCATTTGGATAGCTTTGTTCAATGAGGTTACTGTTAGGTCAAATGTGTCATGTGAAACATACTTGTTGTCCAACTTATCGTTGATTGTTTTTATGTCTTTTTTTATATACTCAATGTCTAATGCAAGAGTATCTACTTTAGGTAAATTTTTCATAAGTTAAATTGATAATACTTCTTCTGGTGTTTTTGCGTTCGCTTCGGTTACTGTTTCTGCGTAGATGTTTATGATTTGCTCTCCTTGCCATAAGTAGTTCA